>CALWZB010000151.1 GCA_944385915.1 uncultured Clostridia bacterium | reverse complement strand
CCCGTCATGCCCCAGCCGAAGACGAAGATGAAGAGCGGGTCGAGCACGAAGTTCAGGCTGTTCGCGACGAGGAAGAAGCGCAGCGGCGTCATCGTGTCGCCCTGGCAGCGGAAGATGGAGTTCACGATGTAGGTGAAGGCTATGACGACCGTCATCGGCGGTATCCACATATTGTAGAGCCACGCCTGGCGCAGCGTCTCGGGGTCCGACGCGCCGAGCATACGGAAGAATGCGTTCGACGGCCCGGGGAATAAAAACGGAAGCCACACGAGGCTCAGCACGTAGGCGAAGACGAGGCCGCAGCGCGCCGTGCGCCGCGCCGCTTCGACGTCGTTCTCGCCTAATCGGCGGCCGACGAGCGCCGTCACGCCGTTGCCGACGCCCTCGAGCAGAGCGAAGACGCCTATCTGCACCGGGAAGGTGTACGAAATAGCGACCATGTGGCTCTCGCCGAGCCACGAGATGAAAATCGTATCGACGAGGTTGAAGAGCGTCTGGAAGAGCACCATGCCTATCGACGGCACGGAGAGGCGCGCGAGCGACGAAAGCACATGCCCGTCGCCCAAATCGACCGGGCCTCGGTGAAACAGTATGCTCTTCGCCTTCTCGACAAAACTCATCGCATTACCTCCACGCTCCGTAAAACGGCTGAGCCTCGGGACATTATATAATAATCTCAGCAAATATACAGCCGCGCCGCGCGCGCGTGCTGAAACGACTGGAGGCCTGTTCATGTATAAGACTTTCGACGAAATGATAAACTGCTGCGGCTGTCTCGGCGGCAGCTGCGTGGTGGCGGCCTCCGCGGACGTGGAGACCGTCGAGGCGATGAAGCTCGCCTTCGGCCACGGCCTCGGCCGCGCTGTGCTCGTCGGCGACGAAGCGGTGCTTCGCCCCGCTATGGAGGAATACGGCGTCGCGGAACGCGCGCAGCTCGTCCACGCGGACACGCCGGCGGAGGCGGTGCGCAGGGCAGTCGCGATAGTGCGCGAGGGCTCTGGCTACACGCTGATGAAGGGGCTCGTCAACACGGAGGACTTCCTGCACGCGGTGCTCGACAAGGAGAACGGGCTGCGCACCGGGCGCATACTGAGCCACCTCGCCGTGCTCGAAATACCTGGCGAGCATCATCTTTCGTTCTGCGCCGATAGCGGCTTCATCATCGCGCCGACGCTCAAGGAGAAAAAATATATCATCGCGAACTCTCTGCGCGCGATACACGCGCTCGGCTACGAGCACGTCAACGTCGCGATTCTCGCAGCGAACGAGCGCGTCAACCCCGACATGCCAGCGACGGTGGACGCCGCGGCGCTCGTCGAGGCGTGGCGCGCGGGCGAGTTCGACGGCCTGCCCTGCACCTGCACGATAGAGGGGCCGATGGCGATAGACGTCGTCGCGTCGAAGGAGGCGGCGGAGCGCAAGGGCATCCGCAGCGTCATAGCGGGCAAGGTGGACCTCACGATAGTGCCGAGCATCGAGTGCGGCAACGTACACTGCAAGACGCTGATACACTACTGTCACGCGAAGTCCGCGGGCGTCGTCCTCGGCGCGAAGGCCCCGATAATCCTCGTCTCGCGCACCGACGACCACGAGACGAAGTTCAACGCCATCGCGCTCTCCTGCCTCGTCGCGGGAGGGATGCACTGTTGCTGATACTCGCCGCCGACCCCGGCTCGACCTCGACCAAAATCGCCGTCTACGAGGACGAGCGGCGGGCGTTCGAGAAAAACTTGCCTTTCCCCGACGAGGAACGCGCGAAGTATGAAACGATACTCGCGCAGCTCCCCGCGCGTTGCGCGGCGATAGCGTCGGCGCTTTCCGAAGCGGGCTTCGGCGCGCGCAAATTCGACGCCGCGGTCGGCCGCGGCGGCCTGCTCGCGCCCGTCCCGTCGGGGACGTACCTCGTCAACGACGCTATGACCGATTGGCTGACGCGCGCGCCGCGCGGCGAGCACGCATCTAACCTCGGGCCGTTCATCGCGCGGCGCTTCGCCGGCGAATCGCACGCGCCCGCCTATATCGTAGACCCCGTGTCGGTGGACGAGCTCTCCGCCGTCGCGCGCGTCTCGGGCGCGCCGGAGATAGAGCGCGGCAGCCTCGTCCACGCGCTGAACCAGCGCGCGATGGCGCGCCGCGCCGCTGCGTCGCTCGGCAAACGCTACGAGGAGTGCCGATTCGTCGTCGCGCACCTCGGCACCGGCGTTACGATAGGCGCGCACGAAGGCGGGCGCATCGTCGACGTGATCGGCGCGAAGGCCGACGGGCCGTTCTCCGCAGAGCGCGCGGGCGGGCTTCCGGCAGACGCGCTCATCGAGCTCTGCTTCAGCGGGCGCTGGACGGAGGCCGAGCTGAGCGTCAAGCTGCTATCAGGCTGGGGCTTCGTCGCTTACCTCGGCACGCGCGACCTGCGCGAGATACTCGCGCTCGCGGAACGCGATGAACGCGCGGCGCTCGTCCTCGACGCATTCGTCTATCAGGTCGCGAAGGGCATCGGCGAGCTCACGGCGGCGCTCGACGGAGATATCGACGCCGTCATACTGACGGGCGGCATGGCGCACTCGGACGAACTCGTCGCGCGCGTGACGAAAAAGATAAAATTCCTCGGCCGCATCATAACGCTGCCGGGCGAGAACGAGCTTGAGGCGCTCGCGCTCGGCGCGCTGCGCGTCCTGCGCGGCGAGGAACGCGCGCGGAATTACCCCGACGGCGCGTATCTGTGACGCGCGCCGCCGCGCCGCTGAAGGAAGTTAAATTTTTCTCTTTTCAGATGAAGCGCGGCATTGTCCTTCAAACCGCCGCGTCCATGATATAATACGCTCGCAGGGCAAACAAAACATCAAGGAGATGATTTTACGGTGCGCAGGAAAATTTTCGCTACG
>CALWZB010000150.1 GCA_944385915.1 uncultured Clostridia bacterium | reverse complement strand
GGAATAGAAATCCGGATGTTTCCGTTGGGTAATATTTCAGGCATCATTTTCTGTAAACTCCTCCATAATGCTTTCCATGCCGCTGCTTTTAATGTCCAGTTCGATGTGATCTTCAAAAAGCGTGACCTTGTCCAAAATCAGTTGTGCCATCCTGGTAAATTCTGCAGGAGTAACTTGTGTCCAAAAGTTCTCCCGGAAAATGTCGGAAATAACTCTTTGCGGCAGTTGAGTCCGTGCAGCAAGTTCAACAAGAACATCATGAGAATGAAAAACTTTATCCAGTTGTTCCTGTACCAACTGCTCTACCATTCCTGCTGGAACTTTTTTAACAGGGCATTCGCTTAAACCTGTTGATTTCTCATGGTTTTCACAAAGATAGTAATAATATGTCACACCCTTCTTCTTCGCATAGGACGGCATCATCGGACATCCGCAATGACCGCATTTGATAATGCCACGAAGCGGAATATCCCGGCGAGTTCGCTTGGATGGATCTTTGACAGGATTATTGGCCTTCAAAATTTCCTGTGTGCGAACCCACGTCTGCTCATCGACAATGGCATCATGTTCACCTTCGTAAATAATTGTTCCTTTGTAATTTATCTCTCCGACATAGGTGTGGTTATTCAAAATGCGGTAAACCGCTGCTGTTGTCCACGGTTTGCCAGTCTTGGTTTTACGACTTTCCGCATTGAGTTCTGCTGCGATTATTTTCGGCGACTGAATTTCAATATACCTTTGAAAAATACGCCTTACAAGCTCCGCTTCTTCGGGAACAATGACCAACTTTTTGTCAACCGCTTTATACCCCATAACTACCACGCCACCAGTGTATAAGCCATTCTTTTTTGACGCAGAAAGTTTATCTTTAGTACGTTCGGAGATAATTTCCCGTTCATACTGAGCAAAAGTCATCAAAATATTGAGCATCATTCTGCCGGACGATGTTGCAGTGTTGATTTCCTGCGTTACGGCGACAAACTGGACACCATATTCATCAAATTTCTTTACAAGCTCTGAAAAGTCACAAATGGAACGGGAAAGTCGATCAATTTTGTAAACCACAATAATATCAACCAACCCCGCTTCACAATCTTTCAAAAGTTGTTGCAGAGCCGGACGGTTGGTATTCCCACCGGAATAACCGTAGTCATCATATCTTGTGGGTACGCAAACCCATCCGTTTGCTTTTTGACTGGCAATATAACTTTCGCCTGATTCCCGTTGAGCGTCAATAGAGTTAAAACTTTGCAACTCTGCATCTTCAACAGATTTCCGGCAATAGACCACGCATCGTTTTTTTCCTTTATTTTCTGTCATTATTTCACCCCGAAAAATACTTTGCCATTCCAGCGTGTCCCGGTAATTGCACGGGCAACGGCCGAAAGAGAGGTATAGACCTCTCCGGCAAATTCAAATCTTTTTTCTCCAAGTACGGTTACTTCGTACTTTTTCCCTTTCCATACGCGTTCATATCTTGCTCCCGCCACCTTACTGACTTTGTCCTGCGGTTTACGGACAAGATTTGCCAATGGATCACGAGCAGCAATGCTTTTCAAAAATTCTCTATCCTCAAGAGAAACTCCGTCAAGATGCAGCTCCTGAATGCGATATATGATGCGATTCCGAATGGTTACAATACTGGTTTGTCCAGGAGGAAAACCGTAAAGTTCCTCAAACTTTGCATTAAGCTCCGCAGTCCCCATATCGTAGACATCGGCTATTTCTAAAGTCATTTTATTTTCCATAATTGTAAATCCTTTCTGCTGTGCCATATATAAAGCATTATGCTGGCGATTTATCCAGTTTACTTTCTCTGATTCTGCGAAGAATTGCAGCAATAAGATCAATAAACTGCTGTATATTTTCGGAAATCTCTTTCTTTTTATCCATTTTTCTGTCTCCTCAAATCTGAAAGTTTCATTTTGCCACGAGGTGCGGTTGCCAAGGGCGATGTGAGAACTCGCTCCGCTGAACTGCTTTTATCGGAAAGTTTTATCCGAGCTTTGGGGACTCGCGCCTTTGTCAAAGTTTCCGGGAGCGATGCACCCAGCATTGACGCACAGACTGCACAGCCAGCAACGCAGTCCAACCAATGGTTATCGGTATTCTGCGGTTTGAGTTTCCACTCATCAACTGTTCTGCCACGCCCCTGTGTTTTAATTCGGTACTCGGCGGTGAGATGCTCGGCAAGCAACTGATGATTGCCGGGGACTCTGCCGTATAGGGAAAGGCAGCCTTTGTCACCGAGGGAAATGCCCAAGCGGGCGTGAATAAAACTTTTCCAATAATTGGTATCGTAAATCACGTGCCGGATTGCCCGTTTGCCAGCAACATTGGGTATCATCCAGTTGAAACCGAGTTTGTCACCGGGCTGTTTTCGATATTCCGTCATCGGTTTACTGCTGGCACCAACATACCGCCCGTGGGACGGCATAATGATACCGGCGTGGACGGACTGCCGACAGAACTGATAAACGATGTCGGTGGATTGCCCCCAGTTTGCATCGACCAGTGCCTTTTCAATTTTCAGTACCGCCCCATCTTCACGTTCCCATTCCCTGCCGAGATAATTATCGGTCAGCGCAGTCAAGGCAGAATACAGACCGCCCTCAAATCCTGCCTTCGGGAATTTGGACTGAATGGTCGGGTTCGCATCTGCCAGAGAAAACTGACGGCGGTGCTGGTCAGGCCACGCTCCGTAATCGACCACCGCCCCGGTGAAATCATCGCTCCACGCAATAACAACATAAAAGAGCAGAGCCTTTTGGATGTCGATAAACATCGTGAGCTTATCACAGGCAAGCGGAATCCGATACCGGGCGATACCATTGATTTTTCCGCAAATCTCATCGACCGAGAGCAACGCATCGTCAAAGGTGTCCTCCGGCAATGGGTCATTTTGATACTCGGCTTGGAAAGCGGCTTCATCCTGCAGTTTCAAATTCATAGCGTGTTGGAGTGCCGAAATCTCATCGTGATTATATCGGGCTTCCCAGCTCACTTCCGCTCCGGCATCCATCGCCTCCCTATTCGCCAGATAAAACTCCGTCGCCTTCTGGAAATTGCCCTCCGTGCGCAGAGCTTCCGCCCGGATCTCGGCGTATTCCCCCCACAGTTTCATATTTGTGGGGAAGCGGTACACCATTCGGTCCTTTTCGCCGTTCCAGTCCGGATGTGTGTTTCGGTTGAGGATAATGTCGGCCATGTCACCCGGGCGGATGATCGTGCAGGGCATGATCCCGGAGATTTTCTGCCCCGGACCGGCAAGTCCCAGGATATCTCCGGCAAGCACACGAACCCGCTTGCGTGTCTGTTCCAGCGATCCGGCGGATTCCGAGGTCTGCGGATCGTCGATGACAACCAGACTCGGCCGCACGTTCCGGCCGTCGCTCCGCTTGAACTTCATACCACGGATACGACCGGTGATGCCGGCGACTCGGACGATGATGCCGGAAGCCCTGCTTCCTTCGACGGTCGGCAGAACGATCTCGTTGCTTGTCCAGGTGATGCGGGTGCGCTCGCCCTTGCAGAGCTGTCCGGCGCAGCGGTTCGCGATCCCCTCCAGCTGTGCCACCGGATAGCACACCTCCGGAAAATCTTCGGCGAGACGCTCGTTGACTTCCAGCTCGGTCTTGATGCTGTCCAGTGTTTCCAACGCGGCCGACTCAGTTGCTCCGATGAGCGTAATGAACTCCCGGTGACCGTACAACATCGCCCAGACTGCGGCGGTCTCGGCGAGCGTGCTGTTGTGGGTCGGAACCATCTTCCTGCCAGCCAAATACAGATGAGACGGGGAATCCACCATCACGCATTGCGTCGGAACAGTCGGAACCTTTTCGATATTCACTATCATCCGGACATCGCACGGCGTATGACTGAGGCAGCCTTTTTCCGTCTTTCTCCGAACAGGACGTTCACGCATCCTTTCCCGCTTGCGCTTCAGCTGAAAGAAATCCTGGTCCCGGTAACCGTTGAAGTGAAAGCGATGGTAGGGACCGTGCTCTTTCCCGTCAAACATAACAGTCTTCAACCCCATGCCGAACTTGATTCCAAGGGAGGATAGCAGTTCTGCGAAGTCCTCTGCCAGACGGGAATATTTGATGATGATTTCGACATGTCCCTTGCGGTCCGCATATCCGTCAGTATCGAGCATCCCCTGAAGCAGAGCAAGCCGGTCGGAACAGTCCGCCCGCAGGTATTCCTTCGGGATGTGTTTGTTATTCAGCAGGCCCAATTGCCGCAGTCTGGCTTGACCGGTCTTTTCCTTTTCACGGTTGCGGTGAACCGATTTGCTCAAAACGGTCAAAACGGCATGGTCTTCCTGCCCGTAGTCGCAGACGGTGAGATTTTCATTCCCCAGTTCTTTCCGGATATTCTGTGCGATCTCTGCTGCATCCTGATCGAACAGAGTAATCTCAGAACCAGAACAGGTTCCATCGCCGAGCCACACGCCGAGAGCATACGGCGCAATCGGCAGTTCGCCCGAGGACTGAATTTGGAGCGGTTTCTGCATGGGAATCCGGAATCGGCTTTCATGGTGACCGCGTTTCCCAATTTTGTATCTGGAAGCCAGCCATTCCGTATCCCTTACATATGGATTCCGGCATCCATAAATATCTTCCACCTGCCAGAGGTGACCGGCATCGCAGACAATGGTTTCTCCATCGCTGAAAGAGACCCGGTAGCAATCATGGTCGGTGAAAACCTCCGATTTCCGGATTACCCGGCACTGATGTCCCTGCTCATCAAAAAGCCAGTCTCCAACCTGAACATTTCCCATCGTGGTCCACCCGGTCTGCGTGGGAAGCGGGGTGTCCAGGGCAAGCGCCTTACCCGAACCACGCGGCATAGCCAGCGCAAAGAGTCCGCCTCGCAGAACCGCCGTTTCAATCTTCTCAATCACCTTCAGATGATCCGGCGACCATGCAAGAGAATAGGTCTCCGGGAAATAGCTCTCGCAGAAAAGCTGGAAATTGCGTTCGCAGGCGGCTTTCCTGTCGGGATTCACGACCTCCGGGAGCTGGCCGATGTCGCGTCCGGCAAGCGACTGTTCCGCTTGACGGTCGCGCTCGGCGTTGCGCCGATCCTCATAGCTGCGCGCGCCGGACGTCTCCTCCGGAGTGTGTTTCCGGTCGAACATCCAGGCAATGTATTTCAGAAGGTTGATGTTGCGCGGATTCTCCGAGGAGCCGATCCGGAAACCGACGCGGTTGAACTCGCGGTAAAGCCGCGCCTGCG
>CALWZB010000149.1 GCA_944385915.1 uncultured Clostridia bacterium | reverse complement strand
ATACTGCTTCCAGTCATAAGGCTTGTCGTAAATCGCCAGCCCCTTGAACAGTTCTTTTTTTCCCTGAAACACAGCCTTGAGCGTGGAAACCGTCAACGACTTCCCGAAGCGGCGCGGACGGGAGAGGAAATAGCCCGCAGTTGCTGGACGAATCATATTCCAAATATACTCCGTCTTATCCACATACAGGAATTTACCCCGGATAAGTTCTTCAAATGAATAAGTATAACTGGTCAAGTCCAACATAATTTCCACTCCTAATTCTATAATGCTTCCAATATACTCCATCAAAAATGAAAATCAAGCATTTGACTTACCCATTCAACCACCATCGCCAGATGCGGACGGCACAGAATGCGAGGAATGAAATCCTCGGGGTGACGAGATTTTGAACTAACTTTTCTCTGTCCCCTCAAAACTGCGAATTTTCCAACTCTCTCAAGATGGGGTTGTCCATCATCTCGAAAAATTCTCCGAGAGATTCGTAAAAATTCGCACAACCTCAAAATCGGGTTTGTATATCGCAAAAACGCTCTCAAAAGGATTCGAACTTGCGACCTCTACTTGCGGCTTGAGATGAACCACACTGGCTGGACCAAGGCACACCTGCACTACAGCTCCACCTCACCTAAGCGAAATAGAACTGATGCTCCCTATAATCACTCCGGAAACAGGCCCTTTTTCAAGTAACCTCTTTCAAAATGTGCGCAATTTTCCGAACGGTATCCTGATTTTCTGCCTGTTCTGAAAAATACTCCACCATTGTCCTGCGATGGAGTTTTCCGCTTGTTTCAGCGGAAAAATAAAAAACGGAATTTTGACGGGACCGAAAGGTCAGTTTAAAATTCCGTATACACTGCAATATTTATATCATTGAAAATATTATTCATGATCACTGCCTTCCATTTCATCTGGAACCGGCTTCTAGAACATGAAGAAGAATTATTGGAAAGAGATATTGAAGCTGGACGTTATCGTAATTATTATTCGGAACTTATTCATTCCGGCATACCGGCTTTTCGTTCCTATGCGGCATATTATGTGAGCAATCATTTCAAGTTGAAAATTCTGTATCAGCAGTCGTATGATTACTGGAGTTCAAAATGAAAAAAATATGTTCTGCTTGCCATCGTAATATAGATGTAACTATAGATTTTTCTGCTGCGCATGAAATTGAGTCTTTGGAGAAAGAACTCACTTATGATTCGATAGTAATGACATGTCCGAACTGTAAAAAATCAATCGTAGTAGAAATTAGATTGAAGGTTCCAAGAAAAATTCCGGAAGGTTCTATACGCCAAGGGACTAACGGACTCAAAACACCTGATGATCTTCCTTATGATTCATTAGATGCAATAAGATTTGAATCATCCATTTTTGCTGTAACAGGTCAATTTCAAAACTATGAAGATGTGAAAAGAAATGAAATTGATGAAATGATTATAAGTAGAGGTGGAATAGTAAAAAATTCAGTAACACAGAAGACAAATTACTTGATTGTTGGTTCATTGCAAACAAAAACATGGCAAGGTTTAGGAGGAAAAATAAGACGTGCTATTGAACTGAAAAATCAAGGCTTTTCTATTCATATTGTCAGAGAAAAAGATTTTTTTGATTTATTGGATAAGAAACCTGCCGTTGATAATATTCAAAGCTTATGGTATCGTAATCCAAGATTAATTTCTGTTCATCATATACCAAAAACATGGGAAGATGATAATGGCTGAAGTATATCAAAGTCATTTTATTCCGAAGAATATCTGTGAGGAGACACCACAATGAAAGCGTGTATTGTTCTGCTTGTTCTGCTGTCGTTCTGCGCGTCCGCCCAGAAGAAAATCGAAACGGCATTCGGACAGTCGCTTGGAGCGGTACTGCCGCGGGATGTCAAAATCATAAGAACAGAAGTATCCAACGTTGAGGAACTGAAAATCAACGGAGACATTGTCATACCGACACACAAAAGAAAAACAGTCTACTTTACTCCTCCGAAAAAATTCAGGAAATTCCAGGAATACAGCCTGCTGATTACTCCGAAGACATCAAGAATTTATACCATTCGCGCCGAGGCAAAATTCCGAAGTGACGCAGAAGGAAAACGGGAGTTGCAGATTCTGCTCGCGGCTCTTGAAGATGTTTATAATATGACGTTCCGCTCTGACAATGGAGAAGATGTTCAATCTTTCTTATCTTCTTCCTTCGAAAAAAACATGATCCATGTCCGGTATTCCTCCATCACCTGCACCCTTACTCTTTTCTATGTAGATTTGAAATTGAAGAAAATTGCAGAACTGGAAGGACAGGATGAAAATATGGATTCCTCGATGCTCTGAAACCGTTTGCTGTCCGTCATCGTTCCGCGTGCACATGGCATTCAAGTTATTGACAATATGCACTTTCATTAAATTTTAAGGAGTGATTCCATGTCGATTCGTATGAAAACCGATTTCCGAGGCTCCCCTCCGCGCCCGTTCCGCAGAGAAAATGGAATTTTCTATATCCGTCTTAGAGTCGGATACCGTGACATCTGGCGCTCATGCAAAACGCGTGTCAAACGCGAGGCGGAGGCATACGCGTATGAAATTTGGTTCCAGCATCAGAAAAACGATCAGAAGATTATGCTTCAACTTCCTTCTTCACACCTTGCAACAGAGCTCAAATCATATCAGAGTACTGAAAATTACAAGACATTAAAAGCTAGGACCAGACATGACAGAATCAGGAATGCAGAACGTTTCATATCCTACTGCAAATCAAAACATGTTGATAATTTCGAAGATTTGACGCCTGAATTCTGCGAGTCCTACCTTTCAAGTCTTGGAAAAACAGGAAAAACGTTCAACACATACAGAAGCGACCTGCTTCAGGTTTTTGCACACACGGCACTCCGGCTTTCGTGCGAAAATCCATTTTCGAAGATTCCGCAACGCTCAACAACTCGGGGAGAAACAGCATCCAAGCCTAAAAAGGCGTTTACGGATGAAGAAATCACAAAAATTCTTCATTACATAAAAAACAGCCGAAAATTGCAACATGCAGATGAATGGCTGAAGGCTTGTCGTTTTGCAATGTATACGGGGTTGCGCTATGAAGATATTGCATTATTGAGATATGACAGTATAACGGATAACGTTCTTGAATTGACGCCTCATAAAACAGAAACGCTGGTCAAGAAGAAAATTCTTATAAAACTTCCCCATGAATTACAGAAAATATTTTTCAGATTGAATAATCTCTCCGATTATATTTTCCCTCACCTGGCAGCAGACTATCCCGTTTACGATACATCTGGGAACCGTATTTCCGGTGTTTCCGATCCAACCAAACCATTTTCAAAAATACTGAAAAGGCTGAATATAACGGCTCCTCCCGGTTATAGTGTGGGTTTTCACAGTTTCCGTGTGACTCTTGTGACGAAATTGCGTCAAGCGGGTTATACTGCGGAGATTATCGGCGGTCTTGTCGGACATACAAACACCTTGCAGACGGAACATTATAACCGTGCTGCTTTAGCCATTGATATCAATAAAATAAGCTACTGTGAGGCTAAATAGTCGGTAGCAATTCGGTAGCAGAAAAAGGACTGCTATAATTGTAAGTGCTTCATAACAAGGTAGTAAAAATGGTCGACCATTTTTTTATTTTCCAGAAAAATTCTCTCCACCTCAAAATGGCGAATTTTTCGAGTCTCAAAAGGAGGAGCATTTTCACTTCTCGAAAAATTCTCCGGGAGAAACTGGAACTTTATTCTGCCTCAAAAAAGAGTTTGAACATCGCGAAAATGGTAGAAAAGAGATTCGAACTTCCGGTCTCTACACATGACCGAAAAATCAGACTGGCAGACTGTCATAAAATCCCTTTTTTTTCTGACAAGAGCGAAAATCCTCACGTGCGCGTAACGGGGGTGCATAAATTCCTCACGTTCACGCCGCCATCGGTTCCCGTCGATAACCGTGGAGCAATCCCCCAAGGAATGAGGTCTCAACGACTTCTCCATCGTCATCCTGCGGATAGGGTTTGACCATCGCACCGCCGAGACCGGAGTGCGGGCGGTAATGATTCCAGTATTCGAGGTATTCTTTTACGACCAGCCGCAACTGCGTTTCAGACGTAATGATCATTTTGTCAAGACACTCTGTCTTGATTGCTCGGATAAAGTTTTCCATCCGTGCATTCATCTGCGGCGTAAACGGCGGCAATTTCTTGATGGTAATCCCGATGGATTCAAAAACGGAATCGAACCGCTTATTGAAAAGGCTGTCGCGGTCGTGAATCAGATACTTCTTGCCGAGAAGAAAGCCATCCCACATATCGCACATATTTCTGGCTATTTGCGTTGTCCAGTTGCTGTCCGGCGCATGAACGATGCCGCCAAGCCGAACTTCACGGCTGCCAATGTCCATGAAAAACAGTAGACTCTCTCGAACCAGTCCGAATGGAGTCAGCCGTTCCACCTGAGCATAATCGGTCGAAGCGGTGGAGTACTGCTGCGTCTCAATAAACTGATCCCAGTCTCCGCGCAGTCTTCGTTCCGGATCCGGAACAATTCCGTTGTCATCGAGAATGTGGCGAACCGTCGTTGCGCTGACATCGTATTTCAGATATTTCATGACTCCCGCAATACGGTCATAACCCCAGTCCGGATTGTTTTTAGCCAGCTTCAAGACTTCGTCCACGATTTCCTGCGAGATCGGTTTGCGTCCACGCTTCTTTTGTCCATCTCTGACGCTGTTGTATTTTGCGCCGACCAGAGAATTGTACCAGCCCCGCAATGTCCCCGGAGCCCATGTCGGTTCAACCGCCGCCAGCAGGTAGTCGTTCAACGCTTTGCCCTTTTGAGCCAAACGGCGTTTATCCGAATCAGTCAGTTCCAGTCGGGCTTTCC
>CALWZB010000148.1 GCA_944385915.1 uncultured Clostridia bacterium | reverse complement strand
GCCAGACCCCGCTTCCTTTCCTATTTGTCCCTTTACCGTTACCTTTTCGGAGCGGTTTTCTCTTCGTCACCAGGATTTCCTCGGGGCTTTTATGGCGCAGGGGATCCGCAGGGAGACAATCGGAGATATCCTCGTGCAAAAAGGAAAGGGCGCGGTGTTTTGTGAGGGGCGGGTCAAAAAGGTGTTTTTGACTCAGATCGACCGGATCGGTTCGGTGGGCGTTACACTGACAGAAGGCGTAGAGGAAGCGCTTTTGGTGGCGCAGCCTCCTGTGGAGCTTCGGATCAATGTTTCCTCCCTTCGCCTGGACGCGGTCACGGCGGCGTTGGGGAATGTGAGCCGGGAGGCGGCACAGCGTCTTGTGACATCGGGGCTGGTCTTTTTAAACTACGCGGAGAAAAAAGAGGGAAGCACTTTGTTAAAAGAGGGAGATGTGCTGACCATACGGGGGGCGGGAAAATTTATTTTTGATGAAATGATAGGGGAGACCCGAAAGGGAAGAAAAAACCTTCGGTTTTTCCATTACGGCCAAAAGAAATGACAGACGATCAGAAATGACCATAAAGAGAGGGGATCTTTTTGAGCAAAGTGGATAAGATGTTTGATAAAGCGGCGTTCGGCTACAAGCCGGAGGATGTGGATAATTATATCGAACAGCAAAATTATCGGATTGCCGCGCTGGAAGCGGAAAAATCGGAATTGCAGGAGAAGATGCAGGTATTGGCGGAGAAAATCAATCAGTACCGAGCAGACGAGGCAGACCTTAAGGACGCGCTCTTGGGGGCGCAGAAGCTTCGCAACACCATTTTGGCGGAGGCGAAAACCAAGTCCGAAGACATTATTGCGGCGGCGGAGGCGGAAGCGTTGAAAATGCGTGCCGACGCCAAACGGATGGCGGAGGAGACGGTGGAGACGGTCAAGCGGGAAGCGGACAAAGAGAAGATCCGGCTTGCCAAGATCCAGCGTGAGGTGGCGGATTTTAAGTCGAGACTTCTTTCCATATACAAGAATCATTTAAGCGTCATTACCAACCTTCCCGATATGGACGAAGAGCTGGAAGCGTTTTATGAAAACCAGAAAAAAGCGGCGGCTGCGCTGACGGAATCGGAGATCAAAGAGGAAGAGGAAAAGAAAACGGTGGAAGAGATCTCCGCCGCGGTAGCGGATTCCGAAAAAGAGCAGGAGGCTAAGGAAGAGGAAAAACCTGCGGCGGAAACGCAAGAGGCGCGTCCTACAGTGCAATTCCATCCCGGGGAGGCCAAGAGCGCTTTTGAGCAAAAATACGGCGAACTTCGTTTTGGCAAACATAACGAAAGCCGATAACAGATAGAGAAGTCAGTAAAGGAGCAGTTAAGGAAGATGGCAAGTAATCAGGATTACAATCAGACGTTGAATCTGCCTCAAACCAGCTTTGATATGCGGGCGGGACTCCCGAAAAAAGAACCTGTGATGCTGGAAAATTGGGAAAAAGACGGGCTTTACGAGAAGATCCTTGCGCGGAATGAAGGCAAGCCCCTCTACGTTCTCCATGACGGCCCTCCCTATGCCAACGGGGATATCCATTTAGGAACGGCGCTCAACAAGGTATTGAAAGACATTATCGTCAAATATAAAAATATGACTGGGTTCCAGTCTCCTTATGTGCCCGGCTGGGATACCCATGGGCTTCCCACCGAGTTAAAAGCCCTTCAGAAGATCGGGCTGGATAAGGACGCGGCGACGCCTTTGGAGATCCGCAAGCATTGCCGGGAGTTTGCTTTAAGCTATGTGGAAAGCCAAAAGGGGCAGTTCAAACGCCTTGGTGTGCTGGGAGATTTTAAGGATCCTTACATCACTTTGACTCCGGATTTTGAGGCGGCGCAGGTAGAGGCCTTCGGCGAGATGGCGAAAAAAGGGCTGATCTACCGGGGCATGCGCCCGGTATACTGGTGCTCCGAATGCGGCACCGCTTTGGCGGAGGCGGAGATCGAATACGCGGATGATCCCTGCCTTTCGGTGTATGTCAAATTTAAGGTAAAAGACGATAAGGGTGTTTTATCCGCTGCGGGGATCCCGGTGGACGAGGCATATTTTGTGATCTGGACTACGACCACCTGGACACTTCCCGGAAATCTTGCCATTTGCCTGGGACCGGATTTCCTTTATACGGCGGTCAAAGTCGGCGGCGAGTATCTGATCATGGCTCAGGATCTGGTGTCCTCTGTGATGAAAGCAGCGAAAATCGAGGAGTACGAGACAGTAGGTTCCTTCACCGGGGCGGAATTGGAGTATATCGTTACGAGACATCCTTTCTTAGACCGGGATTCTCTGGTGATCGTAGGCGATCATGTCACGCTGGAAAGCGGAACCGGATGCGTTCATACCGCGCCGGGCTTCGGCGTCGAGGACTTTGAGGTCTGTAAAAAATATCCGGAGATTGAATTGATTGTTCCGGTAGACGCTACCGGACGTCAGACCGAGGCGGCGGGGAAATTTGCCGGTCAGACGTTAGAGGAATCCAACAAGACGATTTATAAAGAGATGGAAGAAAACGGAAGCTTATTCGCTTCGGAAGCCATTACCCACCAATATCCTCATTGCTGGCGCTGCAAAAACCCGGTGATGTTCCGGGCGACGGAACAGTGGTTTTGCTCGGTAGACGCCATCAAGGAGCAGGCAATCAAAGCCATCGAAGAGGTGGAGTGGATTCCTGCCTGGGGCGAAGAGCGGATCAAGGGCATGGTCCGCGACCGTAACGACTGGTGTATTTCCCGCCAGCGCCGTTGGGGCGTTCCCATTCCCATTTTGTACTGTAAGGACTGCAAAAAGCCCATTATCAATGACGTAACCATCAAGGCGATTTCGGATCTGTTCCGGAAGGAAGGCTCCGACGCTTGGTACGTGAAGGATCCCAAGGAATTTTTGCCGGAAGGGTTTGCCTGTGACTGCGGATGCCAGGAATTCGATAAAGAAAACGACATTTTGGACGTTTGGTTCGATTCGGGTACGTCCCATGCGGCGGTATTGAAGCAGCGCAAGGATCTCAAATGGCCGGCGGACCTCTATCTCGAGGGAGCCGACCAGTATCGGGGATGGTTCCAGTCCAGCCTTCTTACGGCAGTCGCCACCGAGGGGACGGCGCCTTATCGGGCGGTTTGCACCCATGGCTGGGTGGTAGACGGGGAAGGAAAGGCCATGCACAAATCCCTTGGCAATTCCATCGCCCCTTCGGAGATCATCGATCAGTACGGCGCGGATATTTTGCGCCTTTGGGTCGCGTCCTCCGATTACCATGCCGACATCCGGCTTTCGAAGGATATTTTAAAACAGCTTTCCGAGGCATACCGGAAGATCCGGAATACCGCTCGGTATATTTTAGGAAACCTGTATGACTTTGATCCCGATACCCATCGGGTACCCAAGGAGTCCTTGCTGGAATTGGACCGGCTGGCGTATCAAAAGCTTTATGATCTCAACCGGAAGGTAAGAGAAGCCTACGACGCGCTGGATTATCACATTGTTTTCCACAGCATTCATCAGTTCTGCGTTGTGGATATGAGCAACTTCTATCTGGACGTCATCAAAGACCGGCTGTACTGTGAGGAAACGGGTGGCTTAGCCCGCCGCAGTGCCCAGACGACGATTTATGACATTTTGGTAAGCTTAGATCTTCTTTTGGCGCCGATCCTTTCCTTTACGGCGGAGGAGATCTGGTCCCATCTTCCCAAGAGCAAGGCTTATAACAGCGAAAGCGTTTATTTCAATGATATGCCTTCTCTTTTTGGAGAGCAGGAGGACGCGTCCTTTATCGAAAAATGGGCGATGATCTCCGCTGTGCGGAGTACCGTTCAGAAGGCGCTTGAGGAAAAGCGGGGCGCGAAGGTCATCGGCAAATCGCTGGAAGCGAAGGTCACCCTCTTTACTGAGGACGACGGGCTTTATGAAAAGCTGAATGCTGTTTTGCCGGCGCTTGCTACCGTCTTTATCGTTTCCGAGGTAGCGCTCGAGAAAGGAAAAGGCGATGTCGCTTTCGAGGGGGATGACGTCTCGGTTACCGTGGAGAAATCGGCGCATCCAAAATGCGAGCGCTGCTGGATATACAGCGAGACGGTGGGACAGGACAAAGAACATCCCACCCTTTGCAGCCGCTGTGCTTCCGTCTTAAGAAAACAATAGGAGAAAAAGAAGCATTTTCTTTCGAAGAAGATGCTTCTTTTCGGGCTTTACTGTGAAAGGATCCTGCATGAAAAAACTGGTGGCATTGTTATTTTCCCTTTTGCTGCTTGGAATTGACCAGCTCACCAAATGGATCGTGGTCAATACCCTTTCTGAAATCTCCACTTACCCGCTGATTCAGGATGTTCTGCATCTTACCTATGTGGAAAACAGGGGAATGGCGTTCGGATTGTTTCCCGGAGAAAAATGGCTTTTGATCGGTGTTACCGGCGTACTGCTTATAGGGTTGGCGATCGTCGGAGTGAAAGAGGTTTTCCCGGGAAATATGGCTCTTTTTTCCATCGCCGCCATTGTGGGCGGTGGGGTCGGAAATCTCATTGACCGGGCTTTTCGGGGTTTTGTAGTGGACTTTGTGGATTTCAGGCTGATCCATTTTTGGGTATTCAACTTTGCGGACAGCTGTATCTGCATCGGCGTTTTGTTCTTTGTGATCTCCTATCTTTCCCGGGAAATCAAGCTGGAAAAGGAAAAACGGGCAAAGGGTCAGAATAATGGCAGAGTTTCAAATTGAGGACGCGTTTGCCCGGTATGCGGGGCAGCGGTTAGACGTCTTTTTGGCGGAGGTATCGGAAAAGACCCGTTCGGCGGTGCAAAAGCTTATTGAGGAAGGTTTTGTTACCGTCAACGGAAAGCCTGTATCCAAAAAAGAGAAGTTAAAAGAAGGAGATACGGTTTTCTTCTCCGAGCCGCCCCCCAAAGAGCTTTTGGTTTCGGGGGAAAATATCCCTATTGAGATCGTTTACGAGGACGAGGACCTTTTGGTGGTGAACAAGCCCAAGGGGATGGTAGTCCATCCCGCTCCCGGCAACGAAACGGGGACGTTGGTGAACGCTCTTTTGTATCACTGCGCCGGAAAGCTTTCCTCTATCAACGGCGTCATTCGTCCGGGGATCGTCCATCGGATCGACAAGGACACCAGCGGATTACTGTTGGTAGCGAAAACCGATTTTGCCCATCAGTCCCTCTCCGCGCAGATCCAGGAGCACAGTTGCGGCAGGGTTTATCACACCGTGGTTTACGGGCGGCTTCGGGATGCGTCGGGAGAGGTCAAAGCGCCGATCGGGCGGCATAAAACCGATCGGAAAAAAATGGCGGTAGTGGTCAATGGGAAAGCGGCAGTGACCCATTATCAGGTTTTGGAGGAATTTTCGGGGTTTTCCTATTTAGAGTGCCGGCTGGAAACAGGGCGCACTCATCAGATCCGGGTGCATATGGCGTATTTGGGGCATCCGGTGGCGGGAGATTTGGTTTACGGGCCGAAAAAAGGGATCACGGCGTTAAACGGACAATGTCTTCACGCGAAGGAGATCGCTTTCAACCATCCCCGCACGGGAGAACGGATGACCTTTTCTTCTCCTCTCCCCCCTTATTTTTCCGATTTCTTGCAGACCCTTCGCCGAAAGGAAGGGAGAGAATAGCTTGCTTACACTACAAAAAATCACATTGGATTTTAAAGACCGGGACGCCGTTATGGCGCTTTATCAGGAGGCGTTTCCGGAAAATGAACGAAGACCGCTGGCTCCTTTTTTGGATGGGAGCGAGGAAGGCGGCGAAGTGGTCGCTTTCTATGACGGGGAGCGGTTTTGCGGCTTTTTTTGCCTGCTGACCTATTGGGATATCACCCATATTTTGTATTTTGCCGTAGAAGCGTCCCTTCGGGGGCGGGGGTACGGAACCGAAGCGCTGGGACTTGTTGCGAAGTACAAGGAAGGCAATCGGATCCTTGCCGATCTGGAGGCGCTGGTGCCAAAAGCCGAAAATTTGCTTCAACGGCAAAAGCGAAGGGATTTCTATCTTCGAAACGGGTATGTCCGCTCTTTGGTTTCCTATGACTGGCAGGGAGAATCCTACGATATTTTCGTTTTTAACGGAGATGTAACACCTAAGGAATTTTCCGATTTTTGGCGTCATCATGCGCAAAAACACCGACGGTGACGGCTCTTTTCGGTGAAAAGATATCAAACCGCGTTTAATGATTCAGGAGGTATTGGTTATGGATGCAGCAACGAAACAAAGGTTACAACAAATCGCCTGTGAGATCCGTCTCGGCGCGATTGAGGGGACCTTTCACGCCAAGTCGGGACATCCCGGCGGTTCTCTTTCCATCGCGGAGGATCTGGCCTATTTGTATTTTCAGGAAATGAAGGTGGATCCCTCCAATCCCAAATGGGAGGATCGGGACCGGTTCGTTCTTTCCAAAGGGCACACTGCTCCTGCGTTGTATGCGGCGCTGGCATTAAAAGGGTATTTTCCCAAAGAAGAGTTACAGAAGCTTCGTCACATCGGCGCGATGCTTCAGGGGCACCCTGATATGAAGCACACTCCAGGTATCGATATGTCCACCGGATCTCTCGGTCAGGGCATCTCTGCTGCCTGTGGTATGGCACTTTCCGGAAAATACCGGAATAAGGATTACCGGGTCTACACCATTTTGGGCGACGGCGAGATCGAAGAGGGGCAGGTTTGGGAAGCGGCGATGTTTGCCGCGCATTACCATTTGGACAACCTTTGCGCTGTTGTAGACAACAACGGACTTCAGATCGACGGGAAGATCGACGAGGTCATGTCTTCGTACCCCATTGGCGATAAATTTGCAGCGTTTAACTGGCATGTGATCTGTGTGGATGACGCCCACGATCTGGAAGCGCTGGAGAAAGCGTTCAACGAAGCGAAGACCGTCAAGGGGAAACCTACGGTCATCATCCAGAAGAGCGTCAAAGGCAAAGGGGTTTCCTTTATGGAAAACCAGGTATCCTGGCACGGTACGGCGCCCAACGCAGAGCAATATGAGCAGGCAAAGGCAGAATTGACGGCGCAGCTTGACGCCCTTTCGAAATAGGAGGAATGGTTATGGCGGAACAAAAGAAAATCGCGACCAGAGAAAGCTATGGTACGGCGTTAAAGGAACTGGCTGCGGTCCACGATGATTTTGTGGTGCTGGATGCGGATCTGGCGGAGGCCACCAAGACGGTTATGTTCAAAAAAGCGTATCCGGACCGTTTTTTTGACTGCGGCATTGCGGAAGGAAATATGATCGGCGTTGCGGCGGGCCTTGCCGCGGCGGGCACCAAGGTGTTTGCCAGCTCATTTGCCATGTTTGCGGCGGGGCGGGCATATGAGATCATCCGCAATTCCATTGGATATCCCCATTTGAATGTAAAGATCTGCGCTACTCATGCGGGTATTTCGGTGGGCGAAGACGGCGCGACCCATCAATGCAATGAGGACATTGCGCTGATGCGCACCATTCCCGGTATGGTGGTGATCAATCCTGCCGACGATGTGGAAGCGAAAGCGGCGGTCAAGGCGGCGTATGAGTATGAGGGCCCGGTGTATATCCGTTTGGGACGGCTTGCGGTCCCGGTTTTCAACGATGAGCAAAGCTATCGTTTTGAGATGGGAAAAGCGGTGATTTTACGGGAAGGAACGGACATTACGCTGATCGCTACCGGACTGATGGTGAACGAGGCGTTGAACGCGGCGAAGCTCTTAGAGGAAAAGGGAATTTCCGCCGAAGTCATCAATGTTCACACCATCAAGCCTCTGGATGAGGAGACGGTTATTGCTTCGGCGAAAAAGACGGGGAAGGTCCTCACCGTTGAGGAGCACAGTGTGATTGGCGGACTGGGCAGCGCGGTGTGCGACTGCCTTTCGGAAAAGTATCCCTGCAAGGTGAAAAAGCTCGGCATCAACGATTGTTTTGGCCATTCTGGACCGGCGGTAGAGCTGCTTAAGGAATTCGGACTTACCGGCGAAAACATCGCCCGCATCGCCGGAGAGATGGCGGCAAAATAAAGGCAAAAGGCTTGACAAAGAAATCAGGCTATAATATAATGTAATGCAGTGTACCATCGGATCGCTTTGGGCGGTTCGATGGTCGCTTGGTTATTATTGGCAGTTTGCTGGCGGGGAAAGAATTAAAGAGGATTTTCCCGTATCCCAATTTAGAAAGATGGTGACACTCATGGCGAAAGAGGTATTATTGACCAGCGAAGGTTTGGAAAAACTGGAGCAGGAGCTTGAGGAATTAAAAACGGTAAAACGGAAGGATATTGCGGATAAGATCAAATTGGCGGTCTCGTTTGGCGACCTTTCGGAAAACAGTGAATATGATGAAGCGAAAAACGAGCAGGCGATGATCGAAGCGAGAATCGCACAGCTTCAGGCGATGATCAAAAACGCGAAGGTACTGGATCTGGAAAACGCAGATCGCAACTCGGTAAGCGTTGGTATGAAAGTACGGCTCAAGGATATTGATTTTGACGAAGAAGAGATCTATCATATCGTAGGCTCCACCGAGACCGATCCGGACAACGGAAGGATCTCCGACGAATCTCCCATCGGCAAAGGACTTTTGGGTCATAAAGTAGGGGAGAAAGTCAGCATTTCCGTTCCCTCAGGGGCAGTGATCAATTACGAGATTTTAGAAATTACCATTGATTAAAAGAAAGAGGACAGTTATGAGCGAAGAAAGAACCATGGAGGAAACCGCAGAGGAGCTTCACGAACAACGGAGAATCCGCGGAGAGAAATTAAAGGCCCTTCAGCAGGAGGGGAGAGATCCTTTCCAGATCACCAAATTTGACTGTACGGCGAAAAACGCCGATATCCGGGCGAAATTCTCGGAGATGGAGGGAAAAACCGTTACGGTAGCGGGGAGAATGATGAGCCGGCGCATTATGGGCAAGGCGAGCTTTCTCGACCTTCGGGACAGCACCGACCGGATGCAGGTTTATGTCAAACGGGATGATGTGGGGACCGATCTGTACGCGGATTTCAAAAAATGGGACATTGGAGATATTTTGGGTGTTGAAGGCGTTGTTTTCCGGACCCAAAAGGGGGAGATCTCGATCCATGCGACCCGGCTTCTTTTGCTTTCCAAATCCCTTCTTCCTTTGCCGGAAAAGTTCCATGGCTTAAAAGACACCGACACGAGATACCGCCAGCGGTATCTGGATCTGATCGTCAATCCCGAGGTAAAGGAGACCTTTGTCAAGCGCAGCCTGATTTTAAAGGAGCTTCGCGCGTTTTTGGATGACAGAGGATTTTTAGAGGTGGACACCCCCATTTTGCTTCCTTTGGAGGTTGGGGCTTCGGCGCGGCCCTTCGTGACCCATCATAATACGCTGGACATGGACATGTATCTTCGGATCGAAACGGAGCTTTGCTTAAAGCGTTTGATCGTCGGCGGATTTGACCGTGTCTACGAGGTGGGACGGATCTTCCGCAACGAAGGTATGGACACCAAGCACAATCCCGAGTTTACCAGCATCGAGCTGTATCAGGCCTACACCGACTACAAGGGTATGATGGATCTGGTGGAGGAGATGAACATCTCTCTGGTCAAAAAGATCTGCGGCAAGACGGTCATCACCTATCAGGGCACCGAGATCGATATGGGGCACTGGGAACGGCTCACCATGGTAGAGGCGGTCAAAAAATATTCCGGCTGTGACTATAACAGCTGGGAGAGCGACGAGGACGCCAGAGCCTGCGCCAAGGAAAAAGGCGTTGAGGTCCCCAAGGACGCCACCAAGGGAATCGTGCTGGCGGAGCTGTTTGACGCTTTCGTAGAGGAAAAGCTGATCCAGCCGACCTTTATTTACGATTACCCGGTAGAGAACAGTCCTCTCGCCAAGAGAAAGCCGGAAAATCCCGCTTTTACCGAGCGGTTTGAATATTTCATCAACGCGATGGAGTTTGGAAACGCTTTTTCCGAATTGAATGATCCCATCGATCAAAAAGCCCGCTTTGAGCGCCAGGTGGCGGCAAAGCTGGCGGAGGAACCCGACAGCAAGGCGCAGGTGGACGACGATTATATCACCGCGCTGGAATACGGGCTTGCGCCCACCGGCGGACTGGGATTCGGTGTAGATCGGCTGGTTATGCTCTTGACAGACAGCGCCTCGATACGGGATGTGCTGCTGTATCCGACGATGAAACCTAAAGAGTAAAAAAGCCCGCAAAATCAAGCTTTTTAACGAATAAAAAGCCCCTGTATTTGTATAAATCAAAGAAAATTCGTATAGAATTCGTAGCACATATGTGTTATAATTCGTATATGAAAAGATTTATACGAAGGGGGCTTCTTTTATGTCTGGACAAAAAAGAAGAAAGACAAAGTATACTGGCGTTTATTTTAATGAGACAACAAAAAAATATGATGTAAAGTATAATTATAAGGTTTATAATCCTTTAACAAAGAAAAATGATTACAAATCTAAATGGATTTATAATATTGCTACTATTACTGAAGCCCGTTCCGAATTGTCAAATTTACAGGCTAACGGTTTTAAATCTTCTGATAAGGATATTACTTTATCAGGTGCCTTTGACTTATGGAAAATAAAGGCGGGCGGTCAAGATTATAGCCCTGTTACTATTGATAATACTTCACAGCATATGAATATGATTTATCAGTTTTTGCCTGCTGATACTAAAATTAAGGATATATCTGAAGATGTTTATTATAAGTTTTGTTCTGATGTTCGTTCTCATGGTTATTCTGATGAGACAATTAGAAGTATTAATGCAACATTTAGAAAGTTAATTAATTTGTGTTATAAAAGAAAATTAATTTCTGAAAATATTTTAAATTATGTTGATAATATACGTACTAGGTCAAAGGAAGATTATAGAACTATTAGTAAAGAAGAATTTGATGAAATTGATAATTATTTAAAAAATAATAGTTTTTATCGTTTAGGTGTTAATTGTTATCCTAAATATCGTTTATTGGTTAATATTTTATATTATACTGGTATTCGTGTTGGTGAATGTTTAGCCCTTACCTATAACGATTTGGAAGAATTTGATTATTATAGAAAAAGTGATGAAAAAAGTGTTGTTATTTCTCCTTCTTCTCAATTATCAAATGAAAAGCATTTGCGTGGTTGGCGTCTTGTTGTTGATAAAGCTTATGTATCAGATATTAAATTAACAAAAGATCCGAAAAATTTTAAACATAGAAAGATACCGCTTTCACCTGCTCCAACTCGTTTATTTATGAGAATAAAGCAAGAACATATTTTAGGTGGTGGAAATCTTGATGAACGTATTTTTTCACAGACACACGGGGCGGTTAATATGATGATCGGTAATGTTTGTAAAAAATTAAAATTACCAGAGTATAATTGTCATGAGTTTAGACATACATTTATTAGCAATTTAATTTCAAAGGGTGTTCCTCTTCCAATAGTTGAAAAAGTTAGCGGAGACACTCAAGAAACTATTCTTAAGCGTTATTCTCATATGTTTGAAAGTGATGAGATGATGATTTTAAATGTTTTGAGTGAATTATAAAAAAAGGGGGCTATTGCCTCCCTTTTTATTTTATGTTTATTATTGGTATTTTCTTTATTACCCACATTACAACCCTATATCCGAACATTGCCGCTTGTATTCCTATTATTATTAATATTAAAGTTCTTACATATTCTAAATCTAATACTAGCCATATTAATTGTACGCCGTTTGTGAATATCATATCCATGAATGGCGTTATCTTATCCATTGCTACACTTATTTGTGTTACTTGTAAAACTCCAGATAGAATTGAAAATATTGGTTGTATTATAAAATTTACTATTTGTAAAAGTGCTGTTGTTATGATTTTTTTCTACCCCCTTATTATGTTGATCCAAATATTTGATCAAATTTTGTTTTTATATAATTCATAAAGTATATTGCTAATATTCCATCTGATATAATTAACCATATTTGTCTTATGCTTTTTAATGCTGAATTACTTTCTACAAAGTCTACAAAATTTATGCTTCCGCCTTCCCATATTGTTATTTTCATAAATTCTATAGGTTGCCAGTTTATACCACAACTTTTATTCACCCAGAATTCCATTTCATTTTCTCCAAAGTATTTAAGTACTTCCATTGGTAGTTGTAATATTGGTATATTTCCTATTGTTGCATCATAAAGATCAGTTATTAGATTTTGTAATATGTTTGTATCTGGTATAAATAGAAATGTTAATGCTTCTTTTATTCCTTCTGCTATCCAAGTTACTATATTTGTTACAAATTCTTTAAATAGGTCTAGTATACCTATTATCGTTGTTAAAATTCCATTGTTATTTCCTCCGTTTGCGTTAGGGTCTACTGTTTCTAGTTCTAGTTCAAGAACTTTTCTTTCCCCATATCCTGTAAAATTTACTATATTTTCTTTTAATTCGTAGATTACTTCTTGCCCTTGTTCGTCTATGTCTGCTAATTTAAACTTGAAACATATCGGAATATTGTAGCCGTCTGCGTTGAAGCTGTAAAAGTTGTTTTCAATATCTGGCGTTGTATTTCTTTGATATGTTTCTTGTTTTGTTTCTAGGTCATATGTGTATATGTTTAATTTTAACCCTTCTTCTAGTATAACTTTTTTTCCGTCTCTGTATATTGTTATTTGAACCGTTGGTAATATATGTTCGCCATATATGTATTCATTGTATCCGCCGTTATATTCTATTCCTATAACTTCATTATTTTCATTTATTATTTCTGTTATTTGTTCTGTTCCCGTGTTATTTTCTATTTCCGAGCACATGACTGGCGAAAGGATACATAACCAAGACACCAAGCATAATACCAATACTGATAAGTATTTTTTTAATATCTTCCAGATTTGTTTCTACCTCCTCTAAATTAATTATTGTTCCTTCTGTTGTTTCCTCTGTTGTTTCTTCTCCTGATCCCCCTGTATTTTCTTCTATAATGTTTTTTTCAAAAACTATATTTTTTTCTGTATCTTCTATATTAAAATTTGTAAATACCATTTTTTTCAGTGTATAGTAACCGTTGGTTTCTTCAAATATTGTTGCACTTGTAGTTCCTTGTTCTTTTAGTGTTTCTTGATTTATATATAATAGTCTTATTCCTTCTTTAACTGTCATATTTATCGCATTTTCTGTTTCATTGTAACTGTTTATTGTGTAGTTGTTGAAAAATAATAAACTGTTATTGTATGCGCTTGTTTCCCAGAACATTACATATTTATAATTTTTATATTCTTCAGGTAAATAATAAGTTTCTCCATTTTTTGTTGTTATTTTTTGATCTCTTACATAATCAATCATTAACATTATTTCATTATTATTTTCTTGTATTTCTTCTATATTTTCCGTTTCTTCTGTTGTTGTTTCATTTTCAGCTTCTGTTTCTGTTCCAGCCTTTTCTATTATTTTAATAGTTTTATCCTCAATTATTATTTCATAATTATTAAGGTTAAAACTATTTTTTAATAATATATTTTGTACTTTAACCTTTGCGTCGTTTTCGTCTTCTGCTTCTATTGTATATGTTTCTAATGTTAGTTCATTTGGGCATTGTGCTATTTGATATTGTTCCAAACAAAATACATTATTTTTTATAAATATAAAACTAAATAATATTGTTAATAATATTATTATCCATCTTGGATCTATTCTTTTACAATTTGACATTTTTATCACCTCTTATAAAAGAAAGTATCATATTTATTATTTTTTCTGTTATTGCTAATACTAACGCTATTGGAAATCCTATTTGTATTATTGGTAGTATTATTGTTGTTATTAAATTATTTAGATTTTCTGTGTTTATCATTTTTTTCGTCTCCTTTCTGTTCTATTTTTATTATTTCGTTTTCTGTGTATATATCCTTTTGGTTTTCTCCTGCAGTAAATTTATTGTTTTTGATTATGCTATAAGTGTCATATCTGTTAAAATAATCGGGAGATAGTACAAATAAAAATTTCTTTTTTACTGTTCCTTTTAATTCTGTCCCGTTTGTGCTTTCTTCTTCGTTTATGCTTTCCCTGTCTATTAGTTTATTGTATTGTATAAATCCTAGTATATTTTTACATAGGATTACACTGCTGAATTGTTCTCTTAAAGGTTTCGCCATTCTTCCGAATACTTGCGAGGTTGCTACAATGTGTTTTCTTTGTTTTCTTTGTTGGCTTATTTGTACTATAACATCCATATTAATATTTTTACTTTGTAAGCTGTTCAAGTATAGTTGTATTTCATCTACGAAAAATATAACCCCTTCTTTTCCATTGTTATATTTTGCGAAATCGTCGTTGTTTTCAAATTTAAATACTTTGTTATTTTTTAAGTACATTTCATAAAAAACTGCGTCTGTTTTTTCTTTTAGTTCTTCTTTAAGTTTTAAATAAGTTTCTTTGTTTTCTCTTATGTAATCTGTAAAAGTTATAATTTTATAATCTTTTAATTCTACATTTGTTACAAGTTTTGCTTTTGGGTATTTTTCTAATAAATTATATATATAATTTACTGCACTTAATGTTTTCCCGCTGCCTTGGGGTCCTACGAATACAACTAGACCATCAGCGAAAAAATAATTAGGGTTTTCTTTTGCGAATTTAAATTTGTATTTTAAATATTTAAAGAATTTACTAAATGGTTTAAATTTTTCTTTACAACATTTTTCATCAATCATTTTATATTCTCCTTTCTACAATAAATAAGGGGGAAGGTTTGACCTTCCCCCAGTATTGGTATATTTTTTGTTATACTCTGATAGAACCATTTCTGATTGCACTTTGTGCAATATGCACGATCTTTCTTACTCCGAAGATTGCGAGGAAGAAAGGAATGCCGAATGCAACGCCTTTTCCTAATAGTGTTACAATGTCTGTTGCTGATACTGCTCCTGTGATTTCTGTTATAATTGGCGTAATCATGGTTGTTAATTCTCCTGCTTCTGTTGCTAAAACTGTATACATTCTTTTTTTCTCCTTTCTTTTTTATTATTATTCAGCTTTTATAGTCTTCAGTTTTTGGACTATATTATTTAATCTACTTTTTCAATTCCTGATAGATAAGGTTTTCCGCCATAACCAAGTTCAAACACTGGCTTAAATAAATCACCTTTTCTAATATCAATCGAACCTTTTAAAAATAACTTTTCACTGCTTAACCCTTCTCCATTTTTGCTTGCTATAGGTTTAAGGTAGTGAATGATTGTATACTCTTCCCCTGCTTTTGTGTAGTATTGTACTCCGATTGTTTCATATGTCATTGCTTTTATTTCTCCTTTCTTATCATGAAAATGTTTAAAAAAAATAAGAATAAGGGTAAAGCGGATCTATCTCAATAAATCGCTTAATCCTTATTCTCTGTATTAATTATATAATACAGAAAATAAGAAAGTCAACAGATCACAAAATAGCGTTCTATTTTGTGTTCTCTTGACTTTGCGATTTATTTCGATAGATAACCCACTCTATCGACTGCGTCGATGTGTGGGCTCTCAAACGCCGAGGGCTTTTTTTAGATCTCTTGCATTTTAGAAATAAGGGTGGTAAAATATAATCAGATGATAAAAAAACTACTTCACCAGTTTAAGTGTGGGAAGATTAAAGACTGGATAAAAGTTTATCATTGTATTGCTTTATAAGTATAGTGTTTTTAAGTTAAGGATTTAGTTGCTATTTTTAGCAATTAGATCCTTTTCTTTTTACTTATTATTATGTCAATATTGACGTCAAATTGACGTCAATGTGTTGTCTTTAATTTATTTTAATTTAACTTAACTTATTTTATTTTTTATTAAGTCTTTACTCTATCGAGATTTTATAAAATAAAATCTTCTATTTAAGGGCTGGAAAGAATTTTGAATTTTGTTCATGGAAAGGAGATTAAACAATGAAAATTGAACTTATACATAATATAACATCTGAATTAATAGATGAAATAGAAACTAATGCAAATTATAAAGAGGGTACTAATTATAGCGTTGACTATTTTAGTTTGCCTGTTGATTATATTACTGATCCTGTTTTTCAAGATAAAATAGAAATTTATAGTGCTCATTATTTACTTTTCTATTTATATTTAAAAACACAAATGCTTAATGGCGGTAGATATTATATATATGCCGATTGCATCCGTAGAATTATGAAAACTTATTGCGTTTTATATTCTGCAAATTTTGATGATATAGAACAAATCTTTGAGGATCTGAAAAATTCACAAACTATTGCTTTTATTTCTGGTACTGTTCTTGGAAATATAATTACTGATCCTTACATAATCTATAACTATCGTTTAACAATGGAAAGAAGAAGTTATAACAGAAATAAAAAGAGAGAAGAAAGACAAAATGCAAGAATTCCTTCTGCTCCTTCTGTTCCTGTTAATAGTTCTTCTACTGATCCCATTATGGAACAGTTCTTATCTTTGGGCTCTAAAGATTTAACTGATGATGTTAATGAATTTAAATTTTAAGGGGTGTTTTCATGTTTAAAGATTTTATTATTATAAATGTTTTTTATATAATTGCTTATTTTATGTTTTTTGTTTTAAAAACTGATTTATATATGATTTTTTTATATTTTTATTTGTTATTTTTAAATTTTTATTATTTTGAAAAAAAGAAAGGAGAATGATTTTTATGTTTGGTTATGGTTATGTTATTACATTAACAATCGAAGATTGTTTAGAAGAAATTAAAAGATATAAAGAGGAAAATATTGGGCTTATAAAATTTATTAATGAAATTAGCGATAAGATATATTCTGAAGTTGATCTAAATGTTGATCTTGATGATGGTGATTATTGGGAAGGTATTTCGTCTATTGTTGAAGATGAAACATCTTGTTATTATCGTATGATTGAGGATAACAATAATTGTATTGAGTTATTAAAATTTAGAATAAATGAATTAAAAATATTAAATGAAAAGAAGAAAGGAGATTGATATTTATGTTTGCTATAATTACTTGCGAAAATTACAAATGTTCTGAAGCTATTGGTGTTATAAAAGAACAAGAACGTTCTTTAAATGTTAAGGATTTAAGTCATGTAAATTATAATCCTGATTTATCCCATAATAATATAGTTTTAGAACATGACAAAAATCTTGATTGTTTTAGTACATATAGAGGATATATTGAAAATTTTTATACAGAAAATAATTTAACTGGTAGATTTAATATTAATACAAATGATGATAGAAATGCTACAAAGGTTTTATCTAGTTTTGTTATTTCTGGTTCTTCTGATTTTTATAGTTCATTTAATAGCCGTGATGAAATCTTTGATTATTTTAAAAGTGCTGGTGATTTTTTGAAATCTGAATATCCTTATTCTCATGTTGTTGATTTTCGTGTTCATTTAGATGAAAAGGGTTTGCCTCATGCTCATTATAGTTTTATCCCTGTATATCAAAAAGATAACGGCGATAGATGTATTAATATTACACAACAGCAAAGGGGTAAAGATTATTTTAGAGGTTTACAAGATAGATACTATAATTATATGCGTGAGAAATATCCAAACAAAGACATACAGAGAAAAAATCCAGAGCGTGATCATGATAAAAAATTATCTGTTAAAGAATATAAAGAATTTAAAGAAATTCAAAGAGAATTCCGAGAGAAGGCTGAACATCTTCAAGATAAAATTGATAGATTGAAAGATTTAGAAAATAAGGTTGATGATAGAGATCAAGAGATTAAAGAATATTCAATGTATCTTGATATGGTTGATAGATATTGTGATAATCAAGGTATAACATTATATCAGTATAATAAAGAATGCTTTTATGCTGATCGTGGATATGGTGATTATCCTGCTCCTGAATATTATAATCCAGAAAGGGATTTAAATATTAATCATGATAAAGATATTAATCATGATAAAGAAAGAGATATTGAAAGATAAAAACTTATATCAAAACTTGGCGGGTTTGGGGTTTACTTTTTCGTGAGAAAAAGAAAGCCCGCCCGCCGTTTGTTTTTTTGCTTAATTTTTTTTCAATTAATTATCTGTTTTTTTAGATGTTGTTTTTTCAATTAGTTATCTGTTTTTTTGCCTTAAAATGCTGTAGAATTGTTTTTATTTTGTTTTTATGTGTAATTCATCATCTAGATAATTTAAAATCAATTCTACCGCAATTTGTATAAATTCGTATAATAATTATCATATTTTTTTGAAATCCCTTTATTTATGCTATTTTTTCGCTCTCTTATCATTTCCTACCATGAAGCCTCTCAATGACGGAAGAAAGGACAGCAAGAAGGCGGAGCCTGTCTTGGAAGCCAAGACAAAGGAAACTTTGGAGCCGATTGATTTTTCCAAGGTAGAGATTGAGCCTTTGTTCCAGGATTTCGTTGATTTTGAGACCTTCAGTAAATCCGATTTCAGAGCGGTGAAGGTGCTTGCCTGTGAGGCTGTACCCAAATCCAAAAAGCTTTTGAAATTTACCTTAGACGATGGAACAGGGGAAAATCGGACCATTTTAAGCGGCATTCACGCTTACTACGAGCCGGAGGAGCTGGTAGGCAAGACCTGTATCGCTATTACAAATCTTCCGCCTCGTCCTATGATGGGGATCAATTCCTGCGGTATGCTGATTTCCGCCCTTCACACCGAAGAGGGAGAGGAGAAGCTCCATCTTTTAATGGTGGACGATCATATCCCGGCGGGGGCGAAGCTGTATTAAGCGGCGCGAAAGCCAAGGTTCCCTGCCAAAGTTTTTGGATGGTATATCGAAAAGAAAAACCTGCTGCCCGTATTTCGGCAGCAGGTTTTTTGCTGGCTGTTTTTGGAGATTTGATCAATTTTTAGTCAACTTGAGTCGCAATTTGTTGTAGTCGGATATTCCCTTTGATACAATGAAGGAAACGGGATCTGTCCGTTTATACGGTCTGATCCCGTTTGTCCGGGCAAAGATTGCAGGCGGTAAGCGACACGTAACCAGTATGCAAAAGCGCATCGTTTTTGCCAAACATCTCTTTGCTCCGAAAATAAAGGAGGAGTTAGATGAAAAAACGACTTTTGTCTGTGCTGGTTTGCCTGGGAATTTTACTGCCGCTGCTGCCAACTTCCGCTTTTGCGGCGGATACTTTCACCATCACCTATATGACCAATGCGGGGGTAGAGATAGGGACGGAAACGTATAACATAGGAGATTCAGGTAATGATTTCCCTGCATTGAGCGAGTTGTCTGCCATGTTTTCCGACTTTATAGCCAGAGCCGCGCAAAAAGGCAAGGTTGCTGTTTCAAGCCCGATGTGGTACGAAGACGCGGAATTTACTACTCCGGCAAGCTTTCCTGAAAATCCGGAGGCTAATGCCAATTATACCGTTTATCTCCGGCTGAGTGTCGGGTTAAGTGTCACAGAGGTATCCAACGGCGCGGAGAATAAAAGCTATAGTGAGGTAGAGAGCGCTTTTCAACCGAATATTGGAGCGAGTTGGAGCACTACCGTATACCGTCATGACACCTATGGCGCGGTTGCCGCTACGTTTGAAAAGAAGGTGGGGGATGATTGGGTAGAGGTAGATGACAGCTACTACACCGACTATCGAGGCACTCCCTGGACCAATATCATTTGGTTTTCCGATGTATCCGACAGCGGGACCTACCGGCTAAAGTATTTGCGTTATACCGCTACCGATAATGAGGGAAATGCACTTTACTATGACAATGCATATGACACGGTGGGAAGCACTTATGAGGTCAATATCACGCCGGTAGAGCTTACCATTACGGGAGTTACGGCGGTAGACCGGGATGAGGACGGGACCGACAAGGTAGAGCTTGAGGGCGGCGTCCTGCAAGGAATTCTGTTTGGCGATGACGTGTCCTTTGATTTGGGACAGGGCACGGTGGCGGATACTGCCGCCGGAGAAAACAAGCAGGTTACCACCCATATTCAGCTCACAGGCGCAGACGCGGGAAACTACACCCTCGTTCAGCCTACGGATATCACCGTCAATATTGCGGAAACGATCGCACCTCCGATCGCACCTCCGATTGTACCGGATTGGTCTTCGAATGGAACTTCTATCACCGACAGCGGGTGGAAGCGGGATAGAAACGACGATTGATATTTTTATGCCGGGACGAGAAGATCCAAAGGCTGGTTAGAGGACAAGGGGTATCATTACTACCTGGATCCTAAGACCGGCAAAATGCAGACCGGATGGCAATACTTGGACGGTGAATGGTACTACTTCTATCCTGCCTGGGGCGGTATGGCGGAAGGCTGGGTCAAGGTAGACGGGTACTGGTATTATACGGATCCTAAGACCGGCGTTATGCAGACCGGATGGCAATACTTAGACGGAGAATGGTACTACTTCTATCCCGCATGGGGCGGTATGGCGGAAGGCTGGGTCAAGGCAGACGGTATTTGGTACTATACCGATCCTGTGACCGGAGAGATG
>CALWZB010000147.1 GCA_944385915.1 uncultured Clostridia bacterium | reverse complement strand
ATGTGTTGAGACTAACATCGGAACACACACCCTTTACCTCGTCACTTATATCGGAACACATTTTTTTCACTTTGTCTCCAATACCTGATGACTTCCCGAATCTTTCTTTTGCGTTTCCAATTTCATTCTTAAATCCTGTTTTATATATGAAAGTAATTTTATAAGGATCTTTGTTTCCATCTTCGTCTAGTCCGCCGACTATTACTTTTTCAACTATACTCTCAAATATTCCTCTGTCAAATTCTTCTAGCACCTCATTATGCGATAGTGCTTTTTTGAAATCTGAAAGCCTCCTTTGCAATGAACTCTTTTCATCCGACTGTTGCTGCAGATATTCCAGCTTTGCTCTTGTATTTGTCAGTTCAGTTTTTAGTTCTACATCCGTTTCCTCATAAATATCCTGTTCAATAATGCCTTTCAGATAATTATCAAGTAGTTTTTTTCTCTTTAAAGAAACCTTGTCAATGCTTTTCTTCAGCTTATGTAACTGATCTTCAATCGAATTTTCTCCAAGTGCTTTCTCGGTTCGCTTCAAAAATTCTTCCAGAACATCTTTATTATCATTACACAACATCCTATAAGACTCAATAAATGCTTCTTCTATGACCTGCTCCGGAATGCCTTTGCTATCCGGACAAAATCTCTTTCCTTCTTTTGTTGATTTAACGCACTGCCATATCGTCTTTTTATACTTAGAGCCACTGTGCCATCGCCTACGAGAAAGATTAGAGCCACAGAATCCGCATTCTACCATACAGCTAAACGCAAACTGCCGACTGAATTTTTCACGTTTTCCAGGAGTGACTCCACATTTCCGATTTCCGTTTCTACGTCTTCTCATCTCCTGCGCCCGTTCAAATTGTTCCTCTGTAATGATTGGTTCGTGATGATCATGTATATAATACCGATCTTCCTCTCCAAGATTTTCTAAGCGTCTTTTTGAAATCGGATCAACCGTAAAGGTTTTTCCAAGTAAAATATCTCCCTTATATTTTTCATTATTAATGATTCCCATAACACTGGATGAAGTCCAGGGATTTCCTCTAATTGTCAGATGATCCTGCTCATTCAATTCCCTGGCTATCATTGTGCTGCCTGCTCCTGCCACATATCTATCAAAAATGTACCGTACAACCACAGCGCCTTCCTCATTGATTGAGATAGATTTTGTTTCCACATCATAATCATATCCCAAACAACCCTGAAATCCTACCAGTTCCCCCCGCTTCATTTTCATCTTCAAGCCCTTTTTCACATAAGCAGAAGTATTTTCAACTTCCTGCTGTGCTACAGAACTTAAAATAGTCATTAGAAATTCGCCGTCCTTTAATGTGTTAATCTTCTCAACCTCAAAATAAACAGCAATATTTCTCTCTTTCAACATACGAACATATTTCAATGTGTCCAGAGTATTTCTGGCAAATCGTGGAAGGCTTTTGGCAATAATCATATCTATCTTGCCATCCATGCAATCCTGAATCAACCGCTGAAACTCTTCTCTCTTATCAACCTTTGTCCCAGTGATTGCCTTATCAGCATATATACCTGAAAATATCCACTCTTTATTATTCTTAATTAACTCTGTATAATGCGTAACCATTGAGTTATAACTCTTTATCTGATCTTCATCATCCGTACTTACTCGGCAATAAGCCGCCACTCTCAACCGCTCAATCTTCCGTCTGGCAGAACCGTCAAATGAATCATGTGCTTTAATCAATTCAACTTCCATTTCGCCCTCCTTTTTGTGTTCCTACCATAGCGTTGATTATATTATAATACAATACAGATATACCGTCAAGCAGTAATGTTGGATACGATACCATAATCTTTCATTAATCTTTTTTGTATTACCTGATATTCAGTTTCATTAATCAACTTCTTAGAAAGCAACTGCTTTAACATAGATAGCTGCATACTATATCTCAATATTTTTTTATTATCCATATATATCAGATACCCCTTTCTAAATAATACTCTCCTGCAGGCGGCTGCCGGGCACAGCCTCATTGGTATCACACCATCCTCTCGGACCGGAGCAGCTTATCTCCGGAAGTTTCATTATCAGAAAGCAGTATCTTCGCACAAAGTCCCCGTTACTTTGCCTGTGATCGGATATTTATCGCTCGTGCCTTTACTTCAATACCCAAACTGGCATTCCTTCGCTTTCAATGTCCGGCAACTTTGCGCCACGATGTCGCAAAGTACCAGACACAGGCAATCATGGCGTATCCATCACACAGCTCCACTGTTTTCTGCGTCCTGCAGGAAAAATATGAAATTGTCAAGGTACACCTGCTCCGAAACAGCAAAAAACAGAAAGGGATATTTTCTGCCGCTTACTCCGAGCTAAATTTCAAATGCTAAAATCTTAGTGATTAACTTTGTCTCAAGCCGTCTCCGCAATGTCTCGTCTACACAGTAATGAACCTGTCTGTTCTCGTCATACATCTTTCTGGTAGACAATGCCGCTATGTAACCTTCATAGTGTTTCAGCACTGCATTGATCGCTTCAATATCTCCGTTTGAAGCCGCCCGAATCATCTGGAAAGAAGGCAGATCAAACGCTTCATTTTTTCTACTTTTCCTGCTCATTTTGATATTCCTCCATCATTTCTTTCATAAGTTCCAGCGAACGTTTCCGATGCTCATAGACTGTGCTTCGCACAAGATTCATCATTCTGGCAATGTCTGCATCGCTCATATCCATGAAATAAGACAGCAGCACTACCTTCCGTTTGTTTTCAGAAAGCGACTGTATTGCTTCCGCAAGTAATGTGTCTTTTACTTCAATGTCATATCCAAGTACCCGGAAGCACTTGTTTTCCACTGTATACTTGTCTACGCCAAAAATGCTGTCCAGCTCCTTCTGCGAAAGCTCCGAAAACAGCACTTCATGTTTCTGCCGATAAGCAATATGCCGATAATAATCAGCAGCTTCGCCTTTCAACGCCAGTTTGCATATCCGGTCAAACTGATTCCGAATCGTCAGTTCATCATTGGAAGAAGATTTCCCCATAAGAGTTCACCTCCTTCCCCTTCCACCAGCACATGGATGAAGTTTCTATCTCCCTTTCATCCATAGTCCCGAATGGGTAATGCCCGATGTTCGGTTCGGGAAGAAAATTTTTCAAAAAATTTTCATATATATATAATGCGCCCGGACAGGCTAACGAAACCCATCGGACGCAATCTATAACTGATTCAATTATTACCCCTGCTCTGATATAGGTTTTTACCATAGGTGCAAGGGTGTTTGACAGAGCAGTAATCATTAAGATTTTTTTAGCTGTATATCTAATAAACGGCATAACTGCCGCCCATATTTCTCCCTTAAAACCACTCTGCTCTCCAACAAAATCCCGGAAAGAAACAAAAAAGAGTATTCAAATAACCCTTTCCGGAATTTTGTTTTTTTTAATCCGAAAAAGGACTTGAATACTCTTTCTAGGTTTTAACCCCCATAAAATACCAAGCTCACACCATTTTCACTTTTTAAATACAGGGTAATACACTATATTTATGGAGGTGAATAAACATGGATATTTCCAAGACACTCTTTGCAACAATGGTAAAAAATGCCCGGATGGATCGGCACTGGACACAGGAAGAACTTGCTGAAAAGCTCGGTGTATCTCCTACTTATCTCGGAGATTTAGAGCGCCACAAAGGTACTCCAAGCCTGTCATTGTTCTGTAAAGCCATGCGGTTATTGAATCTTTCCGCAGATGATTACGTTTATCCAAACGAGAACAGCGATAGTTCTACATATAAGCAGCTACTCCGTCTACTAACACACTGCAACGAACACCAGCTTCAGATTCTTCTGGCAACTGCTACTGCCATGCTGCAGCCTGATCTAAATGCCAGTAACGATGTTAAGGAATAATTTTGGACTAAATCTGATAAAACTCCGATATCCGCTGATATTTATTAATTGCTGACACAGAAAAGGCTCAATCCTTGTTACTGGAAAGAGCCTTTTTATCTAACTATTTTTTCATTTTTGAAACCATCATTTCTATCTCCGGATTGCTATTCAATACCCCCAAGCCACCTAACAACTGAATACAGTCCACATATCCTTGACAGTATGCCCGTTCTTCTTCCATAAATGCCAAGTGCTGCACAGCTTCTAAATAATTCTCTATTTGTTGTCTTTGCTCTGCATTTAGTTTTCTCATCTCTGTCTCAAAATTTGCTTTTTTTACCTTTCTGATCTTTTCTGCTTCTTCCAGTTCCGGAAAGTGAAGATAAGACTTTCTGCTCACATCTCCACATCGGAGATTATTCAAAAATGCGCTTATTTCACTCCATACTTCGTTTTCCATATCGGTACTCCTTTCGCTCTCGGCATTTCCTGCCATGCTGCTATATCTTTATTGTTGCCATTCTATAATAATTCAGCATATTTTTTCTAAAACTTCATCTTTAGAAGTATATTAGCATCCCAACTCGGTAAAATCAATTATAATACTTCAACTTTAGAAGTGAGGGATAGAATGAAGATATACTGGAACGGACACTCAAAAAATATTATTGGAAGTAGATTAAAAGAACTGCGTACTGCACAAGGCATTTCTCAAAAGACACTTGCCGCCCGATTACAGACAGAAGGGTTTGAATTTACAGATTTAACAATCCTAAGAATTGAACAAGGAAAACGCTTTGTGCCAGACTATGAAATTGTAGCTATTGCAAATTATTTTCATACATCAACAGACTACCTTTTAGGTGCTACTGACATAAAATAAGCGGCTCTGTCTTTTAGAATTGACAGCAGCCGCTTATTTTCTTTTTATTGCATTATTGAATTTATAGCCGATTCCCCACACTGTCAAAACATAAATTGGTTTTGACGGATCAGGTTCAATTTTCTTTCGTATTCTCCGAATCAGACTCATTACATTGTCCTCTGCCCTGTAATACGGCTCTTTCCACACCTGATTGTATATTTGCTCTTTAGAAAATACCTGTCCGGGATGTCGTGCCAGCAAGTATAAAATTTCAAATTCATAATTAGTTAGTTCAATACTTTCCCCGCCTGTCTCTACTATCCGATATTTTGAATCTATTACCAGATTATCATATTTTAAGTAGTTATCATTAGAGAAAGTATTTATAAGCCTTATGTATTTTCTTGATTTCAGAAACAAAAGTAGTTCATCAAGCGCCATTTCATCTTCATCATCAAATGTGGCTATTAAAACTTTCCCCACGGAATCTCACCTTCTCCTATATAAGCGTTTTTATAGCTGTAGTCTCTCTTTCTAATTGCCGCTGAAAGCTCAGCCTATAAACCTCCCCTTCAGCCGTAATTGAGTAATAAATTCTTACCTTTCCATTTACAATCTTGTTTTCCTTAACAAGCATTCCTCTCTTATTTAAAGATTTTAAAGAAGAATATATTCTGCCGGATGTTATTTCTATTCCTAGTATAGCGTCTTCCATATAACTGGACTATATGCGCAGGATAAATTTTCATTCTGCAAGGCGGAAAAAGGCGGCGTAGCGGTGGCTACGCCAACTGATGACAACGCAGCAGATGGAAATTTAGACAAGTATAGAGTCCGGTTAATTTGGAGACGCTATACTAGTGTTACTCTTGTTGCCAGCTCATATCCATATCTATCCTGTAAGGTCATTTGGTTTAGTAAAAGCAATTCCAGTAAAAATTTGTTTACGCTAAGTAAAATCATCATCGCACGACCACCGTCCCACTGTCACTTTTTATCCGCAAATCATATGCTCCTTCGCCGATTGTTCCCTGCTTGCATGCAACCGTATCCATTACATAAGAAGCGCCGTCCCACTGGACGTTTTTAATTTATATTTTTCACAAAACGAATACTCGCTTCCTGTACTTCCATTTTCCTGCCAATGCAGATATTCCTACTATCAAAACTGTGTATATAATTGAATCTCCTAAAACCATAATTCGCAGAGCTATACTTATTACAAGCAAGAAGCTGTACCAAAAAATTAATTGCCTCGATCTTTTTGCATAGAACCTACTATCGACTTTTGACAATGGATGTATCGGATTATCTACAGGAGAAAACAGAACAATTACACAAATGAAGCATAAATAAATAACAAACATACAATCCAACGAAATCACGTTGATTTTTCTTACTAGCATTGCAATATTCACGATTCCTACAGAAATCATACAGCATTTTATTTCTGTATCAGCATGATAACCGCCCGCATACGGGCGCAAAAAATATATTTCCAAAAAGGCCAAGATACTAAAACAAAATTCGTGCCACAAAACACCTGATATTGCAATTGCAAAAAAATTTAATAGTATCCAAAAAAGCTGATTTAAACCATATTGAATAATTTCCTTTTCGTTCTGATTTTCACATATTTGGTTTGATATTTTCCTGCTCCACTCACCTATCATTCAATTTTCTCCTACAGAATCTCTCTCTTTAATCATATTAACCCTACATTAAATATATCTCTTTACCTGTTTCAGCATTAACCAGCATGACATATTTTTGAGAATTATTATCATTTATCTCCAAATACCAGATTGGTTCTGCCGTATATTGCTGATCTTCATTTATGTATGCACGCTCATAAAATTTTGCCCGAGTCACTGTATAAGTAGATTCATCTAATAAGTTTTCATACTTTGTTTCTACCGTTGCTGCGATTTCGTCAAAACCTTTTAATGGTACATTTTCCCTATCTTCCTGGAAATTATAAAGACCATACACACGCAGGCTTTCTATCCCC
>CALWZB010000146.1 GCA_944385915.1 uncultured Clostridia bacterium | reverse complement strand
TTATTCCGTTTGAAACTTGACAGCTTCGGGAACCCGTCTGAAAAGAATATTGATGCTTTCCGAAAAAAGTTTTCGGAAAACTTTGTGGAAGAGAAGCGACTGGCCACATCAGGCTCTATGTTTTAGTTTGCACACCAAACATGGAGGAACATAATGTCGACCAGTCTTGCATACCATACACAGGGAATTGTTGGATTTCAACACCATTCTTTTCAATATTCTGAAGGGAAAGTGATTCAGCGTCTGAAACGGAAGGAATTTCGCTGTCCCAAATGTTTTCATTGTTCTGTCAATGCGCATCATTACCGGACAAGACGTATTCAGGGATTGCCCTATGGAGGCATGAAAGTTTATTTTGAGGTGGAACTTCACCGTATATATTGTCCTCGTTGTCAGTGCCTTTCTGTGGAAGAACTGCCGTTTTTGTCCCATCCAAAAGCCAGAATTACGAAGGCTTTGGAGCGAACGATCATCGAACTTCGCCCGGAAATGACAATTCACGCGATCAGCAACTATTTTCATCTTGACTGGCGCATCGTCAAAGCCTGCGAAAAACATTATTTGAAACGCAAGTTCAGACGGATCAAACTCAAACATGTCAAAATCATTGGGATTGATGTGTAGCTTTGAGGGGGAAAATGAGCGGCAGTGATTTTTCAGTACAGAACTCGTAGCGCATTGATAAAGGAAAGCCGGTTTGGATTGACCATATTTTTCCGTGCGGCTTAGAATATATCCCTAAATAATACCTAATTTTCTAAAAATGATAATACTGGCCGCCAATTGAAGCAATGATTCATATGCCCGATTTGTCTTTTCATATCTGAGGTAATTTCAAAAGTTTTTAATTTTCTGGGATGAAAAAAGAGGCAGAAGGCTCATTTTAACTTAGGGAAACCAAACCTGGAGGAAAAATGAACTATCTGCCGAAGCTTTACTTTACGATGGAAAGATATCTTTTTCCAATGCTGGAAGAAGAAATTGGCGAATTAACTGCAAAAATGAAAGAGTTTTTGCGGATTGTAGAATTGGTAAAACCGTCTCGTTTCATCACCAACGCGTTGCGTTGGAGCGGATTGGGACGTCCGATGAAAGACCGGGAAAAACTGCTTCGAGCGTTTTTTCTGAAAGCGGTCTATGACCTTCCGACGACGAAGGGGCTGATTGAAAATTTGAAAACTAATCCGAGTTTGCGAAGACTTTGTGGCTGGGAGTATCGTGGAGAGGTTCCGTCCGAAGCAACTTTCTCAAGGGCGTTCGGGATTTTTGCCCAAGAGAAAGTGTGCGATGCAATCCATGCGGCAATTATTCGGGAAACTTATACCGACAAATTGGTTGGACACGCAAGCCTTGATTCAAGTGCGATCATCGGTCGCGAGAAAGCTTGCCGCAAAAACACGCCAAAACTCAAGCCAAAGAAGAAGCGGGGGCGAAAAAGTATAGCGGAGAAAGCGGCGTTGTTCCAACAGGAAATCGCAGAGGTCAAAACCCGGCGGCTTGAGTTGCAAGTGCATCAAACACTGCCGGAGAATCTTGCCGATCTTCCGCAAGGTTGCGACTGGGGCGGTAAACGAGACAGCAAAGGTAAAACATCCTATTGCTGTGGCTACAAACTCCATCTTGCGGTTGGGGACGGGGAAGTTCCACTGGCTGCGATTTTAAGTTCAGCCTCGTTGCACGACAGTCAAGCGGCAATCCCTTTGATACAGATGTCTTCGGCTCGAGCAAAAATTCTGTATGATTTAGCGGATTGCGCCTATGACGCGGAAGAAATCAAGGCTGTTTCGAAAAAGATGGGACATATTCCGGTAATTGATTCCAATCCCCGGCGGGGAGAAACACTTGAATTGCCCCCAGACCGAAAGATTCGTTATCGGGAGCGTTCAGCGGTTGAGCGGGTAAACTCGGATTTGAAAGACAACTATGGCGCACGTCATGTCAGAGTGAAAGGGCATTGGAAAGTCCTGTGTCATCTGATGTTCGGCATAATCGCTGAGAAACGTCGGATGGAGAACGTCCGGACGGGATGCCGCCCGGTCCCGGAAGGGAAAAGCAAAACGGTCTCTTTGGGAACACGAGAGAAAGAGTGAGGGGAATCGGAGACTGGTGACGAGAGTCACTTTTTGGAGGACGCTCCGCGGCGCAGCACAATCTTTCCGAGATGCTGCCCCTTGACGCTTTCGACCTGCAGAGAGATGCCGGACTCGGAAAGGTCAATGACACTTCCGGTTCCCGGAACGCCGCCGATCCGGGTCAGGATCAGTCCGCCGAGCGTATCATACCGGGAGTCTTCGGGCAGGGAGATTCCCGACATGCGTTTGAGCTGATCAAGACGGATGGAGGCATCGACTCTCCAGATATTTTCCCCCAGCGATTCCAGCGTTTCATATTCCTCGCCGTCCGCATCGGCGAAGGAGCCGACGATTTCGGAAACCAGATCGGCATTCGTGATGATTCCGGCGGTTCCGCCGAACTCATCCAGAAGGACCACCATTCCGGTTTTTTTCCGTTTCATCTCCGTGAAGAGACGGTCGGCACGAATGGTTTCCGGCACGAGCCATGCCGGCTTCATGATGGAAGTCAGCTCCGGCGGAGAACCGCCCCTCCGGAACTTCTCCGTAAAATAGTCGCGGATGTGAACAATGCCGGCGATGTCATCCAGATCCCCCCGGTAGACGGGAAAGCGGGAATATCGCGCGCGGACAAAAATGCGTTCGATCTCTTCAGGCGAGGCATTCAGGTTGATTGCCGCAATCTCCGTGCGGTGGGTCATGATTCCGGAGGCCTCCCGGGAACTGAATTCGAACACATTTTCGAGCATCTCCTTTTTCTCCGGAGAGATCACCCCCTGTTCCCCGCCGATGTCGACCAGGGTCCGGATCTCCTCCTCGGTCACATTCTGCTCCTGTTCTCCGGCCGTTCCGAACGCCTTCATGCAGAGATCCACCGACGCATTCAGAATAAAGACAAACGGTTTTGCCGCGTTCGCGAGAAAATGGATGGGCAGCGCCACGTTGAACGCGATCCATTCCGAATACCGGATCCCGATCTGCTTGGGTACCAGCTCGCCGAAAACCAGCGAAACATACGAGAGGATCACCGTGATGACCACCACGACAATCAGATCCAGCACCCCGTGACTGAAAACATGGAAACCGCATCGTTCCAGCCATCCGGTCAGCGGATCGGAAAAGGAGTCGGCAGCGAATGCGCTTGCCAGGAATCCCGCCAGCGTCACCCCCACCTGCACGGTGGCGAGGAAGCGGCCGGTATTGCCGGTCAGGGCGGCCAGAGCCTTTCCCCGCAGTCCGCCGCGCTGGATCAGCTTCCGGATCGAAGAGTGTTTCAGCGAAATCAGAGCGACCTCCGAGGAGGCGAAAAAAGCATTCATGCCGATCAGAATCAGCAGAATGAGAAACTGCACCCACAACATGTCCGGTTCCGGCAAAAGTCACCTCGTTTCCGCGTTTCGGGACGCTCCCGCGCCCCCGCTTTTCTGACATACTATACTCGGAGTTCGGGGTTTTTCAAATGGAGGCGGACGTCTCCGTCAGAGTTTGTTCATGGACCCTCTGCGGTATCCAGCCGGATCCAGCAGAATCGCGGAAAATCCGCAGGGGGCAAGCGATTCCTCGATGGTTTTCCGGAGGCGGAACGCGCGGGACAATGCGGGACCGCGGAATTCCAGCGACGCGCAATTTCCTTCCAGACATCGGACCCGGCAGCCGGAGAATCCGAGTCGGGCCAGAATGCTCTCCGCCTCTCCGCATCGGTGAAGCATCTCCCTTGTCAAGGGGATCCCCGTGGGAATGCGCGACGCAAGACACGCCGCCGCCGGCATCGTCCAGCTCGCAAGTCCCATTCTGCGCGACACCAGACGGATCCGGCGCTTCCCGAATCCGCACTCCACAAAAGGATGCAGAACCCCGAGTTCATCCGCCGCCCGCGCTCCGGGACGCCAGTCGCCGGAATCATCCACATTGGCCCCGTCCAGCAGAGTCCGGAATCCGTTTTCCGCCGCCGCGCGCAGAATCTCCGTGAAAAGATATTTTTTGCAGTGGTAGCAGCGCCACTTGTCGTTGCGCACGATCTCCGGCAGCTGCAGCACATCCAGTTTCAGATTCAGACAGCGCGCGCCGAGGTGTTCGGCAAAGCGGAACGCCTCTCTGGTCTCCTGTTCGATCGTCATCGGGATGGAAACATGAACCGGCAGAACATGTTCCGCTCCGAGTTCACGAATTGCGAAGGCCGTCAGCAGCGTGCTGTCGCATCCGCCGGAGAACGCGATGGCCACGTGTCCCAGACGCTTCAGATATGCCGAAAGCGCCTTCTCCTCCGGCAGCGGAGTCAGTGTTTTTCCGCCGGGAGCCATTGTGCGTAATCCTTCAGCAGAGCATCCGACATGGTTTTCCAGCCGAAACGGGAGGCGACCAGTCTGCGGCCTTCCCTTCCCAGCTCCTTCGTCCGCTCGGGATGCGCGACGGCCTCCCGCATGGCCTCTTCCGCCGCGGCATGGTCGGATGGCGGAAGCAGCCAGCCGGTCTTCCCCGGCAGAACCACCTCGGGAGTCCCATCCAGAGCATAAGCAATCACCGGATGCCCCGACGCCAGCGACTGCACCGCCGCGCGCGGCAAACCCTCCCGCAGAGAAAAATGCACCAGCACATCGGAAAGCGCCAGATAGCGGAAAACCTCTCCCGGCGGCACCAGTCCGGCAAACGAGAAGCGGTCCGTCAGATTCGCATCCGCAATTCTGCGTTTGATCTCCTCCATCAGGATCCCGTCGCCGATTATCAGATAATGCACCCCGGGCAGTTCCCCGGCCAGCTTCATGGCCAGCGGAAGAAAATCCTCATACCCTTTCAACGGGAAAAGCCGGGCCAGTGTCGCAAAGACAAACGCCTGTTCGGGAATGCCGAGCTTCCGGCGCAGTTCCGGATCCGGACGCGAAGTCAGAAACGGCTCCAGCTCCATTCCGCTGTACACGACCTTATACATCTCCGGAGACCCGATTCCGGCGGCAAGCGACTGGTCGATCATCGCCTGCGCCACCGCATAAATGCGTTTTCCGCAGCGCGCGGCCGCCCGCTCACTCCGGATGTAAACGGCGTTTTTCCAGGGTTTCTCATAGCGGTGAAACGCGAGGCCGTGAATGGTATGAACCACCAGGGGCACATGCGCAGCCTTTCCGGCGAAACGGCCGATCACACCCGCCTTGGAACTGTGCGTATGAACCACGTCGTAACGCTCTTTCCGGAAGAGATTCTTCAGAAAACGGTATGCCCGGAGATCCCGCAGAGGAGAAATTTCGCGAACCAGCCACGGACACTCCACAATCTTCAGTCCCGGACACGAGACTTTTTTCAGCAGTTCGCCCTCCGGTCCGGGCGAGGGACCGGTCACCAGAGTCACATCGTGACCCGCCTCCACGGCGCCGCGGGCGGAAAGCAGCGTATTTTCCTGCGCTCCGCCCACGATCATCCGGGTAATGACATGACAGATTTTCATGGGCGTTACCGATGGAACGCGCGATGCGCGATGTCTTTGCGGTACTGCATTCCTTCCCAGTGGATTTTTCCGACGGCGTCATACGCTTTCCGGACGGCTTCCTCCAGAGTTTTCCCGCGGGCGGTAACCCCGAGCACACGGCCGCCGGCATTGACCAATCTGCCGTCCCGGAGTGCGGTTCCGGCATGATAAACGATGGCGCCGTCCGCCTCGGCCTCCCGGATCCCGTGAATTTCGAACCCCTTCCGGATCGCGCCGGGATAACCGCCGGAAGAGAGAACGACGCAGACTGCAGGTTCCGGCGACCAGATCAG
>CALWZB010000145.1 GCA_944385915.1 uncultured Clostridia bacterium | reverse complement strand
CTGTTTCCGGCTGAACCGCTCTGTATGTCACAATGCGGCTTGTCCCGTCCATCTGGAGCTGTTTCGTATAGATTTCAGACATATCAGATTTTGGATAGTAGGTAACGTTGCCAGACATATCCACATTCTTTGCTTTCACAACGTCTATGCTGTCTACAATCTCACCATTCAGACTCATTGTCTGATTCTGCTGAACCATCGGCTGTTGATTATACTGCGCCTGCATTTGCATCTGGTTCAATCGCTCTTGATACGGAGCCATCGGATTATACATCTGCTGTTGCTGAAAAGCCGGATTATTTTGGAAATAATAAGGGTTTACATATGGTGCTGGCATGTTAATACCTCCCGTTCTTTACTTATATTGTAAATCTGGGATAATGCAAATACCACGCCATAAAACCGCCATAAATACGCCACAAATACGCCAATATATTCAGTTGTATTTAGAAGAAACGCCCCGATAATACATCGGAGCAGCTTTCAGAATTTTCTTCTTCATTTTTTGATTTATTCTGTCCATAGTACGGGAACCATACCCCATGATTTCAGAGGCTTCCCATAATGTTTTTCCTTCATAAGTCCTTAATCGAAAAAGTTGCTCTTCCCGACTATCAAATCCTGCTTCATGAAGATAAAATTGCCTTTCGTCTTCAATAAAATCTTTATAATAACATTTATCCATTTCGTTCCTCCCTTCGAAATGGACTCTTTTAAACTGGGATTACACCACTTACAATAAAACCAATTAACGCGCCAATGACTGTAGTTAATATAGCTGTAATAACAGTCTCATATCTTTGAACTGGCTTTTTCATGAGAGCCTCTACATTCACATCGATCTTGTCCAATTTTTCATTGATATGTTTTCTATCTTCTCTGGACTCTACCATTGATTTCCCATCGGCTTCAAACCGATTGTAGAATTCTTTATGGTCTTTTGAATTATTTTCTTTAAAAGCCCGGAAATCGTCCTCCAAGCTCTTAATGCGATGTTCGTTTACACAGCTGTTTTCGCATCCCATTCAAGCACCTCGCTGTCCTCCGCCTAATAAAGTGTCAATTTCCCCTACCACCGAATATATTGACTCCCTGCGATAATGCGGGAGGATACATTACCACGCACCAACTTTAACAGATTCCTGCAATCGGAACGATTCTATGCATGGAAAAAATTTCATTTTCGCTATTCCACGACCGGCTTGTACCGCTTTCAGAGTGACTATTCTGGAATTCTACCCCATTCTTTACATATTGAAGGAGAACCAAATCCCAGACACACGCATAACATCGCTCCATATCATTTTCTATCATTTGTTCTGTGTAAAAGCTTGGATAATTTCTATAGCTTTTAAATAGCAAAATCGCGCGCTTAACACAAAAAAGAAGGGTGGATTCCATAGAATCATCATAATCCATCCCCAAATAACTCTTCAGATCATTCAATATTTCTAATTCCATGACAATCCACCTCCCGCTTTATTCTAAATTATTCTTTTTGGGTCTGCCGCGTTTGATCGACGATGTCTCAAACTCAATCTCTGCATCGGCAAATTCTTCTGTAGGCTTTTTTTCTTCAACGTATTTTAATTCTGGAACGTCTTCTCCGGCGGCATAGTACCTGCCGCCGGATTTTACTGGATGATCATATTTCATATCAAACCTCCATTAATCGTCTGTTACCTTGATAACATAAATGCTATCCATACCCTCAAAGGACGGAAGTGCAATCATAGAAGCAGTGGTGGAGTGCTGTACGGGCGGCCCATAAGTTGTCTGAACCGCAATAGCAATACCGTTATCCATAACAGATACGTCAACCTTCGGATCACCAAGCAGCGTTCTCTCTTCGGGAGTTACGCCGGCCCACGTATATCCAAGAACATCCGAGCCAACAATGCTCACATATCCATCTGGGAAATATTTATGGGCGTTTCCGCTGTAATCTTTATACTGCTTATTGTATTCCAAAACAGTTAATCCAGTCGCACCAGAAATGATACTTTTTACAGTATTTTTATCCAAATATCCAGCATTAATTCCGTACTGCCTTGCAGCAAACATTTTTTGAATCTGTTCACACTGAGTAAGAAGATTTAACGTGGTAGAGTTCATTATGATATATGTCGGAACCACTCCAATGCTATTAAGGTAATCTACGCCGGTCTGAATATCGTTTAATGGAGTTGCGGTAGTTGGGGCGTCCCAACAATCTGTACTTGTTAATTCTAAATAATTCGTAGATTTCCATGTGCCTTCTGGATCATAATTATAACCATAGACAGTATTATCTGCTAGTCCAATATTAATCTTGACCTCACCGTTTTGCGGAGCAAGCAAAGACATTCTCATGCACTCAGCGGAAATTTCCGCACCTCGAATAAGTTCATTTGTATCGTCATAAATATGGCGAAGTACATCATTTAAATAAGGGTCATTAGACTGCTGTGCTCTCTGAATCTCTGCAATATCTTTTTCAGAAATCATCATAGATTCTCTAAACAGTGGCATTTGCTCTGTGGTAACCTTAAACCCACCCCTTAATCGAATGGTAGCCGTAGAATCAAGTGCGGATGGCTTTAACGCTACTCCAAGTCCTCTATGGGTTCTGATCCATTTTAATTCTACGCCCATCTGTCTTCTAATAGGGAAAAACTGTGGGCCAAGAAATGCTTCTCTATTACTTGGATCGGAAGTCTGCCTAATAGTAACGGCTTCTGCCGAAAAAACGTCAGTTAATAACATATTTCTCCTTTCTACCCCATGATTTTTAGGGGTTAGCAACTAATCTTCATAATTTATTAGCCAGTATTTTTTATCAGCCACCTACGCCGGCGGAAGCAGCTCCTGGGATAGTTCCTACAACGCCAGGCTCTTCAAAAACAATTCTGCAGCCAGCATTTACTAAAGCTGCTACAAGAGCTGCGTCATATGTAAATCCAGTATGATCTTGTGCTCTTTTAGTGTGAATATATGCTTTCTTCAGCATTGCGGCCTGCGGCCTGTCTTCATAAGTATCGTGCCATAAAATTCCAACCGCTCCAGTCCATGGAGTTGTTTTTACTGGCTTTCCATCCTTATCTAATGGAGTGCCACCTTTTACATACTTCAGCCCATTATCTGCCGTATCGGTTACACTGGTAAAATCAACAGTCATAGCAACCGCTTCGTTTTCTTTTCGATTAAGGATTTCAACATCCGAACTTACGGAAATGTTTTCAATCTTCATATCGCCTCTTGCCATTTTTTTGCCTCCTATCTTTTACATAAATCTTTTTAGTGATTCTGGATTTATCGAACCAAAATGGTTGTCCTGAGCTAATTCCTTTGCTTTTTCTACTGCAAGGGATCCCCTTGAATCACCTGCGCCAGCCCGAACCTCTGGATTGGTTTTGATGATTTCTTGGATTGCGTCTTCTCCCGCCTTTTTCTGAACGTATTGAATGAATTTTTCAATTGTAGAAAAGAACTTATCTGGATTAGACAGTTCTCCAGTCAATTCAGAAAGAGTCTCGGATGTTTTCTCATCCATTCCAATTCCCATATAACGCTTGCTATAACTTGCCATGCGCATCTGGGCTTTCATTTGTTTGTTTTCTTCTTCTAATGCAGTAAGCCTTTCATTTTCTGCTTGATTGGCACGTTCCTCGGCTGACATTTTGGCCTGCAATTGTTTTTTGTATCCGGCAGCTTCTTTTGACGCTTTATCATTTGCCAGTTTTAACCGGGCGCTCTCTGCTTTTGCTTCGCTTAATTGCGTCATAAGCTCTTCAATTGTTGGAGTTGAATTTTCTCCATCAGAGGAACCTTCTTCACTGTTTGCCTCACTGGAACCGCCGCCATCAGTTGTGACATCTCCAGATTCTGCAAAAAACTGTAAGTTCATTGGAACTTTGCTATGTACCCTTCGAAAAATAAGTGACTGTCCATAGTGATTGTTCATAAATTTCATATTCTTTCCTACCTTTCTTCTCTTTCGAGATTGCGTTTTTGTGGCTTCTCTGCCATTTGCGAAATTTTTTGGTCTGCCCTTCTCTGAGCAGTTGCGCTTTAACGTCATCTCCGACGAAATAAAAAAGCCCCTAGAACTTTCTAAGGGCCTTGATTAGTAATAGATAATTTTGTGGCGACAATTAATCACCGCCTAAGAAACAGCTTGCGCTCTAGCGGTATTTAATCCGTCAATAGCAGGACTTTGAGTTAATTGATCAGAAGAGTCTTGCATGTCTTGATTTTTGGTTTCTTGATTTCCATATGCATTTTTCTGATATTCGTCAATTCCTTCTTTGGAGTCAATATAAACTTGCTCAACGTCGTCAAACATGTTTGTAACTTTAAGTGCGTGTCTACCATTAATTCCGTGAGAAATAAGGGTTCCGAAAGCATTTGCTTTCGTAGACAAATCCCAATTCTGTCGTCTGGTAAATTTTAAATCTATGTCTGTAGAGTGAATCTTTCTAAGCGGGTCATCCCTTGAAAGCCTATCCGAACTTGCGAGTTCAATAGATTTTAAAATCAAAATCAACTCTTCCCTGGCAGCTCCACTTATAAGCTGCTCTTGCCTGTCTGCGTCTACAGCTGTAGCATTCCATCCAGACATTGTGTCTGTAGCGACTCCTGTAGAACCTCCGCCTTCCGAAGAATACTGCATAGGGACAAAGCAACGTTTTAAAATTTCGCTTCTGTCGCTATCAATTGCCGATAATGTTGGATCGCTTGTAAAAGAGCTTGACATAGGTTGAATTTTTGGATTATTTCCTTCTCCACCAGTATATGTTAAAACCCATTGACCACTTTTAGGCTTGATCGCATTTCCATTTTCATCTACTGGGAACTCAATATCATTGCCCCACCAGATTTCCATAGTCCTTTGAACCGTGTCGTTCGCAAAACTTGACAGAAGTATGTTTAAATGATCCATTAAAGGAATTTGTCTTTCAAAACATCCCGTACGATCTACGGATCGTTCATATTCCACGATCGGTATCATCCCTAATAAGTTCGGATATTCTTCAACTGTGTTCCCAACCACATCAAATATTGTAGAATCAGTAAAGCAGGTGTAGTGAATTTTTCCAGAAATTTTCGAATATGTAACCCCTAAAACCTTTTTCTGTCCAATCCCAGAATAATAAACGCAATATGCATATCTTGAATCAAGCGTATATATATCCGCATAAGTCCCCTTTGTCGACTCGTCCAACCAATCCGTTTTGGGGCTTATAAAACGATGTCCAATCCCTACTTTTTCCACAAAATCAGCTAACTTTTGATTTTCCCTACCAATACATGATCCATTTAATAGCATTTCATTTAATGCGGAAATTCCTGCACTATCTATGTCCGTATCGGTATTATGATGTTCTTGATTTCCCCGCTGAGTGTATATAATTGGACTGCCCCAGAAATATCCTTTTTTAAACTCTGTGACATAATTTGCCATGTTATCTGTTGTTCGAATATCTACTTCTGGGCGAACTGTTTTTTGAAATTTTAATGGCTGAAATCCAGCTTCATAATCAATCAAAAACTGCATGTCTGCTACATTTAATCTATGTTTAGCATAGGATTTCTGGAGCACGCTTAAGATGTTGTCTCTGGTGATTTTTTTCTGATCTGTAAAAATTTTAATTCTTCCAATGGAGTGCATATTATCCATCATCTGCCTTCCTGGGAACATATTTTCCCCAAAACGTTACTCCAGAAGCACATGTCCTATCTTTTGCCATTTGTGGTATATGAATCCACTTTTTATTTTTGGTTCTAAGATAGTCTTTGTATTTGTTCTTTTTAGATTTTTCCATAAAAATCTCCACGAAAAAAGCACTGGGAATATAACCCAGCGCTTCCTAATATTTACTCTTTTTTCAGTTTACACTATATCACATTGTCAATATGACATTCAATGACATAAAATCCGATCCATACATCTTCTCAAACTCCGCAAGAGCTGCTCCATGAATACGGAGAACCTGTCTCCAAGAATATCCCATTTCGTCTGCAATTACATCAAAAGTTTTGTTTTCAATATATTTTGCGAACAACACTTTATAGTGATTTTCTTTCGGCATAGAGTCTATCTGCATAATGACTTTTCTTCTTAACTCTGTGTATGTATTCACATATTCCTGTGCTTCTCTTTCAAGGTCTACCATTTTGGAAACCATATCTCCAATGCGGTCTTTACTTCCAGAGGTTTGAACCTTATCTTCTTCATTCAGAACGCTGATATTTAGTGCCATAGACTTTACTTGATATATTTCAGACAATTTATTTGAAATCATTTTATTCAGCCGTTCTACTTGGCTAAGATATTGTTTTGCTGTCATCTATTACCTCCGCTAAATTCCATTTTGATTTAGGAACTCCCCAACATCATCAACCGTATACGGCACTCGTATAAGATTAATTTCATTATTTATACAATATCTATTTTTCTCTTCATCATTTTTCTTTATATAATTAAACGCATTCTCTCCACCAAAATTACTAACAGGTTCAAAATGTTGTATTCCATCGTACTCAATACATGTGTTCACAGATGGAATATAAAAATCAAATCTTTTTCTTGATATTTCGGAGTCCGAAAATGAATATTGAGAAATATATTCATATCCTTTGCTATCAAGATAATTAGCAACTTTGTATTCTCCGCTTGTCATGGTGCATTTGGGACAATTCCCACCACCATGAATAAGTAGATCTGGCGTCACATAATATATTTCATTATGATTTTTGCAGCGAACTTTTATCTTATTGCGTGCATTTTTATATACTCCCAAAATCTCAATATGCGGAGATGTTTTTGAAACTATTTTTACAAATTCATCATGCGTTCTCCTTTTCTTTTCGGCTATTCTTTCTCTTAAACACTCTGAACATCCGCACCCTCTCAATACGGCGGCGGGAAGCGGTTCCCATTCTATCCCATGTTTCTTACAGCGCACTTTAATTTTGTTTTTATTTCCAGTGTACTCTCCGACAATCTCTACATTTGGATTTTTTTCATTTGCCAATTCGCAAAATTTATCGTGTGAGTAAATCCACCTTCTCCTGGCTTCTATGTCTCTACATTTTGGGCATCCTTTTCCAGATAAGATGTTTGTGGGTTTTGCGCCCCATATATTCCCACATTGATTGCATTTAAACAAAATTTTCTTAGATGCTCCATCGTATTTTTCTAATGGTTTGTATTCTATTTTTTTCTCTTTTAATTCCTTAATAAATTCTGCATTGCTTTTCTTAACAGCCGATTTCAACATTGCTCAACCCCTTTTAATACGGACTATCAATTACTCTCGCAGGTGGTGCTGTAAATTTATCCTCAAACATCATTGCCAACTGCGTAAGAGCATCGCACGAGTCATCGTGTTCGTTGCTCCCCTCAGACGTGTACATCGTCATTTCGTCTATTGCCTTGTCGTATTCATCAGACCTCTTATAAACAAATCTCACGCCGTCATCATCAATAGATATGTTTCTGTTCGGAAGAAGAAACAGGAAATTGTCTTTGATGTAGTCTGCATAGGCATTAATTTTTTCTTCCTTTGACAATCTCACCGGTGCAGATTTTGTGTAGCAGTGGCAGTGATTATATT
>CALWZB010000144.1 GCA_944385915.1 uncultured Clostridia bacterium | reverse complement strand
GGTATTAGAAAGAGTAGGAGCTTTTTTTAATAAAACAGTAGCCAAAACAGGCACTAATAAAACGCTGAATCCGGTAATAAATCCCGAATTGGAAGCGGAAGTGTATCTCAGACCTACTATTTGCATAACCATGTATGAAACGAGAAAAAGCGCCAGTAAAGCTGATTGTTTTAATAGTTTTGGCGTGAATTTTTTTAACTGTTTATTAAAAATAAGACATAAGACAATAGCGGCTACTCCAAAACGCAGGGTTAGAAATCCCAGTGAGGAGATATCATTCGCTATATTTTTCATTAAAATAAAGCTTGATCCCCAAATAGCTGTTATACTCAAAAGTATCAGGGTACTTTTAGTGTTATTCATTAATATGCCTCCCAATATATAAAAGATATTCTGCCATAATTTTGTAATTAAATCAAGAAAAAGAGTGTAAAAATTTATTATTTATTATATAATGTCCTTGAAAATTTAATGTTATGAATTAGGAGAGTGCTTATGTGGATAGAAGCAAAATTTGAAATTAAGGATATCCCACTGGATGATTTTGAAGGTGTATTGCTTATAAATGGCATTGAGTCATGGGAGAGAGTGGAAGAAAATAATATAGAAGAAATTGAGAAAAACTTTGATTATATCGATTCTTCTTTGCTTGTAACTCAAAATCCTTGTATTAAAGTTGTTTTGGAATATAATGATGAAAATCACTCCTTATTGGACAGAATTTCAGAACAGACCGGCGCAAAGGCACAAATCAGATTACAGGATGAAAAGGAATGGTCGGAGGAATGGAAAAAATATTATAAGCCGATGGAAATAGGCAAAAGGCTTTGTATATGCCCTGTTTGGGCTGATTACACAGGTACTGAAAGAATAGTTTGCCGTATAGAGCCGGGCAATGTATTTGGCACAGGATTACATCAGACCACACAGCTTTGTTTGGAATTTTTGGATGAAATAATCGTAGGCGGAGAAACTGTCTTGGATTTAGGCAGCGGCAGCGGCATTTTAGGTATATCTTCTTTATTATTGGGAGCTAAAAAGGCTGTGGGAACTGATATTGAACCATCAGCGCAAAATGTGGCAAGCCAAAATGCGAGAATAAACGGAAAAGAGGATAGTTTCCAGATGATAATCGGCAATATTGTAGAAAATCCGGACTTTCTTCCTGATTGTAATGGTGGTTATGATGTGATTATAGCCAATATTGTTGCTGATGTTATAGCAGAGCTTACTCCTTTAATAACAGACTTGTTTAAACAGAAAGGCTTTTTTTTTTTTTTGTGAATAATAAATACACGCTATGAAGAAATTAAAAATATTTTAATCAAAAATAAATATAAAATTTTAGAAGAAAAAAGAAAGGATAATTGGTGCGCCGTATTAGCTTATTATGAGAAAACAGATAAAACAAAGTAATATATTTTTATTTATTATATTGCAAAATTATTAAATAATTATTGCAATTTAGTGTATGTGGATATAAAATATATATAGTATTATAGCAGGTATTAAGAATGGTTAGGAATGACTTATTTAAGGAGGGTTTACGGTGAATATTCAAACGAAAGCTGAACGCATTTTACAGGAAACAGAAAAAATTATTGTCGGCAAACATAAAGAGATTGAGTTGATATTAACGGCAATTTTAGCGGAAGGGCATATTTTGTTGGATGATGTTCCCGGTGTTGGTAAAACAACATTGGTAAAAACTTTGGCAATTGCTCTTGGTTTGGATAGCAAGAGAATACAGTTTGTCCCCGATTTATTGCCTTCCGATATTATCGGCATGAATATTTATAATCAAAAAAGCGGTGAATTCCAGCTCATGCAGGGACCTGTAATGACAAATCTGCTTTTGGCAGATGAAATCAACCGTGCCATTCCCCGTACTCAGGCCGCGCTTTTGGAAGCTATGGAAGAAAAACAGGTTACAATTGACGGTATAACTTATCCTTTGCCGCAGCCTTTTATAGTTATGGCTACTCAAAATCCAGTTGAGCAGGAAAGCACATTCAGATTACCAGCAGCACAGCTTGACAGATTTATGATCAAGCTTTCTTTGGGCTATCCCGACAGTGAAGCTGAAAAAGCCATGTTGTATAATTTAGGCGATACAATTCCTTTTGAAAAAGTGGAAAAAGTGATAAATGCCGAGGAATTAGCGCAAATGCAAAAAGAAATTTATGATACATATATGTCAACGGTAGTCGCTGATTATATTGTTGCGCTGACCGGTGCTACCAGAAATAATAATATGCTGAAAATGGGAGCTTCTCCGCGTGCTACTCGCGCTTTATATAAGGCGGCAAAGGCAAGAGCTGTTATGCAGGGAAGAGATTTTGTAATACCTGATGATGTGCAATATATTGCTCCGCATATTCTTTGTCACAGGCTTATTGTTTCTAATGAAGCAAGATTGGCAAAATTAAGCGCAGAACAGATTGTTGAGCAAATCATGAAAGATGTCCCTGTTCCTCCTGAAAAAAAGGATTATTTTGCCCGTAAATAAAGCGGCTATTATTTATCAAAAGGAAGTATTTTTCTTTTAAATTTAAGGCAGGTGTCTTTTTTGGATTATAGAGCATTGCAAACTTCCGCATCCAGCCTTTTTGTGCATCCGGTGTCAATCGTTTTATGGTTTGTGTTAGCAATAGCGGCAGTAATATTGGGTTATGAGCTGGCAGCAGCATTTTTAATGTTTATGTTTTTGTTAAGCTTGATTGCCCGTATTTGGAGCGGCGCTGCTTTAAAAAAGGTTGATATAGAATTAAGCGGAGCAAATTCGCAATTATTTTGCGGAGAAGAAACCGTTTTGACATATACGGTTCATAATAATAAAATCATGCCTGTAATATGGCTTGATATTTTTCAGGACCTTCCGACTTCTAAATGTCTTATTCCTATTAATAATGAAGGTGTAGAGGAATTTAAGGCTGTTGACGGTAAAGACAGAAATGAAATTCTTGAACGCTTAAACAGACAATTGTATCAGCTTTCTGAAAAAGAAACGCCGATAATGTATAAATCTGTTTACCGTTTGCATCGCCGTTTTTCCTTTATTTTATGGCATCAGTCTTTGAGTTGGCAAACTGTATGGACTGCTGCTAAAAGAGGCGTATATCAGGTAAAAGAAATATTATTGGTTTCTGGCGATGGTTTAGGTTTGTCTCAACGGGAAAAAGCGTATTCTTTACCGAATATTCCTACTTTTGCCGTTTATCCCAAGTTGCAGCCTGTAAACAGCGAGCCTTTTATGCGTACAATATGGAGCAGCCGTTCAGGCGCCAAAGGTTATATGGAGGATACAACGGTTATTCGCAGTGATCGTGATTACCAGCATGGAGATTCATGGAAACGCATAAATTGGCGTATGGCGGCAAGGGGTCAGGATTTACAGGTGAATATTTATGATACGGTTTTACCTAAGTCTGCCCATTTTATTTTTGACGGAGAGTCTTTTAGACAGGAAAAATCAGAAGATAATAACGCTTTGGAAGACGCAATTTCAGTAATTGCTTCCTTGCTTATGGATTTATCGGGGGCAAATATTGATTGCAGTCTGTCTATGCCTAAATCGCGTAATTTTGCTGCGGTAAATTTAAGCCCTAAGCAAGGGGATACGATTGACGATATGCTCTTCAATCTTGCAGGATATGAATATTATGAACCTGATATTTTGGCAGGTGAAGTAAGACAAGAGAATCCTCCGTCACTTTTTGATTTTTCACGTAGTCTTTTTTCATCTGATAATAACGGTCGCGTATTTTATTTTTGTTATGATGCGGAAAATGTTGCCGATTGGAGCTTCTTGGAAGAGGCAAGAAATATGCCTGTTACCGTAATTTCTTATGTTAATGTAGACTTTGCCGCAATTTCAGCTATTTTGGAAGTTCCGGTTATCGGTATAGACAGCGTTAAAAAGGGGTGATAATATGGCTAAAAGCTCACATATAGCTTCATTTACCGTTTTGGTAAATATAACAGTTGCTTTATGCACCTTATTGTGGTTTTATAATTTAACGCAAAACGAAGGTCTTATTGCTCCTAATATAGGGATTTGGCTGGTTTTGGTAATAGCGGCGTGGTTGGTTAATTTGCTTTTTTTGAAAAATCCGCGTACCATAGTCGGTATTGTAATATTGAATTCAGTTTTTGCAATAATACAGGCGTTAATTTTATGCCTGCTTCTTCCTAAAGATATACAGATATTTTCATATACTTTGACTATTGCGGCTTCTATTGTTACCTCTGCGTTTGCCGCTTACTTTGCTGTAACTCCCATATACAGCGATCATTTATTACCGCTTTTTGAACTAAGTTTTATTGTTTTTATATTTTTACTGTGGTTAAAAGAATATATGGGTTTTTCTTCCATTATTCCCGCTCCTGTGCTTATAACCTTAATTTTGAATATTTTGTCGCTGATTTTGGTTCGCATATGCGCTCCTTCTGCAAACAGTAATGGGCAGTCAGGCTTAAAGGGGACAACGGTTTTAATAATAATATTTTTGGTAATTTTGCTAATGGTAGGCATTTTTTCTCTGTTTTTAGCAGCTCCGATAGGGGATTTGGCATTGAAATTGGTAGAGGCTGTTACAGCAGCTTTTGAGCAGATTATGGCATGGCTAAATAAATTTTTGGTTTGGTTTTTAACACTTCTTGGTTGGCAAGAAACAGAGGAAGAACCGGAAGAGCCGGCAGAGGATTGCACGCCTACCCCCGATGTTGATTATACGGCAGCGCCTGTCGAGGTCGGCTTTATCGTAATCGGCTTAATGATAGCCGCATTAGCATATTTAATCTATAAATTACGTAAAAAGCGTTTTTCAATCAAAATCAATAGACCTTCAACATTATGGATAAGACGTTTTTTCCATGGTTTTAAACAAACATTGAAAAACATTTTTATTTCTGTAAAATATGCCGTGCAGTCTTTTGTTTTTGATATACTTAAACAAAATACTTTACAAGGGCTTTTTTACGAAATTGAAAAATACGGTCATGCGGCAGGAATGAATAGAGAAAAAGGAGAGACTCCGCATGCATATTTATTGCGCCTGTCTGAAAACGTGCAAAAGATAAATAAAGCAAATTCGCAGGAAATAGCCAATGAATTAAGAGAATTATCACATCTTACAGATAAATATTTTTAAAAAAAAAAAAAAGAAATTTTAACCAG
>CALWZB010000143.1 GCA_944385915.1 uncultured Clostridia bacterium | reverse complement strand
GATAAGAAACTTAGCAAACAATTACATTAGTGTAGGTTTAACTACTCCGGAAACAATCGGTAGAAAATATGCGGCAAGTGAAACGTGGCCAGTAAAAATTCAATATTATATGAACAAAATCAGAAATGCTTAGGAAAAAAATCCTAAGTTTTTTTATGAAAAATACCCAAAGCATAAATAAAAAATATATCTGATAATTTGATTTATTTTAAAAAATTTTTGACTTTGTTATAAAAAACTAGTATAATAATCTCATGTATAGAATAAGAGGGTAGAATTATGAATATGAATAATGAATCAAACAATCAAAATTTTAATGGTGGCATGGAAAATTTAAGCAATGGAAACAATATGATGAATCAAAATGGAATGCCAAATCCGAATCCTATACCTAATAATCAAGGATTTAACACACCTAATCCTAACATGATTCCAAATCCTACTCCAATGCCTGAGCAAAATATGGGAACAGAAAATACAAATATTCCAAATCCAATGCCTATTCCACCAGCAGGAGAAAATATAAACTTAGAACCCGCTGGAATGGTACCACAAACGCCACAACAAGTGAATAACAATGTGGTACAACCTTTGGAAGCTACTTCATTAAATGCTCAAACTGTAATGAATCCAGCACCTAATCAAATGGGAATGATGGATCAAAACAATATGGAAACAATGAATAGTGCAAATCCAAATATGATGAATAATACTCCAACAGGAGCTCCTAACCCAAATAACAATATTGATATGATGGGAGGAATTCCAGTACCACCACCTATTCCAGAAGAACCTAAAAACAAAGGAAAGAAAAAGCCAATTAATACTTCATTACTCATTATTTTAATTGTAGTTTTAATTGCAGCGATTGGATACGGAGTTTACTACTTTTTAACGACAAGTAAGTCTGCATCTAATACAGTAACAGTAACACCAACTTTATCTGAATTAGAATTGGGAGCAGAGATTGGTACAGGAGCAGAATTTTATGGACGTATTTCTCCAAGTTCTGCAGCTAGCAGTTGTACAGTTGATACAGATTTAGATACATCAAAAGTAGGAACATATGAATATACAATAACTTGCGATGGAAAAACAACAGAGCCTCATATTATAGAAGTAAAAGATACAACCGCTCCTGAAGTAGAAGTAAAAGAAGTAATCGTAACTCCTGGTACAACAGTAGAAGCAGATGATTTTATTGAATCTGCTATAGATGAATCAGATGTGACTTTTACATTTGAAGAAGAAATTGACACCAGTGTTGAAGGAGAATATGAAGTAAATATTATAGCTAGTGACGAATACGAAAATACGACAACTGTAGTTGGACGTTTAATTGTAGATGCAAATGCACCTCAAACATTTATGTATTGTAATAGAGATGAAACTACTGATCAACCTGCTACAGCATATTCTGAGTATCGTTTTGGAATTGATAATCAAGGATTATTTTATAACGGTCAAAAAACAATCACTTATGAATTTGAAACAGAAGCCGATTATTTGGCAGCTGTAGAAACTATTGAAACTGATGGTTCATTAGACGGATATGAAGGAAGAGTTTACATGGATGATGACAGCTATCTAATTACGATCAAAGTTGATATGAGTGAAGAAGATTTAGCAACAGATTTTAATCTAGATACATTCCCTACAGGAGAAGGAGATATAGAAGGGTTATTTGATAGTCCTTGCGAATATGGAGATGAGTAAGCATATGCTTACTTTTTTTTGGCAATTTTTTAAAAAGTGCATAAACTAGATTAGGAGGAAAAAATTATGAAAGTAATTGTTTATGCTATTGCTAAAAATGAAGAAAAATTTGTGGATCGGTGGGTAGATTCTATGCAAGAGGCAGATGAGATTATAGTTTTAGATACAGGTTCTACAGATAAAACCGTTGAGAAATTAAAGAAAAGAAATGTCAAAGTTTATGAAGAAAAAATTTATCCATGGCGTTTTGATACAGCCAGAAATGAATCACTTGCCAAAGTTCCAAAAGATGCAGATATCTGTGTTTGTACAGATTTAGATGAAGTATTTGTTCCTGGATGGCGAGCTATTTTAGAAAAGTGTTGGGAACAAGAACATCCAACTAGAGCCAAATATACATTTAATTGGAAATTAGATGAAAACAATAATCCGCGTGTAACCTTTTTATCTAATAAAATTCATAATCGAACAGACTATCACTGGCAAAATGCTGTTCATGAAGTTTTAGCAAGTAAAAATGAAGAAAAGGAAATTGAAGTACCGATTACTTTAAATCATTATCCTGATGCAACAAAATCACGAAGCTCATACTTACCTTTACTAGAGATAAGTGTTGAAGAAGATCCAGAAAATGATCGAAATTTGCATTATCTAGGAAGAGAGTATATGTATTATGAACGATGGGATGACTGTATTAAACTCTTGCATCGCCATTTAAAATGTAAAAATGCAACATGGAAAGATGAGAGATGTGCATCTATGAGATTTATGGGTCGTGCATACCAAGCAAAAGGATATCTAGAAGAAGCAGAGAATTGGTGGAAATTGGCCATTAATGAAGCACCTTATTTAAGAGAGGGATACATTGAGTTAGCAGGCCTTTATATTTCTGAAAACAAATATAATGAAGCGTATGAACTATTAAACCAAGCCTATCAAATAAAAGAAAAAAGCAAATCCTATATCAATGAAGAATTTGCTTGGAATGATGCATTTTATGATTTGTTTTCTCTAGCGGCATTTTACACAGGACATTATAATGAAGCAATTTCCTATGTGAAAACAGCCATTGAAATGAATTCGAATGAAAAAAGATATCAAGATAATTTAAATCTTATGATTCCGTATCAGATGAACTGATTCTTTTCGCATGAATAACAAGTCGTTCATTATTACCTGTACAAGTAGATAAAGTTAATAAATAATCATCATGAGTAACGGAAATATCAAAATTATGTATACTACGTGATTGTGTCATGGAAATATAATTGTTTTTTTCTTCATCACTACTAAATGACACTTGTAAATAATCACTAGTTTTAGGAATAGTGTAGATTGAATATATTTGCCATTTCATAGACTCATACATCGTATCAAAAGTAATAACCAAATTTTCTGGATTTGTATACCAAGAAGAATTTAAAGCACGATGTAAAGTTCCAAACATAACACCACTATAATACATATTATGTCCATAAATAATAGTATTGTCATTTAAGTTTTTATCAGAGTTTCGAAAATCCATAAAAATCCAACCATTTTTATCATCTTCTTGATATAAATTCTTTTTTAAATAATATTGATTATCATCAGCTGTAACAACTGGATAATCCACATTCGTATTATTAACCTTGAGATAACCAATAACATCAGGATTAATCGTTGTTAAAGAAGCTACATAAGGGTTTTTAATAACTAGTCCATCATCAGTTTCTACATTTTCCTCAAAATTTCCACTTTCAATTACAGAAGCTACTTCATCTTGAATAGAACTAACTTCTTGCATAGCATAATAATTTTGAACAAAAATATAACCCACAGAACCAACAATAAAAAATACAATTAAAAATCCACAAAGTTTTAAAGTATTTAAACAAACTTGCTTCATGAGATTATTTTCTAAATATTCTTTAGAATAAACTAAATCGATAACAAGTTTGTTTTTTTTATACTTTTTATTTAAATTTTTTAAATATAAAATATCTTGAGAGGAATTTATATTAACATGTAATCTGATTAAAACATTTTTTAAATGATAATTTTTTAGGTTTTCTAGAACAAATTCTAAATCTTCTCGGTCAAAGAGAAAAAAATCAATAATTTTCAAATATCGATTAATTTTAAAAAAGGTAAGTAAATCCTCTTGGTCTTCCGTAGATAGTTTTTGATAAATTTTAATTTGTTTTTGATAATATATTTTGGAATAATCCTGCAAATTATTTTGTTGCATAAATTGTGAAATATAAAAAACTTCACTATGTGTAGTCACTTTAATGTGATGATTGTCTAAGAAATCAAAAGCAAAATTTGCAATAGAATAACAATCAAGTTCCCGAATATTTTTATAGTGAACTAATTCTTCACAAAAAGTATACGAAACAGTCTCATTTTTCTTAATTTTAATTTTACTAACAGAAGTATTTTTAAAAAAAGAAAGTAAAAAACTAGCAATTTCTATATTTTGAAAAACAAGAGTATCAATATGATTCATAATACACAATTCTCTGAAAAAGGGAACTACAATTTTTTGATTTTCAGAAATATAATCATCCGTAAATACAAGCTCACTATCACTAATGATATTGGTGTTCATTAAATCTTCACGAATCGCGTGATTCCGTTTATAAGAAAAAAATAGAGAAGAATTTTGAATCAAAACTAGAATTTTTTTCAAGATTTATCACCACCAATTCATCCTACTATATTATAATACCATATTTTTGCAAAATTATTGTAAAAAAAGAAGAAATATGTAGAATTTTAGTATTTTTATGATATAATAAAACCATAATATGAAAGGAAAAGAGGTTTATAGTATGAAAAAGAAAAGTCTTGTATTGAGTTTTATTATGTTATTGTGTGTAGCGTTCTACCCAACTGTAGCAAATGCAGCTAGTGGTACAATTTTCGGTTCAAGTGTAACTGTATCTGATTCAATGGATTTATCAAATACAACCTTAAACGGAAATCGAGTAAGTATTGCAAATAACGGGACAAATACAGTAATTTATTTAGGATTACAAGTTTCTTCTGGAACAATTACCCGATATAATGCAACATTAAAATTGGGAAATTCAAATTTTACATTTAGAAGCGCAACAAGAAGTTCAGGATGGAGTGGTACAATTACTCAAGATGAATCAGATCCTTCAATTGTTCATGTAAGTTTAACAAATGAAAGTGGTGTAACAACAGGTCTTCATCAAGTAGCTACAATTCGTTTAAACGTTAATGAAAGTGCTTCATCTACAGAAACATGTCAAATTGATTTAGAGGTAGCAGATGCTCCTACTAATCCAGAAAATCCAACTTGTGAAATAGTAGATGGTAAATATTATGATGACAATGGTGTAGAAGTAACTAAAGAAGAATATGAAGAAATTTGTTTAAATCCAGAAAATCCTCAAACAGGCTCATTCTTACCATATGCAGTAATCATTGGTGGAATTGTTGTCGCAATTGGTCTATATATGTTTACAAAGAAAAATAAAATTTATCATATTTAAAAAGAGGCAATAGCTTCTTTTTTTTATGTCAAAAAGAAAAATGAAGAAGAAATCAAAAAGATAAAATGATTTCTTTTTTAGTATTATTTAAAATTTTTTCATCATATACTTTTTTAGGTGAACACTATGCAACTAAATGGACTAAAGGATGTAGAAGTAGAAGTTCAAAGAAAAAAATATGGCTCAAATAGTTTAACAGAAATAAAGAAAAAAGGATTCTTAAAACTTTTGATTGAATCCTTAGGAGATCCGATAATTAAAATTCTTTTAGTAGCTTTAGCTGTAAAAGTTGTTTTTTTGTTTCGAGATTTTGATTGG
>CALWZB010000142.1 GCA_944385915.1 uncultured Clostridia bacterium | reverse complement strand
CTATGCGTCTTGCAACTAAAGTTTATGAAGAAGCTGCAAAAAATAATCAAACAGCAAATAATGAAACTTCAAATGCAGAAAACCCTGAAGAAAAGAAAAGTGATGATGGTGTAGAAGAAGCTTCTTAAGAAGAAAAAAAAAAAACAAAAGAAAAGTTCTAGATCCCTAGAGCTTTTCTCTAAGTTTAGGAAAGAGGAACATATGGAAAAACTGAAAAAGAGAAGCGAGCAAGAAAAGAATGACTGTTGGGACTTAAGTGTTATGATCAAAAATGAACAAGATTATCAAGAAAAAATGGAAAAAGCAAAGAATTTGAATCAAGAAATTGTTCAAATGAAAGGCCATATCTTAGATAATAAAGAAACATTAAAGAAGTTTTTAGAAATTTCAGAAAAAGAAAATCGTCTTATAGAACTTTTATATATTTTTGTTTATTTAAAGTTTGATGAAGATACTTCAAATTCAACTGTTTTAGCTCGTAAATTAGAAATAGAGCAACTTCTAAATACATTCTCTGATAATGAATCGTTTGTTGTAAGTGAATTTATGAAAAAAGACTTACAAGATATTTTGCCTTGGTTAAAAGAAGATGAATACTTAAAAAATTATCAAGTATATTTTGAAAGATTAGATCGTCAAAAAAAATACATTTTATCAGAAAAAGAAGAAAAAATTATTACAAAAGCTTTAAATGCATTTGGAACTCCAGACGATGCATTCACGGCCTTAGATACGACCGATGCAGTTTTTGGCGATGTTCTATTAGATGATGGAACAAAAGAAAAACTAACGCAATATAATTGGCCTTTATTTTTAGAAAATCCTAGCCAAAGTGTTCGAAAAAGAGCTTTCCATATTTTTTATGAGTATTATTGCCAACACAAAAACACTTTTGCTACACTTTTAAAAGGAAATTACCAAGAGCTAGAATTTTTAAGAGATATTCGTGGATTTGATAGTGCACTTGCTATGGCATTAGATAAAATCTGTGTTTCTCCAAACGTTTACGATAATTTAATTAAAAATGTTCATAAATATATGGATATAAATGTCGAGTATCAAAAAATTAAAGCACAAGTTTTAAATAACAAAGAATATCATTTATATGATACCTATGTACCAATTATTGAATTAGATCAAAAAGAATTTACTAAGGATGAAGCAATAAAAATTGTAAAAGAAGCTTTAAAACCATTAAAAGAAGAATATTTAAAAAAATTTCAAAGTATTTTTGATAGTCATGCAGTAGATTTCTATCCAAATGAATACAAACATAATGGAGCATATCATTGGGGATGCTTTGATTCTCCTAGCTATGTTTTATTAAACTTCAATGGGTCTTATGATTCAGCAAGCACTTTAGCTCATGAACTTGGACATGCAGTTCATTCTGTATACTCTAAAGAAAACAATTCTTATGAATACTATAGTTACGATACGTTTATCGCTGAAATCGCTTCGACAGTAAATGAAACCTTACTATCTTTCTATTTTTTGAAAAATGCTAAATCAAAGAAAGAAAAAATGTATTTCTTATGCGAATTTTTAGATAAAATTAAAGCTACAATCTACCGTCAGACAATGTTTGCTGAATTTGAAAGTATTATGAGCAAAAAGTGTCAGGAAAAAGAATCTTTAACTGAAGAAGAATTTAGTAGTACTTATTATAAATTAAATCAAGAGTATTTTAAGGACTCCGTAATCATCGATCCAGAAATACGTTATGAATGGATGAGAATTTCTCATTTTTATAGCCCATTTTATGTTTATAAATATGCAACAGGCTTAATTTCAGCCATTTGTATAGTAAAAGATATTATGGATGGAAAAGAAGGATTTGTAGAAAAATATATTGAATTTTTAAAAAGCGGCTGCAACAAAGAAGTTTTGGATATTTTAAAAATCGTAGATGTAGATTTAACTACAGATGAACCATTTGAAAAAGCTTTTGCTTTTGTCGCAGAATGTTTAAATAACCTAAAAGAAATAATAAATGAAGGTGGTGAATTAAATGAATAAAAAAGATTATTATGAAACCCTAGGCGTGGATAAAAGTGCTTCTGAAGCAGAAATTAAATCAGCATTTCGAAAACTTGCTAAAAAATATCATCCAGATAATAAAGAGACTGGAGACGAAGCTAAATTTAAAGAAATAGGAGAAGCTTATGCTGTATTATCCGATGAAACAAAAAGACGTCAATACGATCAATTTGGTTCTGCAGCGTTTGATGGTTCAGCTGGAGCCGGCTTCAATGGTTTTGATCCAGGAGACATTGATTTAAACGATATTTTACGTAGTGTCTTTGGTGATGTTGGAGGCTTTGGTGGTTTTGGAGACTTTTTCGGAGGGAATAGAAGCAATTCTAGCACACGTGCTCGTAAAGGTAGAGATACTTTAGTTAGACTAGACTTAACCTTTGAAGAAGCAGCATTCGGTATTGATAAAGATATTGAACTTACTCTTAATGATACATGTGAAAACTGTGATGGTAAAGGTGGTTTTGAAGAAACAACTTGTAGCTATTGTCATGGGTCAGGATATGTTGTCACAGAGCAAAGAAGCTTATTCGGAGTAATTCAAAGTCGTACTTCTTGTCCAAAATGTCATGGAAAAGGAAAAAGCTTTAAAACAATTTGTAAGAGCTGTAATGGTACAGGTCAAGAGAAAAAGAAAAAGACAATCTCTATTCATATTCCAGAAGGTGTAAATACAGGCCATCAACTACGCATAAGTGGCAAAGGAGAAGCCGGTGTAAATGGAGGACCAAATGGAGATATTTACTTTGAGATTCATGTTAAAGAAAGTGATTTCTACATCCGTGATAACGAAGATTTATCAATTGAATTGCCAATTACCATTACGGATGCCATTTTAGGAACAAAAAAAGAAATTCCAACTATCTATGGAAATGTAATGATGGAAATAAAAGCTGGAACCCAAAATGGAACAAAATATAAATTAAAAGGTAAAGGGTTAAAAATTCCAAACTCTTCTCGTAAAGGAGATATGTATGTTATCATCAAAGTAATGATTCCAACCAAAATTACAAGAGAGCAAAAGAAATTATTAGTGGCATTAGAGGACACAAATTTAGAAACAAATTCAGAATTCAAAGAATTTGAAAGACATCTATAAAACGGCTTGATTTTTAGTCGTTTTTTTGTTTATATAAAAATGGGTGTTTTATGAAAAAAGAAATTTATGAATATTCTTTAAACGAAATATTAGCTATTAAAGATGAAATAGAAAAAAGAGTACTCCTTCAAAAATTTGAAAAAGAAAAAGAAGAAATGTTTTGGGATAGAGTTATGAAAAGATATGCAGAAAAAAAGTTTCAACCCAATCTTTCTTTGTTAGAAAATTACTATCAGATTGAACTAATATGTCAAGAGTTTGAAAGTCAATTTTTGTTTCCAGGACACACCGTAATTTTATATCCAAAAGTTACAGAACATGTAGCAAGAAAAAGACTAGAAATGCATTTAGGACCGTTTTTTATTGAAGCAGGTGAAACATACTACATGTATCGTCCCTTGTTAGAAGATATTACTTCCAGAAAAAAATACGTTTTAAAAGATTCATTACGAAGTACCTTAGATTATTTAGATGATTTTCCTCAAAATTTTAGAGAATTTGAAGAATGGGATTATAATTTACAACACGCATACTATAATTCTGATAATTCAAAAAAAGTAGATTTTTATGAGTTAAGTTGCCGACTCAAAAACGATGGCTTAAAGCTTCTTTTACTCCATGATGATGTTCTAACTAGAAAAAAACGTAGATTAAATAAAAAACTACAAAAATTACACGATAAAGAACGAGAGTTACATAAAAACTCACTTATAGAGCCAGAACAAATCAATCTAATCGCTTCCCAAATCTCTAAGGTAGAAGAGGAGTTATTTTCTTTAAAACTCAAAAAATAAGGGTAGATTAAGAAGCAAATACTTGTCACAAAAGAGAATTAGTAAAGACTCAATGTTTTCTCTTTTTTCTAAAGGTAAATGTTCCATAATAATTGGTAGACAAACTTATATAATTATGCTACTCTTTAATCATAAAAAGTGTAAAAATTGATTTAATTAAAAGGAGTGTGAGAAACATATGAAGAAAGTATTGATGTGTATTTTAATTACACTATGCTTTATAATCACTGGATGTGCTTCTAATAATAAAGAAGAAATGGATATTTTAAAAGATGTAACTATAACCATAAAAAAGGATACTTTAAACAATACAGGAGCTACTATCTTAATAGAAGATTATAGTAATCAAGCAAATGAATATGGTATAGAATATCGAATTGATAAGAAAATAAATGATACTTGGGTTGAGTTAAGTCCAATTCCTGAAGAAATAACATGGACTACAAGAAAATATTTTGTAGATGAGAACAAGAAATTAGAATTTAATTATAATTGGGAAAATTTATATGGAAAATTAGAAAAAGGCGATTATCGTCTTGTTAAATATGTTCATTCAATTGACTCTGACAAAATGTATTACATATTTGTAGAATTTAGTATTTAATTAAAGTGTTTTGTTTCTTTAACGATATTTTTTCAAAAAAATAGTAAACTTTACTAATAGTTTTTAAAGGCCAATCGTTGTTAAGACCATTTCAATTAATTCTTTAACAATAGATAAAATTTTATCAGGATAAAAGTATAAATTTTTAATCGAATAGTCATCGATCACAGTATTCATCGTAGATTGATGACTTTTTGAATGGTGAAAACCGTTTATCTACTTACGATTAAGTAACATATAAATTCAGGAAA
>CALWZB010000141.1 GCA_944385915.1 uncultured Clostridia bacterium | reverse complement strand
ATGGAAAGAAAATGGCCAGGAAGTTATGCAATTGGTTATTTTCAAGCAGGAACAAATACTTATGCTCCGCTTGCCACTTTGAAAGAAAAATACGAGTCTATTTTAGCTTTACCTAATGTTGTCGGCCTTTCTATTGCGACAAGAAGTGATGCCATTTCAGAAGAAGTTTATGATTATTTAGAAGAATTATCTAAAAAAACTTTTTTAACTGTTGAACTCGGATTACAATCCATACATGAAAAGACTTTAAAATTTATTCATCGTGGCCATACCTTAGATAATTTTACAAAAAGTGTTTTAGAACTTAAAAAACGAAATATTCCAGTTGTTGTTCATATTATTAATGGATTACCTAATGAAACCAAGGAAGATATGATTGCTACTGTTAAATTTTTAAATAATTTAGGGATTGACGGGATTAAAATTCACATGCTTCATATTCTTAAAAATACGTTTTTAGCAAATTATTATGAAGCTCATCCTTTTCATATTTTATCTAAGGAAGAATACATTGATATTGTATGTGAACAATTAAGATATTTAGACGAAAAGATTGTCATTCATCGGATTACTGGTGACCCCAAAAAAGAAGATTTAATTGAACCTTCTTGGCTTTTAAAAAAAGTTTGTCTATTAAATGATATTGATAAGGAAATGAAAAAAAGAGACATTTATCAAGGAGATTTAACTTAATGTCTCTATTTTTGTAATTATAAATCCTTTTAAAGAAGTTTCCAAAGCTATTTCTTCTCCTTTTGTTTCTTTTAAATAATTTTTATATTTTTCACTAAATATAGCAAAAGATTTTTCTAAACTGCTTCCTCTTAACGTGTCACAGAATTCTTTAACACATAATCTTTTTATATTATTTATTTTGTTTTCAGAAACATAAGTTAAGAATTCATTGCTTCGAATATTTGTCTCTGTTTCGTTTATTACTTCTAAGCCATAACTTGGTTTGATGTTCATAACAAGTAGACAAATCATAATAAATCCACTTAAAAATATATATTTTCGCATATGTACTTCACCTAAAAATAATATGGAAATTTTTTCAAAAAAAAGAATGGTATTTTTTACCATTCAATTATTGTATAGCCATCATTTTCTAAAGTTTCTTTTTGATGTTTATAATTTTTATTTCGATAAGCAATTTTTACAATTTTTCCAGCATTTCTTTCTTCTTGAATTTTCTTGAAAATCTCTTCATCAAGCTGATTAATGATATAAGCGATTTTTTCTTTGTTTTTAGGAATTTTAAATCCTCTTTCTTTTAATAATAATACTAATCTTTCAAATCCAATTGAAAATCCGGCTGCAGGAACAGAAATATTCGCATATTTTTCTACCATTTTATCGTAACGTCCACCGCCTCCAATAGAAGAGCCTAAATCTTCAACACTGATTTCAAAAATTGGTCCTGTATAATAACTCATTCCTCTTACTAAAGTTGGGTCAAATACCAAATTTGCTTCAACATTTTGAGAAACAATGTACATAATTTCTTCTAAATTTTTTACTACACTTTCATCTAACTCTAAACCTTTACAAAAATCCGTTATTTTTTGAGAGTCCTTTTGAAATAAATTTAAATATTTCTCAATTTTTTCTTCTTCAAAATTGTTTTTTAACAGTTCTTCTTTAACTCCATCAAAGCCAATTTTATCAAGTTTATCTAAAGAAATTAAAATTTCATCTGTTTTTTCCATTGGTAATCCTGAAAATTTAACCATACTTGTCAAAATACGGCGATCATTTATTTTAATTTGAAAATTTTGAAAATTCAAGTTTTTTAAAAATGTTGTAACAGCTGTGATGAGTTCAATTTCGGCTAAATTTGTTTTTTCTCCGAAGATATCTAAATCACATTGCATAAATTCTCTATATCTTCCTTTTTGGGGACGATCAGCACGCCAGACAAAACCGGTTTGGAATGCTCTGAAAGGATTATTTAGTTCATTCATATTGTTTGCATAAAATCTTGATAATGGGACTGTCAAATCATAACGCAAACCACTATCCACTAAATCGCCTTGGTCTTGTATATTTTCTAAATTTAATTTTTCTCCTCTTTTTAAAATTTTAAAAATTAGTTTCTCATTTTCCCCACCTTGATTGCTTGTTAAATTTTCAATGTGTTCAAGACAAGGTGTTCCGATGATTTCAAATCCAAAAGATGCATAGGTTTCTTTCATAATTTTTAATACATATTCTCGTAAAGCCATGTCTTCTGGTAAAAAATCTCTAGTTCCTTTTATAGGCGTTTTTATAAAACTCATTATTTTTTCCTCATTTCTAATTTTCTTAAAAGTTCTTCGTCGCTTACTTGTAATAACGTTCCAAATTCATTTTTTTGTGTTGCAATAACAGAGGATTTATTCATGAAAGTATACCAACATCCTTTTTCATTTTTTCTAATATCTATAACTGTATAAAAGTTTGGAATGTTTGAAAGTTGGTTGATGGTCAAAAATTTCTCCGTAAAATGCTTTCCAGGTGCCACTACTCGAAAAGGCAAGTAAAGTCGTTTTAAATGAGCCATTTTAGTTTGCAATAATAGACTTTGTAATTTGATAAAATTTATTTTTTCATCGGTACAATACTGATATTCTATGATCCTTTTATTTTCTTCTTCTTGTTTTTTATCACGATAAACCGTTACAGGCTCAGCATTTACAAACATTTTTTTTCCTTCTACAACTGTTTGTAATTCTTCTTTTTCGCCAATGTATTGTTCCATTTCTGTAGTAATAAACTCTCCAGGAATGAACTGAATAGTATTTTTAGTAATGTACATGTGTATTCCCCCTCTTAGAAATGCATTTGTGTTTTCTTCTATACTATATCATAAAATTAAAAGCTTGACAAAAAAAATAAGAAGGATTGCTTCTTATTTTACTTCAATATATTTTCTAGTATCTTTTTCTTCTTTTTTAGGAATTACTACAGAAAGAGTTCCATGGTTAAATGATGCTTCAATATTTTCTTCATCAATATCGCCTAGGTAAAAACTTCTTTGATATTTACCATAAATTCTTTCACGGCGAATATATTTCTTTTCTTCTTTTTCTTCTTCGGATTCACTCTTTTCTGCTGTAATTGTTAAATTTCCTTGGTTGCATTCTATTTTAATTTCATCTTTTTTGAATCCTGGAATATCCATTTCAATATGATATTTTTGGTCTTTTTCATAAATATCACATTTCATTTTATTCTCATCTCCTTCAAAAAAGTTATTAAATAAATCATCTAAATAATAATTTCTAGGTACTAATTTCATCTTTATCATTCCTTTCACAATTATCATTATAC
>CALWZB010000140.1 GCA_944385915.1 uncultured Clostridia bacterium | reverse complement strand
GTGATATGACAAAAGAGATGGACAAACCAAATAAAAAGTTTGCAGAAGGAATGTGTTTTTATAAACTTTTTTGGATTTTTTTGTTTGGCTGTATCTTCGGAGCTTATTACGAACAAATCCTAAATTTAGTAATTCATTATAACTATCATCATGAAATTGTCTGGCAACTAAGAAGAGGAGTAATTTATGGGCCGATTTCACCAATATATGGTGCTGGAGCCGTATTAATGATTGGATTACTAGGTAGAAAAAAAAGACCGGATTGGCAAACAATTTTATATGGCGCCTTAATTGGTGGAGGATTTGAATATTTAGTTAGCTTTTTACAAGAAATGTTTTTAGGAACAGTTTCTTGGGATTATACAAATGAATTTTTAAACATTAATGGAAGAACAACCATTCCTTTTGCAATTGTCTGGGGATTACTTGCATTAGTATTAGTAAAGCTTTTCTATCCGACAATTTCAAACATTATTGAAGCCTTACCGAAAAAGTTTGGGACTTGGTTGACTAGAATATTAATTGTTTTGCTTGCCTTAGATTTTGCAATCTCTTGGGGAGCTTTAATAAGACAGATTTTTAGGCATAACGGATATCCAGCTGTAACAATTGTCGGAGAATTTTTTGACGAATATTATCCAGATGAAGTCTTAAAAGAAAGCTATACGAATATGAAAGTTATTGAGGTGAAAAAATGATTTTTTTCTATTCAGTTGCTTTATTATCGATAATAGTCGGACTATGTTACTACGTGTATTTAATGTTCACGCCTAAAAAGAATCAATTACAAAAAGAAGAAAATTTGAAAGAAAATCCAAAGATAGCTATTTTAATTCCAGCTAGAAATGAATCCTTAGTAATTGAAGAACTATTAAAATCGATTGAGAGTCAATCTTATAAAATAAACTCACAAGATGTATATGTAATCGTTGAAAGTGAAAATGACCCGACAGTAGAAATAGTCCAAAATCATAAAATGAGTTATTTTGTACGAAAAAAACTTCATTTAAAAACAAAAGGTTATGCCTTAGCAGAAATGCTTGAAGATTTAGAAAGTAAAAAAAACTACTATGATATCTATTTTATATTTGATGCCGATAATGTTTTAGATAAAGATTTTATTAAATACATGCTAGAAGATTATCAGCAAGGTTATGCTATTTCAACCGGATATAGGACATTTAAAAATACCAATCATTATTTTCCAATATGTGCCGGATTAACTTTTTTTATGATTAACGAAATTCGAAATCGCAGTGCATTAAAGAAAAACGGAAATTTAATATTATCAGGAACCGGGTATTATATTCACGGAAAATATATTAAAGAGTGGGGAACCTTTCCGTTTCATTCTTTAACTGAAGATTATGAAAGCTCATTATACTATGCACTTCATGGAATATCCACTCATTATCAAAGTAAAGCAGTTTTCTATGACGAACAACCAGAAAACTATAAAAAAAGTATCACACAAAGAAGTAGATGGATAAAAGGATATTTACAAAATTGGCTAGAGTATCGTCCAAAATTAAAGCAAAAATCAAAAGAGAAACCAATAAATCCTAGAAGCTTGATAGAAATGCAAATCGGAATAACTCCAGCATTATATATAGTATTTGGGTTAGTATTACTAATTATTTTAGTATTATTATCAACCAGTTTTAGTTCATCATGGCAATTAGCAATATATCTACTATGTTTCGTTGGAATTATTTATCTTTCTTTAGTTTTATTAACCGCAATTCTTTTATATATGGTTTCAAAGCAACTGAAACTCACCCCAAAAGTGTATTTTGAATCCTTACTATATCATCCTATATTTATTATTTCTTATCTTCATGCTTTTGTAATAGCCATATGCAAAAAAAATCTCGGTTGGGACACAATTACTCATACAGCAAAAAAAACTTCTAAACAGGTGTAAAAAACCTGTTTTTAAATTGTCTTAAATAGAATTTAAAGTTGTGAATTACTAAGATTTATGTTAAATTATTCATAGATAAAAGTAAAAGTTCTAATACTAAGAATGGGTGAGAAAAATGAGCAAAGTAAAAATAATAACTTTAGGAGTTATTGGAGTATTATTAATTTTTTCATTAGTAATAGGAATAAGCTATGCTGCATGGAGATTAACTTTAACTCAAACAAATCAAAACACACTTGCTTCAAGCTGTTTTGATATTACTTTTGAAGAAGAAAATCCGATTCTCCTTGAAAATACTTTTCCAATGTATGATGAAGATGGAAAAACATTAACTCCATATACATTCACAATAACAAACAATTGTAGTGCCTATGCAACATATCAAATTCAATTAGAAATCATGAATACTTCAACATTAAAGGATGAATATCTAAAAATTATGATTGATGAAAAAAATCCAGTAATTTTAAACACATTACAATCAGGAGAAAAAACACTAAGTGAAGCAAGTAGAGCGTACATCATTGACAATAATGCCCTAGATGTTAACGAAGAAAAAACATATAACATAAGAGTATGGTTAGATGAAAATGTCACAACTGAAACAGAAGGAGTACAAAATAGTAATTGGAGTGCAAAAATCACAATTAATGCACAATACAGTGATCGTTTGCCAACAGATTATGAAAAATGTGTAGCTAATTATGGAGAAGATAGTATTAATTGTAAAATTATAGCGCAGTTAGATACTACAGGTGCTTGTCCAACAGTAAACGATGATGGAACAGTATTAGTTACAGGCGAAGAAGAACAAGAAGGATATGTTTGTAGTGCACCAGATGATTATGGAACAAGTTATTACTTCAGAGGAAACGTAGAAAACAACTGGGTAAAATTTGCTGATACTTATTGGAGAATCATAAGAATCAACGGAGATGGTTCAATCAGAATGATTTATGCAGGAGATGCTACAGTCATAGATGCATTAGAAAATAGAGAGGAAGTCTTAAAAAATGGATATAATGACTCTAATACAGATTACACTCGAATAGGAATCAGTGCATATAATAGTTCATATAATGACAATGCCTACGTAGGCTATATGTATGGCACACCAGCATCTTCTAGTTATGAAGAAACCCATGCAAACATCAATAATAGTACAATCAAAACAAAAGTAGATGAATGGTATGAAAGTCATATCAAAGATACAGAATATGAACAATATATCAGTGATACCTTATTCTGTAATGATCGAAGTATATCAGAATATAAGCCAAGTGATTATATAAATTCAGGAATAGGAAAGGAAAAAACCGCATACCGATGGTATTATGACCCGTGGGATAGTAATAAACAATATCCAAGACTCACATGTAGTCAACAAAATGACCGATTTACAGTAAATGATGAAATATTAGGAAATGGATCCTTAACATATCCAATCGGATTAGTAAATACAGATGAAGTTTTATTAGCAGGAGGATACAGTTCAAGTAATTCAGGATATTACTTATATACTGGAAAGTGGTATTGGACCATGTCTCCTCGCAGTTTCGACGGCTCGGGTGCGTTCGGGCGTATCGTGGACGACGGTGGCGACGTCAGCCACGACAACGTGAATGTCTCGTATGGTGTTCGTCCGGGTCTCAATCTGAAGTCTGATAGTCTGAAAAAGGGCTCAGGAACGGCCAATGACCCATATACAGTATGAGCGAAGCGAATGCAACCGAAATCCTAAGACGATAAAACATTATCAATTCAAAATTCTGATTGACGAATGTCTAGTTTTATTTTAAAATAAAAGTATCTTCTTAAGAAAGAAACGAGTAAAAAATGTCTTTTTTGAACAGAGAAGGTTAATTAGGTGAAAATACCGCTTAAAAGCATTTTTGAAAAACACTTCTTTACATACTTAAGAACGGGTTAAAACTCGATAAAATGAATGAGTACCTAGGTAAAATAAGGTGGCACCGTGGGATTTATTCTCACCCTTATGTTATCTGGGTTTTTATTTTTTATAATGAAAGGAAGATTTTATATGTTTTTAAACGAAGTTTTTGAAAAAAAAGAAGAATTACTAGGAAAAGAAATTACAGTTCATGGTTGGATTAGAAATCATCGTCCCCAAAAAGAATTTGGTTTTATTGATTTTTCTGATGGAACT
>CALWZB010000139.1 GCA_944385915.1 uncultured Clostridia bacterium | reverse complement strand
GAAAAAGCATTTGTTTATTCTCAGGAAAAGGTGGAGTTGGAAAAACCGTTTTAACTTTAAATTTAGCAGGAATATACAAAATGATTGGCAAAAAAGTATTAATAATGGACTTAGATTTATCTAGTGGAGGAATTTCCCTAGCCACAAACAAGCCTTCTGAAAAAAATATTTACACTTTAGTGGATGATCATAATAACAATCGTTTTCGTAATTTTCAAGATTATGTCGTAAAATATACAGAAAAAATAGATATACTTGCTAGCCCTAAAGATCCAAGACAAGCTTCGAAAATTGACTCAAAATACATTGAAATAGCCATTGACAAAGCTGAGTATTTATATGATGTAGTATTAATTGATACAAATCATAATTTGAATGAAGTAAACCTAGTCATTTTAGATGCGGTAAAAAGCATTTTATTTGTAATGAACAATGACCCTATGGATTTAAAAAACATGAAAAGTCTATTATCGATTTTCCGCGACTTAAAAAAAGAGAATTACAAAATCGTTTTAAATAATGCAAGAGACCCAATGAAAAAATATTTTACTCTTTTTGATATGAAAAATATTATTAAAGCAAATATTGATTATGTAATATCAGAAGAATTCTATGTAAAAAATATAGACAATTATATTATGAATGGAGAAATCATTACCTTGCAAAAAAAAGCAGCAAGTGTATTTAACAAAGATTATACCACTCTAATGAAAATCGCTACGGATTTATATGGAAAGGAGGAACAAGAAAGTCATGAAGAAGAGCTTAGTTGAAGCCTTTAATATTGAAAGAAAACCCCAAAAAGCAGTTTATGTATCCGATTATGAAATATTCCCAGATAAAAAACTTCTAGATGATTTAAGAACCAAAATTGTTGAAAATTTAATTGATAAAGAAATACCCGAAGATAAGTTATTAAATCAATTTATTAATGACGAAATTGATAGAACGATTGAAGGATACGATTTGTCCAATCTAGAACGTAGCCATTTATACAATTTGATTGATAACGAAATCAATGGCTATGGACCTTTAACAGAGCTTTTAGAAGACAAAAACATCACCGAAATCATGGTAAATAGTCCAAAGGAGATTTATATTGAAATTGATGGCCAAATTATTAAAGACGAAAGCGTTTCATTTATAAATGACGAACACATTATAAGAACGATTGAAAGAATGATCGGACCAATGGGAAGAACAATAGATGCCACCAATCCAATGGTTGACTCGAGATTAAAAGATGGTTCTAGAATTAATGCGGTTATTCCTCCTTTAAGTACAAAAGGACCAGTTATTACAATAAGAAAATTTAGAGGAGAAATGACTAAAGCAGACGACATGATTCGTATTGGTTCCATGACTCCATACATGGCAACATTCTTAGAAGCAGCAGTTAAAGGAAAATGTAATATCATCGTTTGTGGAGGAACTGGTTCAGGAAAAACAACTCTATTAAATATTTTAAGTAGTTTTATTCCTGATGACGAACGTATCATAACAATTGAGGATGCTGCAGAATTAAAATTAGAAAAAGAGCATGTAATATCCTTAGAAACACGAGTAACAAATTACGACAACGAAGGTGAGATTACGATTCGTGATTTAGTTATCAATGCACTTCGAATGCGACCAGATAGAATTATTGTTGGTGAAGTAAGAGGAAAAGAAGCATTCGATATGTTACAAGCAATGAATACTGGACATGAAGGTTCACTTACAACACTACATGCAAATGGACCAAAAGATGCTTTAAACCGTCTTGAGACAATGGTGTTAATGAGTGGTTTAGATATACCCATTAGAGCAATTAGAGAATACATTGCAAGTGCGATAGATTTAGTTGTAAATATTGAAAGAATGAGTGACGGCAAAAGAAAAATCACAGCCATTTCAGAACTTGAGAAATTTGAAGATGGTGAATTAGAACTTCGAGATATTTTTGCTTTTCGTCAGAAAGGTTTAACATCATCCGGAGAAGTAGATGGTGAATACATTCTTTACGACCAACAATTACCTAAAGTTTATAAAAAAATAGCTACTAAAGGAATAACAGATATTGATTTTATGTTTCATCAAAAATAAAAAAGAAAGGAGCAGGACATGGAAAACTATTCATGGCAAATATTAATTACTCAAAGCATAGTAATTATCATTTTACTCATATTAATTATTTATTTATTTCGCCAGAAAAGAATTATTCGTTTAGAAAAGCGTTTTGAAGATTTTGCTTTACTAAGCGTCCATGATCATGAAAAATCTTTCTTTGATGGAGTTTCAGAAAGGTTATGGACTTGGATTCATAAGTTTGCTAAAGTCCTAAATAAAAGTGCCTTTTTAAAAAAATACAGTCTAAAATACGAAAAACATATTAAATATGAAGATAAAGATTCAATGAGCGGAATGGATTATATTGCAATAAAATTTCTAGTAGGTATTGGTCTTATTCTTTTAAACATTTTAACATTTATGTTCCAAGTTATGGTTATGACACCTATGAGTTTTTTGATTTCCTTTTTGATTGGCTTTTTTCTTCCAGATATCTTTATCCAAATTGATTATCAGAAAAAAAGAAAGAAAATTGAAGAAGATTTATTAAAAGCAATTATTATTATGAATAACAGTTTTAAATCAGGAAGAAACATTATGCAAGCTGTTCAAATTGTTAAAGAAGAACTTGATGGACCCATCAGTGATGAATTCAAAAAAATCTATTTAGATATGACCTACGGACTAAGTATTGAAGTGGTTTTTGACCGTTTCTACAATCGAGTAAAATTAGATGATGCAAAATATATTACAAGTTCATTAACTCTTTTAAATAAAACAGGAGGAAACATTGTTAAAGTTTTTGGAACAATTGAACGATCATTTTTTGACAAGAAAAAGCTAAAACAAGAAATGCAAAGTTTAACAAGTGCATCCATTTTTGTTTTTAGAACTCTTTGTTTCTTACCCTTATTATTTATCGTCATTATTTATATTTTGAATCCAACTTATTTTGCTCCAATGTTTACAACCAATTTAGGAAGAATGATACTATTTTTAGTAATCTTACTCTATATTCTTTATATTTTAGTAATTAAGAAAGTATTGAAGGTGAAATTCTAATGAAAGAAAGAAGCTTAGTACGAAAAATTTATTCGGAAAAATCTATTCAAAAAATCGAAAAGAAAATTAAACTATTAGGAATTCATTGTCATTACAAAGCAATTGACCTTTTGAATTATCGCTTACTAATTAGTCTTGCTATCTTTTTTCTTTTATTAGCATTTAACAAAAATGGATATATTTTAGCTCCAATAGTGGTTCTTATTTTTCACTATTTAAGTGAATATATAGTTCTAGATTATCCGATTAAAAAAAGAGAAAAAAAATTAGAAGAAGAAGCCATATTCTTTTTTGAAGTTCTTGCGTTAACTTTAGAAAGCGGAAGAAACTTAACACTTTCTTTACAGATAACTTCCAAAAACATTCAATCAGAATTATCTGAAGAATTTCAAAAATCTTTACAAGAAATAAGTTTAGGCAAAACATTTGCTGAAGCAATAACGGATATGAAACAAAGAATACCAAGTGATACAATTAACAATGCTTTATTAAATATTGTTCAATCAAGTATTTTCGGAAATAATATAGAAGAATCATTAAATAATCAATTAGACTTTTTACGAGACAAAAGAATATTAGAAGTAAAAAGTCAAATTGGAAAATTACCAACCAAAATCAGTATTATATCTGTAATCTTTTTCATTCCAATTATTCTAATTGTGATTTTAGCTCCAGTAGTTATTGATTTTTTTGTAGGATAAACTAGTATTTATTTTAAAAATTCGTTATAATAAATATAGAATAAAGGTGAAAAAATATGAACGATAACTTAAGTTTTAAAAATATATTCAAACGAGAAACAAAATTAGCAACATATATTGTTATTTGTATGACGATTGTTGTACTAAGTCTTTCATATGCCATGTTTTTTAAAATAGATGGAAATAGTAAGAACCAGGTGGTTGAAGCAGGAGATTTAGTATTCACTTATGAAAATTCTTCCCAAACCATTACATCAGATGGAAAAGAAAGTTGTTTCATGCCAATGAGTGCAGAGGAAACCAAACTCTATTTAGGAACATGTGATTATAAATTAAGTGTCCAAAATACAGGAAGCTTAAAAGGAGCATACACATTAAGACTCATAGCTAATGAAACAAACACAATAGAAGCAAATAAGTTAAAAGTGGTTTTAAGAAAACAAGAAGGAGAAAGTTTTCAAGTCGTAAATGGATATGAAAATGGAAAAACAGTCAGTGAATTAACAGATGGAATACTTATAGAAGATGAAGAGATGGAACAAAATAGTACCACAGTTTACAGTGTATCTTTAATTATAGATGAAAGTGTAGCAACAGAAGAAGACACATCCAAAGTGCTATCCTATAAAATAGAAGGAACAGGACTTGTTCATGAAAGTCAAGATATTCATACGGATAAAACTGCTGCGGAAACCATTTTAGCCAAAGGAGAAACAGAAGAATTAAAATTTGATAGAACAACTGATAACAATTTAAGATATGTAGGATTTGATCCAAATAATTATGTATCTTTTAATAATGAATTATGGAGAATCATCGGAGTATTTAACAATATAGATGATGGAACAGGAAAAAAAGAAACGAGATTAAAAATTATAAGAAATGAACCTATAGGAAAATATAGTTGGGATAATAAAGCAACTGGTATAGGCTCATCAGATAGTGAAACTGGAAGTAATGATTGGAGTGATAGTGCTTTACAAATCGTATTAAATGAAGGAGCATATTGGAATCGAACAAGTGGAGATTGTCCAAATGGAAGCAATGGAGCAACGACAAGCTGTGACTTCAGTACTAATGGATTAACAGAAGAAGCAAAGTCTATGATAAGTGATGCTAAATGGAACCTAGGTGGATTATCTGACTCAAGTAGTGATGATGATTCTTATCGAACTGAAGTTACAAGTGCATGGTATTCTTATGAAAGAGGCACAACAGTATATAGTGGACGACCAACAGAGTGGATAGGGAGTATTGGATTAATGTATGTAAGTGACTATGGCTATGCAACCAGTGGAGGAAGTACAACAAATAGAGAAAAATGCTTAAATACTGAATTATGGAATTGGGCTAATTCAGATGTAAGCGATTGTAAAAATAACGACTGGTTATATGATAGTTCAAGTCAGCAATGGACCTTAACTCCTCTTTCTAGTTATTCGAGCGCCGTGTTCATTGTGTACAGTAGCGGATACGCTTATTACTACAGTGCGTACTACCATAGCGCTGTTTCCCCCGCCATATATCTAAACTCTAATGTTAAAATAAGTGGAGGAGAAGGAACGGAAGATTCACCGTTCACCCTAAGTCTATAGAATACCTAAAAATGGGGCCCAGCCACGTGTAAAAGTGGCAGGGGGTGCGCATCTAGTTATCCACATAAAAAAATCAAATTTTTTCAAGTACAAGGAATAGTGATGTTATGAATAAAAAAGGATTTATTTTTATTGAAACGATTATTGTGACAGCTGTTTTACTAGCATCTTTGATGCTAGTTTATTCCTTGTATGTTTCATCTTTAAGTGCTGAAACAATAAGGATTCGTTATGATGATCCAGTAAAATTATATGAAACTTTTTATGTAAAAAAATATTTAGAAAGTTTTAATTTAAACCTTTTAAAAGAAAGAATCGATAATGGAGAACCATATCAAATGATTTATCGAGGTCAAAGTGATATTTTTGGAAGTTCTTACACTGCTGAAAAAGTGTTTTTTGAAAACTTATGGATGGAATTAAATATTCGTAGTATTATTCTAATTCCATATAATGTATCTACGTTAGTGGAATGTACATCTTCAAATACCGCAGCTATTTGTTCAAATTCAAGTTTGCTAGGCTATCTAAAAACTTTAGACGATGGAGATGAAAACTCGTATCGTTTAGTTATTGAATATGCGATGGATGCATCAGGTAATAGCTGTACAAGTAACATTGGGTGCTTTTATTACTATGCCAGCGTAAAGGTAGGTGCATGACATGAATAAAAAAGGTATGACTTTAGTAGAGGTTATTATCAGTGTAGGCTTAATTTCCGTAGTTATGTTATTTTTATTTAATTTGCTTTTAGATATGCAATATGAAAATAGTCATGCTTCCTATTTAAAAGAAAATCAAGTAAACAGAGCAACGATTATTAAGACTGTGGAAGAAGATTTAATGAATAATACCTTGAATGAAGTAAGAATAGAACGTAATGAATCCAATTCAATTATTCGTTTTGATTTTACCACTTTTGTTACAGAGCTAACTGTTATGGCAGACAGAATTTCTTATGAAGGAGAAACTTGGTTACTTGAAACGAATGGGAATGATGAAGCATACTATGATTTCGAAAATGTAAAAGTAAATCCGGAACGAGAAATAGAAAGTTGCTCATATAATTTAAATGTCGATTCTGATGGAGATGGAGTGTGTAATTACAACTGTGATACAAATAATAACGGAATTTTAGATGAAAGTGAGCGTTCGACCGTTAATGAAACTTTTAAATCTTGCTCTTCATTTAAATATTATAAAGTCATTGTTCCAGCTATTACCGGTTCAGAAGATAACATCATTGATGACTTAGAATTTTTCTATATCGGAAGAACATCATAATTAACAAAAGAATCTCTTAAAAAACAGAGATTTTTTTCTTTGTCATATACCAAAGCAATGTTTTTAACATAAGAATTTTTGAAAAAAGTTTTCTAAAACTTTAATTTTAAACATATGTATGATATCATTAATGTGGTGATAATGATGTATAGTTATATAAAAGGAATTGTGTGCGATCAAGAATCTAACTATATTGTGTTAGATAACAACGGGATAGGTTATCATATTTTTGTTGCCAATCCATTTCAATATAAAATAGATGAAGAAGCAAAAGTTTATATCTATAGTTATATTCGTGAAGATGAATATTCTTTATATGGTTTTTCTTCTAAAGAGGAAAAAGAACTTTTTTTAAAACTTTTAAATGTTAAAGGAGTAGGTCCTAAACTTATTATGCCTATGCTCGCTACAGGAAGTGTTAATGGAATTATTGATGCAATAGATAGAGAAAACATTTTATATTTAAAGAAATTTCCTAAAGTAGGGGATAAAGTAGCGAGACAAATTATTTTAGATTTAAAAGGAAAATTAACAGCATCGAATGATACAGCGAATATTGGTGGATTTGATGAATTAGTTAGTGTTTTAGAAGGATTAGGATATAAAACTATAGATATCAAAAAAATTCTTCCAAATATGGATGCAAACTTAAAAATTGAAGAGCAAGTAAAAGAAGCATTAAAACTTTTATTGAAGTAAAAGCTATGCTACGAGCAAGAAAAATTCGCGATGAGAAAGGAAGATTTTTGTGGAAGATGAAAAAATATTAGATGCAGAAGAACAAGCAGGTGATGGCTTCGAAGCAAATATTCGTCCTCAAAGTTTAAAAGAATATGTTGGACAAGAAGAAATTACAGGCAATTTAAAAGTTTTTATTGAAGCAGCAAAAATAAGAAATGAATCTTTAGACCACGTTCTGCTTTATGGACCCCCAGGATTAGGAAAAACAACGTTAGCTCATATCATTGCTAATGAGCTAGGTGTATCTATTAAGACTGCAAGTGGGCCATCAATTGAAAAAAGTGGGGATTTAGCAGCAATTTTATCGACTTTAGAACCTGGAGATGTTTTATTTATCGATGAAATTCATCGTATGCCAAAGTTTATTGAAGAAATTTTATATCCAGCAATGGAAGATTTTGAGATGGATTTAGTTTTAAATAGTGATGGAAAAAGTAGAAATTTAAAAATAGATTTACCTCCGTTTACTTTGGTAGGAGCAACGACTAGAGCAGGAGATATATCAAGTCCTTTACGAGACCGTTTTGGAATTGTATCAAAACTAAATTACTACTCAGAAGATGAACTTTTAAAAATTGTAAAACGAACAAGTCGAGTATTTGATATGCCAATCGAAGATGATGCAGCTAGACTACTTGCTAAGAGGTGTAGAAAAACGCCACGAATTGCCAATCGTTTATTTAAGCGAGTTCGTGACTTTGCCTTAGTTGGAGGAAAAGAGATTATCGATTACGAACTAGCAGATGAATCTTTGAAAAAATTAAAAGTGGATGAATTTGGTTTAGACGCAATTGATATTGAATACCTAACAAGCTTAATTACAAAATTTAACGGAGGACCTGTAGGAGTCGAAACAATTGCCACATCTATTGGTGAAGAGCCATCTACATTAGAAGATGTAGTGGAACCATTCCTGCTTCAAGAAGGATTTATTAAACGAACTCCGAGAGGGCGTGTAGCGTGTGAAAAAGCCTATAAGCACCTAAAAATAGATAGGCAAGGTACATTATTTTGAAAAATTTGTGTAAAATAATTGCTCCAAGTACAGAAAATGAGATTTTTCTTCCATATTACTTATTAGAACAATATTGTCAAAACATTGTGAAAGAATACTTAGAAAATTCAGAAATTTCCGAAAAAGAAAGATTAGAAAGAAAAAAAACATATTTTCTTCATCAAAAAAATTATAAAACATTTTCTCCGTATTTTGACTTTGTGTTTATAAAGTTAGGGTATATTTTAGAAAATCCCATGTTACTTTTAAATACAAGATTAGAATGGAATAAAGAAACCGAAGAGTATTATGTAAAGTATTTAGGAAATAGTAAAGAACTTCCAGTTTATTATCGAATTTCTTTAGGAAATCCAATTTTTATTGAAGGATGCGAATCAAATATTGTATGCAATAATCTTCCTGAAAATTTAGAAGAATTACCAGAGTGTTTTCTTGATGAAGACTGCCATATCATATATTTAAATAATGACTTTGCTTTTCATAATTTTTGGGCAAATATGTGGATTCATCAGATGCTTATGTCAGATAAAAACTTTTGTTTAGAATATATGAAAAATATTGATGAATATGGCATTCTAGAAAGAGACTCTGCTTCGTTTTTAATGGAATTTTATCCGTGGATGAGATTAGCCAGAATAGCTTTAAACATGCATGAAGAAACAATGCTTCTAGTTTTTAATTCACTACATGCATCTTTAAAACAAAAAAATCTTATTCATGAATTGCAAGATAAAAAATTATTATTAAATAGATTTTTGAAAGATATGAACGATTAACATAGAAAGAAGGGTTTTATGGGAATAATTATAGACGGAAAAACTTTAGCTAAAGAAAAAAGAGAAGAGCTAAAAAAGAAAGTACAAGAATTAAAAGACAAAAAAGAAATTGTTCCGGGTTTAGCTATTATTCGTGTAGGAAATGATCCGGCTAGCGAAATATATGTTCGAAATAAATTAAAAGCATGTCAAGAAGTCGGGATTCATGCGGTAGAACAGCATTTTGATGAAAACGCTAGTGAGCAAGAAATTATTGAGAGGATTGAATTTTTCAA
>CALWZB010000138.1 GCA_944385915.1 uncultured Clostridia bacterium | reverse complement strand
CGAATCGGAACTCAGCGCCGAACTTGCGCCGGAGAGCAGGTTTTTGTGATTCGTGCTGAACAGCGCCTTGCCGTCCGCCTGCGCCGGATTCGAGAGAAGCCGGCTGAAAAACAGCTGATCGATCAGTCGCGCCGCACGGTTGCCCATTGCCGTCGGCACTTTCATAAACGAGCTCAAATCATCGTTGATGATCATTTTACGCGTCAGGCATAGAGTCAAATGAGGGCGGGTTGCCGGATTGCTCCGGTACCTTTCCCCCAAGTGCTCTCAGAACCGTGCGAGCAACTTTCATTGCACACGGCTCGCCAAGTATTAATAACTTGCATTACTTCCTTATTTTGCCTTGAACGGAGTTTGTACTCCGTATAGAATTTGCGTTGCAACATCGTGAAGACTGCGTTTAGGGACGGGAGTAGTCAATAGATATTCTCTTACCATTTCGCCCTTATCGTTTGTCGTTTCCGCATACCATGTTTTCTGTCCGCCTTTGGGATTGAGCGAGGATGCAGGGCATCTGCCAATCCAGCGTTTGGCGGCATGTGCGATACTACAACCGTTTTTACGGCTGACGTATTCGGCATATATCCACCATGCATGCGACAGTACCGAACACATTACACGACTCGGCGCATTGACGCACCGATAGTAAATCATCCATCCCCTCAACATATTGTTGAGTTTTCGGATAATCTCCGTTTCAGGAATGTCCAGTTGTTGACAAACTTTTTTGATGTCTTGCAGTTTTGATTGCGCGGCTTCATGCGGTATAACTATTTTGACTCTGGGTTGCGCCATTTCAGTTTTCTTTGCCATGAATCTGTAGCCAAGAAACATGAATCCGTCATTGATGTGCGTAATCGCAGTCTTTTCCGGACTTAACACAAGGGCAAGTTCGTTGCCCACCCATTCGGTCAGCCTAGTTTTTATTCTTTCCGCTTCTTCTTTCGGCAAATTGCGCAGTAGAATGACAAAGTCATCCGCATACCTTACATAAGTGATGCGTGGCTTCATTGGTTCAGTAGTGCACGGGAGAGAAGCTCTGAATTTCAAAAGTCTTTGCAGTTCCGTTTCTGCTTCTGTTCTCGTAAGCGGTGATTTGAATTCGCCTTTGAGAATTTTACGCAGTCGGTAAATTCTGCTGACAACCTTTCTCCATTCTTTGCTGATTCGTGCACCCCTTTCACTTGGAGACTGCACCGGAGTTTGGTTTGCCCCAAATTCATCCTGTACGAATCTGTCGATTTCATGCAGGTAGATGTTGGCAAGCAAAGGAGAAATAATGCCACCTTGCGGTGTTCCGGCTTTTGTCGGATTCCATCTTTCTCTTTCAAAGTATCCCGCTTTCAGAAACTTCGCTATCAGTTTCAGCAGTCGGTCATCCTTGATTCTCCGTTGCAGAATTTTGAGCAATTTCTGGTGACAGATGTTATCGAAACATCCTTTAATGTCTCCTTCTATTACCCAGTCTATCCGCACTCGTGGACTGTCCATTATCTGCATTGCCGCAGTTTGGCAGGCTCGGTGCGGACGGAATCCATGGGAACAGTCAAAAAATATTGGTTCGTAAAGAGCCTCAAGAAGCAACTTGAGTGCGCACTGTACGATTCTGTCCCTGAATGTCGGGATTCCAAGCGGACGTTTTTGCCCCGGTTTGTTTTTCTTGTCAATGAGAACTCTCCGGACAGGTACAGGCTCATATTCTCCGGATTGAAGTTGTACTGCAAGTTTTACAGCTTCTTCTTCATTCCAGTTAAATTTATTGAGCCCGTCTATACCGGGTGTTTTTGAGCCCTTATTATTTTTGATCTGCTCATAGGCATACATCAACAAATCGGTCTTTGTCAATTCACGATACAAGCGGTCAAACCGCTTGCTTTTGTCTGCGCTGGCAAGTCTTGCCAGTCTGCTCAATCGATTTTCTACGTTCATTTAAGGTCATGCCCTTACGTTTGATTTTCGATTTTCGCTAATACTCTGTTCCCCTTCGCTCCACGGTGATTAGCCGCTTCATTGCTACTGCGGGAACTCTGTCACTCATGATACATTCCATTCACTGACATGGTATCATTATCATGAGCTTCTCCGGTAATCACATAAATCTTTATACAGCGAACTTAGGCTCTTGATTTGTGCTATTGCTTGCAACGCAAGCCGGTTGGGGACGGACTTCGGGGTATATATTGACAGCTCCGTTATCCTCGGCAATTCCAAACCTTTCGCATTCAAGTTCCATTGAATGTTCAGTCCCCATTACCCCGTATACAGGTGAGGTAACTGGGCAAATTCGCAGACCCACACTCAAGTTCAAACATTTCAGCCTTAGCCATATTCGCTTCCCCTGAGAAACCACTACAAGTGCCTGTCACTCTATGTTTCCCATTTGTCATCCAAGAGCTAACCATCCTGCAATGGTCATAACATTGCAAAACGTCGGATTAGGGGTGTATCCTGTCAAGATACAGTGGTTTAAGTATTTCTACTCCACTGACTTATGCAATCCGAACGGACGCCCAGAACTTTTTTCCGTAGGTGTCGAGCTGATTTTTCGCGCTTTCTTCGATCAGTCCGCCGTCCTTGATCTCGCCGTCGGCGGCAATCGGAAGCAGATCGCCCACATCCGTCAGGCGGAAACGGTCGTTCTCCTTGAAGTCGTTGAGGTCGCCCGTGGAACACAGCTTCATGGCGATGATCGGCTGGGCCTCGTAGCTCTGCAGGAGTTTCTTGTTCGCCACGTTGCTCAGGATTCCCGGAAGCGAAACGCTCGAGAATGCCGCCCGGATCGTTTCATTGTCGAAGCCGCGGCTGTACGGAATGCCGTCGAGCTTCATACATTCGATCAGAAGCTGCTTCAGCGGCATGTCCATTTCGGCCATCCCCGCTTCCACCGTTTGGGCCCCATAGGATTTCTCCAGCTGGTCGGCGCTCACTCCGACCCGGAGACACATTGCCGCTTCGATGGTCTTGCGCAACTCTCCGCCTTCCGGGGCGGTCTTCACGCTGATATTGACATTGGCGGCGGGACGTTCGGCCCGGATCGTTTCGAGCACCTTCTTCGTCACCACCTCCGGCGTCCAGCCTCCGGCAATCGCCTCCCGTTCGATTTCCGGGAATTCACCGTCGCAGATCGCCTGAATCGCACTGATGCGTTCACGCTCGGCTTTGACGGCGTTCTGAGCCGCTTCACGGGCGGTCGCCGCCACATCCCCGGCGGAGGCCTGAATCGCGGGCGGTGTCGACTCCGCGGCCGCCTGTCCGGGCTTCTTTTCCACGTTATCGGGTTTCTTTTCCGGTTCGCCGGGCTTGTTCGCCGGATTGCCGGGCTTCTGTTCCGGTTCCGGCTTTTTCTCCGGAGGTACAGCGTCATTCGCATTCGGGGTGCTCACGGCGGAAACACTCTTTGTTTCGGACTTGTTGTTCATAGCTGGAAGAGTTTTATTCATGCGCGGCTCGCGGTTCCCGTCGGCGACAAGGGGTCGCTCACGCTCTACGGACGGATCCCCGGAGCTCATCAGCTCTTCGCGGAGCATCTGACCGCCGAATACCGCGTCAAAACACAGGGGCGCGGCCGCACGGTCGACGAGTGGAAACTCAAGCCGCAGTCGCACGACAACCATTTTCTGGACTGTGTCGCGGGCTGTGCGGTCTGCGGATCCATGCTCGGTGCGTCTCTGCCCGAGACGTTTCCCGCGAAGCTTGACCGCAAGCCGATGATCCGGCTTTCCGACAAACGCCCTGGCGTGATTCCTCAAAACGGCAGACTCAAACTTTCCGAACTCAGGAGACAGAAAAATGGATAAACGGGAACTCCCGGAAAATATTCGTCAGGCGATCGATCTGATTGCCGCAGTTCTTCGCAGAATCAAGGCAAAAGAACTGGATAAACGCAGGGATAAATGCTTGTATATAGAGAAAAATCAGGGAGTTGCATTGACATGAGCGATCAAGGAATAAAACGACAAATTGACAGGATCAATCATATGAATCTTGCCGAACTTCGGGAAAAGTTCAATGCACTCTTTGGCTTTGAACCGGGACAGACCAACATTGTAAATCTGCGTCGCCGCCTTGCATATCGAATTCAGGAACTTCATTTCGGGGGCTTGTCCGATAACGACAAGGAAATTCTGACCCGGATTGCCGATGGCGATCCCATGGCCAATCTTCAAAATAAAGCGAAAGGAATGATTTCCAAGTTGCGCGGGACTCGTTATCAACGGGTCTGGAAAGGGAAGAAATACGAAGTGATTGTTCTGGGCGACGGAACATTTGAATATGACGGAACGGTTTATCAATCGCTTTCCGCCATCGCCCGCGAAATTACCGGGACTCGCTGGAACGGCAAACTCTTTTTCGGGGTGAAGTGATGGTGATGCAGACGATTCCAAAGAAGAGATGCGCGATTTACACACGCAAGTCCGTTGAGGAAGGACTGGATCAGGAATTCAACAGTCTGGATGCTCAACGGGAGGCTGGCGAAGCCTATATCGCCAGTCAGAAAGCC
>CALWZB010000137.1 GCA_944385915.1 uncultured Clostridia bacterium | reverse complement strand
TTTTCTTCAGCTCGTTCACCGCCGCCCGGAGCAGGTGGCGCATGGAGATGGGCTCTCCCTCCCCCGCCGCCAGGAAGGCGGCGGCCAAAACAATGTTCTTGATGTGGCCGCCGGAGAGCTGGAATTTTTCAGCCAGGAATTTCCAGTCTATATCTTCTGACACCGGGGCCGCCGTCGGCAGCATCCGGCGGTAGATGGCCTCCCGCATGGGGGCCTCCGGGAAGGGGAAGTGGACCACATAGGTGATCCGCCGCATAAAGGCCGCGTCGATGTTGCCCACCAGATTGGTGGCCAACACACACACGCCGTCATACTCCTCGATCTGCTGGAGCAGATAGGCCACCTCCACATTGGCGTTGCGGTCATGGGCATCCTTTACCTCGCTGCGTTTGCCGAACAGGGCGTCGCACTCGTCGAAGAACAGGATGCAGCTGGCATTTTTCGCCTCGGCAAAGACGGCGCGGAGGTTTTTCTCCGTCTCTCCGATGTACTTGCTGACAATCTGGGCCAGGTTGATCTTGTACAGCTCCATGTGCAGCTGATGGGCCATCACCTGAGCGCACATGGTCTTGCCGGTGCCGGGAGAGCCGGCAAAGAGGATGGACAGCCCCCGGCCATAGCTTACCTTCCGGTCAAACCCCCAACGACAGTAAACCTGGTGCTGATAGCGGATATGGCCGCAGGCCTGCCGCATCAGGCGTTTTTGGGCCTCCGGCAGCACCACGTCCTCCCAGGTATAGGCCGCCGGGACCTGGCTGGCCAGCTCGCCCAGCCGATGGACCACCTGCCGGTAGCAACACTGGTGGATCAGCTCCCCGGACACCGTCCCCGCCTGGGAGAGACGGGCCAAACCCGCCGCCTGGTCGCAGGCCAGCCGGATCTGCCGGGGAGTGAAGCGAAACTTTGCCGCCAGCTCTTCCGAGGTAAAAGAGCCGTCGCATACCGTGGAACGCAGGGCGGCCCGAAACAGCTCCAGCCGCTCCTGCTCGGTCACCGGCGGCAGCTCCGCCTCCACGCACAGCGTGTCCAACCGGGCGCCCGCCGGCAGCACGGAGAGGAAGAATCGCTTTCCCTGCCCGCTCTCCAGTTGTTCCAACACCCGCAGCATCGCGCCGTCTGCGGGGACGAGGTCCCCTGTCTCGTTCCGGCGGTCCAGATGGTACAGGCACAAGTACGAACCGGTGAGCAAAGCGGCCAGAGCCGCCTCCTCCGCCATTTCCTTCCATCCATCGCCCTCCAGGTCCGCAAACACACAGCTCTGGCGGCGGCGGGCCATCAGGTGCTCCATCTGAAATTTCTTGCCGCCCCCGGCGGGGCCGTACAAAAAGAAACAGCAGTCCGCCGGGTCTTCCAGCAACAAATCCAGGCGCTTGGCGGTCTCCATCTGGACCACCAGCGGCCCGGCCGGCCGCTGGCGGGCGCTGTCGAAGATCCGTCGGCCCGGCCGGTCCGAGAGCACACCGGCGTTGAGAAACTCCACCACAGTCTCCCGGAGGATCAGCTTCCCCCGCTCCAGGCCCTGGGGCTGGAACAGCCGGAGAAATGTCCCTCTCCCGCTGGAAAACCGCGCCATTCCCTCCTCCACCGTCTCCTCCGCCGGTAAAAACAGCTGTACCGCCAGAGAGATCCCCGGCGCACGGCTGGTCATGTCGTCCTGGAGATAGGCCAGCACCTTCTCATACTTTCCGTCCACCACAGACAGATAGGCCAACAGCACACACGCCCGCTGGAACCGGTCCAGCCCACACCGGCGGAACAGCGCCAGCAGGGGGAGCGCACCCTCCGTCCGTTCAACCCGCAGGGCAATGGCCTGCCGGTACAGCTCCACCTGCTCCCGCTCTTCCGCCGTCATCCGGCTCTGGAGTCCCTTCTGGGCGGCCTTGGCCAGGTTGTGCTCAAACTCTTCCCGGCTGACCACCAGGCCCAGCATATTTTTCAGGTCGCTGGAGGGACCCAGCCACTGATGCCGCTCGTAATAGTAGTAGAGTTGCAGGTCCAGCCATGCAGAGAGATCCTCCAGCAGCTCCCCCTGTGTCCCATATCCCCGGTCCAGCCGGGCGGCATCCATGGGCCGCAGATCACCCTGATCCATCCGTCTCCCTCCTTATGGAGTCTGCACCGTCAGGGCGGGAGTCATATTCACCTGAATGACCCCGCCGTAGGCGCACATCAGCTTGCTGCTGTTGTTCAGCAGCGGTTTTCCACCCACCAGAACCGTAGCGGCTCCCGGCACCCAGGGTGCCGGCGTCACCGGCATACAGGACATGGGGGTCAATGCCCCCATGGCCGACGCGGTGGCCGACGCCACGGTGGGATTGGCCAGGGAGGAGCACATGCCGAAGGTGGGCAGCTTGTTGTCCATGATGGTGGCCTGGAGCATGTTGCAGGTCATAACCGTCTGCTGGGAGCTCACAGGGAGCACCGCCGGAGCCGCGCCGGTTCCGTCCACGGTCAGCTCCAGACCGTCCGGCCCGGAGACAGACTGATACCGGTCTGTCTGCTCCCAACCTGCCGGCGTCCGGAGAAACACCGCCAGTTGGGCGCGCAGCGCCTGGGCGCTGGCCGCCAGCACCCGCTGGCCCGCCCAGGCCCCGATGGTAAAGGCATACTGCCGGGCACGGCTTTCCTGCTGCACCACCCGGAACCGACCGGCCCATAGTCCACTCAGCCGCACGGACTCTTCGCAGCCGCCCTCGGTCTGCCGGAGGCGGACCCACCACAGGTGCTCCTCTCCCGCCGGCCAGTTTTCCGGCACGGGCAGCGTCACAAACCCGCTCCAGCTCAAGGCCCAGGTCTCATCCTCCAGGGGTTCCGCCGGACCCGCGCCCACCAGCTCCCAGACCAGGGTCCTGGGGGGCGGCGTCTCTCCGTGGGGGAGATTCCGCGCCGCGCCCCGAGGGCGCTCCACCTGGAACCACAGGCGCAGCGTCCCCTCCGGCGGCCGGTCAAAACCCAGCAGCAGGCCGCTGTCCTTTGCGCCTCCGAACGCAAAAGGCTGAAAGGGCGGCCCTCCGGCGCACACCGACGTGATGTCCACCCGCTCCCCGGCCCACTCGGCCAGCACCCGCACCAGGCGTGGGCGCCGGGCCGGAACAGGCTCCATCAGCTCAAAGGGGAGGCCCTGGGGGCCTGTCAGCCGCGCCCCCTCCAGCCGACCCGGGCCGTCCTCCGGCACCGACACAACGCAGACGGCCGGACGCTCCCGGCCAAGATGCAGTCCCGCCAGCTCCAACAGCTTCCGCCGGATGGCCGGCGTCAGCTGGTCCAGCTGATACTGCTGCAGTTCCTTATACCAGGCCATCAGCTCCAGCAGGGTGATACCGGGGTCGTGGGCGTTGTGATCGGTCCACACGGGACACAGCCACGGCAGGCGGGCCTCCGCCTCTTCCACAATATCCGCATAGGTCTGATCGTCCAATCTGCGGGGGATCAGCAAGGTCCTCCCCTCCTTTCCGCGGGACGTTTCACTTCCGGTTACAACACGCGAACGGAATGGACGCCGCTCTCCGCCACACCGTAGGGGAAGGCGGTTTCTCCCTCCAGCGGTGCCAGGCGGGACAGCCCCTCCTGATCATAGGCGCCCTCCACCAGGATCTGGCGGATGGCCCGCACGTTGGGTACGTCCCGCACCGCCGTCCAGACCTCGTCCACCCGGATCTGCTCCCCGATGGGCCGGGCCTGCCAGGCCGTGCGGATCAGCTCCTCCAGCCGCCGGACAATCTCCCGCTGGGTGTCCGCCGCCCGGTCAGGCTGCTCCGTTTCCACCGTCACCTGGGTGTTGACGGTCAGGATGGTGGCGGGGCAGACGTGGAGCCTGTCTTCCGCCACCAGGCAGCAGGAGCACCGCCGGCTCAGGAAGCGGTATACCTCCCGGCACAGGGCTTCCATACCGGCTCCCGCCTCTCCGTAGCCGGTAAGCACCACGGTCACATGTCCGGGCGTCTCCTCTCCCCGGACATTCCGCCCGGAGAAGCATCTCACATGGCGGACCTGGGGAAAGGCCTCCGCCACCAGGTCCTCATAGTCGCGCCGGCCGGCCGCCCGACCCCGGGTCCGCAGGGAGCGGGTTCCCCGGTCCTCAATCTCCTCCCAGGCGGGGCGGCCGGTGCCGCCGCTCATGGGCGTCAGGTTCCTCACCCGGGAGATCCGGGGCAGCCCCCCAAGCAGGGCCGTCACCCGGCCCGCAGGCACGTTGCCCCGGGTCCCGCCGCCGCTGGCGTAGATCACATGGATGTTGTGGTCCCCCGCAGGGGGAACCTTTCCCTGCCGCCCGTCGCCAAAACGGATGACCCCCTGATAGGGGTCCAGAAGATAAACGCGCTCCTCCGGCCCCGCCAGAGCCAGATCTCCCACCGGCTTCCAGCGGATCCAGCAGCGGACGGGGGCATGTCCCTCCATCTCCAGCCGGACGTTCTCCGGCTCCTCCTGCGCCAGCTCCTGAGCCTGGGCGGCGGACAACCCCGCCATCTCGTCCACCCACACCTGGCAGTCCTGCACTGGCTGGGCCAGCAGGGCCACCGCCTTCCCGGCCTCATATACCCCGGTGTCAAAAAACTGATCGGGCTCCCGCTGGCGCTGGACCGCGGTCACGGTGTTGCACAGCACTGCCGCCACCGGCGCGGGACAGGGACGCCGGGAGGTGCGGCTCACCCGCAGCCAGCAGCCCTCCTGCCCCAGCAGCTCGCCAGCCGGGAGAGGCTGAGACAGATACAGAAAAATCTCGCCGCTGTGGAACAGATTTTCCGTACCGTCCACACAGCGCACAGGCTGAAACCGCCTGCCGTCCCACCACTCCCAGACCAGCGCATCCTCCATTCGGACCCGGCCCTCCATCTGAAAGCGGAGGGACAGAGGCATGGCGTGGGGGGAGCGGTCGAAGCGCAGATACATCGCCTGAAATCCCGGAGCCATAGGGCGCAGCGCCACAAGGCCCAGCTGGTCGATGCGCTCCGCCTCCCCCAGCGTCTGGCGCAGACCGTTGTTTTCCGCCGCAACGGCCCGGACCCGCACCCCCCGGGCATATTGCCAGGAAAAAGCCGCACCTTTCACGAAGGGCAGGACCCGCCGCTGATAGGCGGAGAACTGATTCTCCACCTCCAGCACTCTGGCCCGGATGTACCACCCTGTCTCCGCGTTCACCTGGGTGGGCTGAAGATCCTCCGGAATCTGAAACACCACCTCCAGGCTGCCGTCCCGCAGACAGGAGAAGGGATTTTTGTCCCCGGTTACCGCCAGGGGACACCACCCCATGCCGTTGAAATATTCCCAGACCACGGAGGATACCCGCACGTCGTCCGGTTTCTGTTCCACCGCCCCCCGCTTGTCGATGATGGCCTGTCCATATGTATATTGGGCGGGCTGGGCGGGCGGGTCCTCCACAATGGGGACGATCTCCAGGTGGAGGTTGACCCGGGCTCCGGCCTTGGACAGGGTGCTGTCGCTGCGGAGATAGAACAGCCCGTACGGCGCCGGCTGCCGGCCGAAGCAGTAGCCGCCCTCCTCCAGGTCGATGGGCTGGTCGCCGAAGCTGGCGCTTTGGACCAGGCAGGGTTCCAGGGGAGCACTGGTCAGCAGTACCTGATCCAGCACCAGCTCACACTCCGGCCGTCCCGCGCAGGAGATGGAGATCCCATCCACCCCCGGGTCCATGGTCAGGCGGTTCCGCTTCTCCAGCACAATGCGGGCGTGGTCGGCCCGGACGGCATCAAAGGGTACGGCCCGGCGGTCGTGGCGGTAGGGCCAGGATACGGACCCGCCGGCCAGCCGCTCCGCCGACTCCTCTTCCTGATGGCGTACCGGCTGCCGGAGCTCCACCGTGATGGCACTGGGTCCCTCCAGGCGCAGCACTCCGTCGTGGGACAGGGTGAAGCGGTGGCGCTGAAGTTCCTCGCCCGCTCCCGCCGTAAAGAGCCGGGCGGAGCGGGTCAGATCCAGCCGCTGGATCTGATCCTCCTCCGGGTCCACATAATACATATCCACCAGCCGGGCGGCAGTGGCCTCGATGGTCCGCTCGGTCTCATAGACGATGTTCTCCCCCTGGTCGTCCGGGGTGAACACCGCCGTCCCCCTGGGAACTGGTACCGGCTCGGTCTCTCCGCCGTTCGGGGTAAACTCCATGGTCCCGGCGGCCGGCACGGGACCCGGCTCCTGAAAGCCGATGTCATTAAGAAATTCGGTATACAGCTTGCCGGGCAGGGCGTTCATCCGGTCCACCGTCTGGTGGAACATGGTGGCAAACAGCTCCGCCAGGGCGGCTCCGGGGTCGTCCTCCGTCCCCTCACACCGCCACTCCGGCGTATAGGACCGGGCCAGCCGGGTCACCTGGCGGCGCACCGCCTCCAGGTCCCGGGGGTCCAAAACAGGGTGCCTCATGCGCCGCCGCCTCCTTCCGAGCCCTCGGTGATGTAGAAGGGATAGACATGGTTATACCGGCTGTTGGTACTGCGCACGGTATAGGATACCTCCACCACCAGGGTGCCGGTAAACTGGTCGTTCTCCCGGCACTTGACCTCCACATCCGTAATCCTGGGTTCCTGGTACTGGAGCTGGTCCCGTACCGTCCGCGCCAGGCTCTCCCGGTTGGTGCTGGATGAGGGGGCAAAGACATAGTCTATGACGCTGGAGCCGAATTCCGGCCGCATGACCCGCTCGCCCTGCACCGTATTGAGGATGATGCCGATGGCCTCCCGGATGTCCTCTTCCTGGCTGACCATGGCGAATTTTCCCGTCCGGGGGTCCACCTGCAGGGGGAACTTGACGCCCTGCCCCAAAAATCTCCGCTGGTCTTCCATGTCTGCCTCCTGTCCTGCGCGGCCCGCCGCCGTGACCTGCTCAGTTGATCTTCACCATGGCGCCTTTCAGCGTGGCTGGGCCGGTGGCGTTCAGATCCAGGGTCCCGTCGGATTTCACCGCCACGGTGGCTCCCTGGAGCTGCATCTGTCCGCTTGCCTTCTCCTGAATACCGGACCCCTCCACGGAGACGGTTCCGCTGCCCTTCTCGGTGATGTTGCCGCTGCTCTCCAGCACAATACTGGTCTTGCCCGCCGCCAGGGTCAGCTTTGTCTTGGCCTGAAGGGCCACCTCGCCCCCCTTCAGATCCATGATCAGGGCATTCTCCCCACCCTTGTCCTGTACCGTCACCTTCTGCGCCTCGTCGTCGATGGTCAGTACCGTTCCGGAGGGCATGGTGAGGGTAACCTTCTGCTTCTTGTCCTCGTCGTGGAGCACCAGGTCAATTTTTTTCGGCGTGCGGATACAGTAGTCCTCCGCCTTTCCATTGTCCACCGTAAACGGGGCCTTTACCTCGGTGTTCCAATAGCCGCCCAGCACCAGGGGCCGGTGCGGATCGTCGTCCAGATAGGCCAGAACCACCAGGTCATTCACCTGGGGAAAAAAGAACGCGCCGCAGTTGTTGCCTCCCATGGGGGCCATCACATAGCACCAGTCGGTCTCTTCCGCCTGCTCGCTGCCGATGGGCAGGCACTTCACCCGGTTGAGCTTCTTGTCGTCCGTGATGTTGGTGACCTTGGCCAGCGTCAGGCCGGAGCGGGCCATTTCCCGTCCCGTCAGCCGGCCGGACTTCTCCACCATGGCGTTTATCTGTTCCGCGATGCTCATACCTTTGCTCCCTTCACCTCAAAGGCGGTGGTGTACCCCTGGTTTGCAAACATGTGGCGAACCTTTGTCAAAAAATAGCTGCCGTTGCTCTGAGCATCTCCCCCCGTGATCTTCAGATACCGGCCCGGGATCAGTTCCGGAATCCCAACGCACTGGCCCTGGCCGGACACCAGGCCCATGGCGATGCTGTTGAGCCGGTTCTGTGCCAGCTTCTTGCACTCGGCTTCGGTCTGGGCGTATTCGCTGTACTCCCGCAGCACAGCCTGCTGCAGCTTGGGAACCAGCTGGGCTGCGGATTTCCCGCTGCCGCCGGTCACGCTGGAGGCCGTCCCCTTGATGGGCTTCTGGTTCACATCCCGGCCGTAGATCTCCACCTTCCCCATCTGGTGCGCCATGGAGACCCGCTTGGTGAAGGACTGGAGCTCCTGGCCCAGGGTGAGCGTGAGGATGGGCGTGGTCTGGGTGGTCACCGTGTCGAAGATCAGCTCCCCATCCACCACAAACAGGCTGGCCCCGTATCGCTGGGCCAGGATGTTGAGAAATCGCCAGTCATCCACCTGCTCCTTGATGATGGGCGTCTCAAACCCGGTGAGGGTCCCTACGGTCACGCTCTTGGCAAAGCCGGCGGAGACTCCCTTGTTCAGGATGGTCCTGACGATTTCCGCCGCCTTCTTCTGGCCGGCGTATAGGGGCTCCCGCAGGCACATGAGATACCCCATGGCGTCCATACCCGTGACCTGGATACGCGGCGCACCCTCCCCTGAAAAGTCAATGGTATAGTCGTCCACATACCCGTAGAACAGCTCTTTTTTCTGCACATAGCCGCCGCTGACAGTCAGTTTCTCCCCCACTGAAATGGTATCGCTCAGGGCGTTGGTCCACTTACTGGTGGCGTAATCATACTGCCCCTCCAGCGTGAAGGAACAGCCCCCCGCCGTTCCGTCGGCAGAGAGCTCCACCTCCAGGGTGGGGATGTGGCACTTGCTGCTGGCCAGCACCTTTGACCCCACCTTAATCTCAAAGGACGGGGCCAGAAACCGGTCATATTTCTTTGAAAGAGCCTGATAGGTATAGGTTGCCCGGTCCATGCCCCCGCCTCCTCTCTGTCTGCCCGGTCTGCGGACTCAGTCCACTTCCGCCGGCAGCACCAGGGTCTCTCCGGCCCGCAGCACTCTGGGATTAACCAGTCCGTTGGCTGCCGCGATCTGCCTCCAGCAGTCGCAGGTTCCGTATTTTTTTACGGAGATCGCCCACAGGGAATCCCCCTGGCAGACCTTCTGATACTCGGACGTGTCCGGAGAATTGAGCGGGTTGCTCCCGAACAGTTTGTCCAGGTCCACATGCGCCACAAACTGACACTGGAGGACAGCCCGGACCGGCCAGCCCGCCTCGTCAAATTTGGTGAACTGCTGGGTACAGCTGACCAGGAACCCTTTGAAGCTCAGAGTTCCCCACTCCACCTGCAGTTCCGGCGGCCGGTGGAGATCGCTGACCACGTGCATCAGATTGATAATTTTGGAGGTATAATCCCGCACGTCGATCAGGTTTGTGGCGGAGGGCAGCAGGCTGTTGGCCGCGAAAATCGCCCGATCCAGGATGGTGCCGCCCACCTCCGAGCCGGCGGAAATGCTGTCAAAGAACAGATCAAAAGACAGGATGTCCCCCCTCCCGCTCTGGAACTGGACAATGGGTGCATCCGCCCCCAGGAGGGGGATCTGGGAATAGTCCACGTTGCGGGTATGGGTGTAGCTCCGGGGATTGTACAGCACGGTGAAGGTCTTATCGAACGGATTGAAGGCATCCAGATTCGTGATCTTCATCTTCTCCAGCGGCATGATGATATTGGGGTTTGGAATCCCTACGTACATCGCGCACCTCTCCCTGTCCGTCTGATGCGGTTATCTTCCACTGCGCCGGAGCTCCCGGCGCAGCCGCTCCTCAATGATCCGATATACCTTGTCGGCGGTCCGCTGCATCTCCGCCTCACTGAGTCCAGCACGCCTCTGGATTTCCGGCTTCTCCTCCTGCGCCGCCCTCTGGCGGTACTGGATAGAGGCCGGGCGGCTAGTCACATCTCCGTCCGGGGAGATGGCTCCTGGGGCCGTCCACTGGATTGTGTTTCCGGGGGCCGCCCGGCCCCGGACTCTCTCCGGGTTGTCGCCGCCGGGAGCCTTTCCCCCCTGCCAGGACCAACTGCCGGCAGCGGGACCCGCCGGCTTTTCCATCAACTCTCTGGCCCACTGGGGCAGAGCGCTCAGGTCCCGTCCCTTCGGACCCTCCCGCCGGGGGACAGGGGATGTCTGCGCCTGCTCTCCGGCGGGCTGGGCAAACGACAGCTCCACCTGTCCGGCCCAGGTCTGGCCGGCTGTAGGGATCGCCACCGGTGCAGCGTGCTCCGCCCAGGACCTGGGTTCGTCCTGCCGTCTGGAAAAAGTGGTCCGGATATCCCGGAGCACCGGCTCTCCCTGGGGATGGAAACGGGACTCTCCGGCCGTTTTCCCTCCGGCCTCCGGCATTCCCGGAAGAATCTCCCGCTCCTGTGTCCGATGGGTCAGCGGGAGCCCCACCCGGCTCTCCGGCGGAGCCGGTACTGCCGTCAGAACCTCCGCCGCCCGGTGACGCTCCCGGACGGAAGGCATCTCCGGGTGGGACCACTCCACCCCGCGCTCAGAGAGGGGACGCACCGCCTGGCCGTCCATCTCCCTCCCCTTCGGGGCCGGACTGTCCTCCGCCGCCGCCGGCCTGTGCCGGGCCGGTTCTGTCTGCTCCAATCCCTGCCGGGCCGGTTCTGCTTGTTCCGCCCGCTGTCCAGGCTGGAACGGCTCTCTTTTCGCCATCCGCGGTCCGGGCCGGGTCGGCTGTTCCGGCTCCGCCCGCTGGACCAGCTCCTCCGGCGTCCATCTCC
>CALWZB010000136.1 GCA_944385915.1 uncultured Clostridia bacterium | reverse complement strand
TCTACAGGAAGCGCCCGTCGGCGTGGCTCTTCGCGGGCGCGGGGCTGACGACGGCGGGGCTGCTCGTCATGGGCTTCACTCCGGGGATGGCCTTCAACTTCGGAGACTTCCTCTCGTTCCTCATGGCAGTCTTTTACGCGCTCCAGGTGATTTCAAGCGAATACTGCGCGCGGCGCGTCGACCCGGCGCGGCTCACAGCGCTGCACATAATCATGCTCTCCGCCGTGCTGACCGTGCTCGCGCTGATATTCGAGCCCCTGCCGCAAATTTCGGACTTCACGCCGAAGATATGCGGCTCGCTGCTCTGCGTCTCGCTCTGCAACACTATCCTCTGCTTCAATTTACAGTTCCGCGCGCAGAAGCACACTAGCGCGACGCACGCGGCGGTCATCTTCTCGCTCGAGGGGCTCTTCGGCTACGTGCTCGCCGTCGCGAGCGGGCAGGACCCGTTCCACTTGCAGGGCGCGCTCGGCGGCCTGCTGATAATCTGCGGAATGTTGGTGACCGAGCTGGAGGGCGCGATCCGCGCGAAGCTCGGACGCAAGGACTGACAACCATCTTTGACCGCGCTGTTTAATTTTATGCCAACGAATAATTTCCCTTCAATAATTGCCATTGTGTCGGTGCGTTTGAATAACTGATAAGAGAATCCACATGTAAAAATTTTTGTGTCATTTGAACATTGTTTCCTGCTCCCGTTTAAGCATAAGATTTTACTGTTTTTGAAAAAATCGCCCGCACGGGAGGCGCTTTATGTGAGATTCAACTGGGAATATTTTTTTGAGACTCTTCCGCTGATTGCCAGCAAGCTGAACGTCACTCTTTCGCTCACGCTCATCAGCGCTTTCTTCTCTCTCGTCATCGGAATCATGTTCGCCCTCATAAGCTACTACAACGTCAAGGGGCTGAGTCAGCTTCTGCGCGTCTGGGTGTCGTTCATCAGAGGCACGCCGGTCGCTACACAGCTCTTCTTTTTCTACTACGGCATGGCGAACATCAGCTCAATAATCCTCAACATGTCGCCGACGGTAGCAGTCGCGGTCATCATGAGCCTTAACATGGGGGCCTTCGTCTCCGAGTCGATACGCGGCGCGCTGATTTCAGTCGACGAAGGACAGCGCGAGGCGGCCATGTCGCTCGGCATGAGCGGCTGGCAGATGACCACCCGCATCGTGATTCCTCAGGCGGTCCGCGTGGCGCTTCCGCCGCTCTTCAACGACCTCATCAACCTTTTTAAGATGTCCTCGCTTGCCTTCCTCGTCGGCGTGCGCGACGTTATGGGCGCGGCGAAAATCGAAAGCACGCAGACGTTTCTCTTCTTCGAGTGCTATGCCTGCGTCATGGTCATTTACTGGATAATCACACTGATGCTGACGTTCGTGCAGCGCCGTCTCGAGACGCGCTGCAACGCAATTTACTAAATTTTATTGTGTTCATCCGCGCTGCGGCGCGGCGACAAAAATAAAAGATTCGGAGGCAAACGGTATGAAGAAGAAAATTTTTGCGGTACTCGCCGCGGCTCTCGTCACGGCGTCGATGTTCGCCTGCGGCGCTCAGGCAGAGACACGCAAGGTAATCGTAGGGACGACTGGAACTGGCGAGCCTTACACCTACGTGGCTGACGACGGCACGTGGACCGGCGTTGAGGCGGAACTTTGGGCCGAGGTCGAGAAACGCACGGGGTGGGACATCGAGATGAAACAGGTGGCGGACATGGCGTCGCTCTTCGGCGAGCTCAACACGGGCCGCGTCGACGTTGCGGCGAACTGCTTCGCGATAACGGAGACGAGACTCAAGAACTATCTCGCCTCGATTCCCATCTATGCCGACGCGCAGGTCATCATAGTAAAGCCCGAGAGTAAGTACAAGACCTTCGAGGACCTTCGCGGTCAGACGATGGGTGTGACCGCGGGACAGGCGGCCCAGACGACCGTCGAGAACATGGCTCCAGAGTACGACTGGAAGGTGATCACCTATGAGGATTCGCCGCAGGGCTTCCTCGACTGTGCCAACGGACGCATAGAATCCTACGCGAACACAGTGACGAACATCGAGAAGGCGCAGAAGGCTCAGGGGCTTAAGTTCCGTATGCTCGAACAGAAGCTCTTCGGCAACAACGTCGGCTGGTGGTACGCGAAGAACGAGAAGGGCGAGGAGCTGCGCGACGAGCTGAACAAGGTTCTGCGCGAGATGCACAAGGACGGCACACTCTCCCGCATCACGACGAAGTGGTTCTACGACGACCTCACGAAGCTCATCAGCGACCAGTGGCTGATAGATGAGAACAGCGGCGTAAAATAAAGACGCGGGACAAAATGATTGAAGTCAGGAATCTTTCAAAGACCTTCGGCGAAAGCACCGAGGTTCTGAAAGATATAAGTTTCCGGATAAACAAAAACGACGTGGTCGCGGTGCTTGGCCCATCGGGCACGGGCAAGTCGACGATGCTGCGCTGCCTCAACTACCTCTGTGTGCCGACGACGGGCACGATTCGGATAGGCGACGTGACCGTGGACGCAGCGCACCACACAAAGGCTGAGGTGCGGAATCTGCGCCGCCAGAGCGCGATGGTCTTTCAGAGCTACAATTTGTTCAAGAACAAGACCGCGAAGGAAAACGTCATGGAGGCGCTCGTGACGGTGCAGAAGAAGCCAAAGGCAGAAGCTGAGGAAATCGCGTTGAAATTCCTGAAAAAAGTCGGAATGCTCGACCGTCAGGATTTTTACCCGTCGAAGATGTCGGGCGGACAGCAGCAGCGCGTAGGCATAGCACGTGCCCTCGCGGTGAACCCGAACGTGCTTCTCTTCGACGAGCCGACGTCGGCGCTGGACCCGGAGCTTGTGGGCGAGGTGCTCAACACTATAAAGCAGCTCGCCGAGGAAGAAACGACGATGATTCTCGTGACGCATGAGATACGCTTTGCGCGGAACGTCGCGAATAGAATACTCTTCATGGACGGAGGGCGCATCGCCGCGGACGGGACGCCGGAGGAAATCATCGACGACCCACAGAATCCGAGGCTGCGCCAGTTTCTTAACTTTGTGAGCAAATAACGGACAAAAAGGCGGAAGCGGTGCGGTTTCCGCCTTTTTAGTATATTTTTACAACGATACGGAGAAATCTACAAATGCTGACAGAAGAGATAAAGGCCTCAGCGGAGCGTCACGCCGCGGCGATGATAGAATTTCGCCGCGACCTTCACAGACATCCGGAGCTTTCGATGAAGGAGCGCCGCACAGCCTTGCGCATTGCCGAAGAACTGAAGAAGCTAGACGGCCTCGAGGTGACGGAAGGAGCAGCGGGCGGCACGGGCGTGGTCGCGCTGCTGCGCGGCGGCAAAGGCAAGGGGGTAACTGTACTGCTGCGCGCGGACATAGACGCGCTGCCCGTGACTGAAGAGACGGGGCTGCCCTTCGCGTCGGAGAATGCGGGCGTAATGCACGCATGCGGACACGACGGACACGCGGCGTGGCTTTTGGGTGCGGCTGCGATATTGTCGGAGCTTAGCGAAAATCTCAGCGGCTGCGTGAAGTTCGTCTTCCAGCCCGGAGAGGAGAACGGAAGCGGAGGCCGCAGGATGGTGCTCGAAGACAAGGTGCTCGAGTCCCCGCACGTAGACGCCGTCTTTGCGGCGCACGCATGGCCCGGCGTGCCGTCGGGGAATATAGCGATAACCGAGCGATGCGCCTTCGGCTATCCGGGAAGATTTTCGATAAAGGTGACGGGACGCGGAGGGCACGGTTCATGGCCGCACCTCTGCGTCGACCCAATCGCCGTCGCGCACCAGATATACGGAGCGCTTCAGCAGATAGTCTCGCGCCGCCTGCCGGAGACCGCCGCACGCGTCCTTTCCGTCTGCACGATACGCTCGGGCGACAGCTTTGCGGGCAACATCATACCCGAGTGGTGCGAGATGACGGGGACGATAAGGAGCGACCGCTCCGAGGTTATGGAACAGATGACGTGCAACATAAAAAATCTCGCTGAGAGCATCGCCGCGGCGAACGGCGCGCGCGCGGAGGTCTCGTCGCGCTGGGGCGGCGCGGTCATCAACACGCCGGAGGCCGTGCCCTTCTGCACCGAAGCCGCAGCGAAGATAATCGGAGCGGAAAACGTAGTCATAGACCGCGAGCCGCACCTTGGAGGCGAGGATTTTAGCGAATACATCACGCGTACGCCAGGGGCATATCTCTTCGCAGGGATAGATACGGACGAGACTAGGGGAAAATTCTGCCTGCACGCCAGCAACTTCGTGCTCGACGAATCCGTAGTGCCGCGCATGGCGGCGGTCTTCGCGCAGATAGCCGTGGATTTTATCGAAAACGGCGGTTTCGCCCCCAAACGTTAGGGCGAATCGAAAAACACCCGAACAAAAAGCAAAGCGCGCAGACAAGCTTAAAGTTCTGTCCGCGCGCTTTGCTTTATCAGCGTCCTACCAGAAGAGCGCCGACCAGTATGCGAAAGTATCCGTCAGTATAGCTATGCCGGCGGCGGCGAGTATCGCGCCGGAGACTTTTTTTATCGCTTGGCCGTGACGGCGCAGCCATTGGAATATTCCCTTGATACGCGTGAAGAAGAGCGCCGCGAGGATGTACGGAACGCCGAGGCCCATAGAGAATACGAAGAGGTAGAAAACGCCCTCCGCTGCGGTTTCGCGCGCGCCTGCCAGCATCAGCGCCGAACCGAGGAACGGGCCGAGGCACGGAGTCCAGCCGAGAGAGAAGGCCGCGCCGAAAAGCAGCGCGCCGATGAAGCCGCGCCGCTTGACGCCCACTTCGAGTTTTTTTTCAACGTCGAGGAATCCGATTTTGAAAACTCCGAGGAAGTGCAGCCCGAAGATCAAAATCACGACGCCGCTCGCGCGCTGGAGCAGAAGCCTGTGCGCGTCGAGCGCGGCTCCTATCGCGGTGGCCGTCGCGCCGAGCGCCATGAAGAGCAGCGTGAAGCCCGCGACGAAACCTATCGTGTTGACGACGCTTGCACGTTTTCCCTGCTCCGTCTCAGCCGCGAGGTACATCAGGTACACGGGCAGCATCGGCAGCATGCACGGCGAGACGAATGCGAGCAGCCCTTCGAGGAACAGAAGCGGGATTTCTCCTCCCACTACTTCTCCGCCTTTCTGAGAAGCTCAAGCACGGCGTCCTTAGTCGTCGCGCCCTGGATCTGTCCGGCGAGTCTGCCGTCTTTGTCGAGTATAAATGTCGTCGGTATGTAGCGCACGCCGAAGAACGACGCCGCCTCCTGCTTCTCGTCGAGCAGCACGGTCATCGTGTAGCCCGTCTCCTTGAGGAACTTCGCGACGCGCTCCGGCGTTTCGCGCCGTCCGTCGGTCAGGTTCACGGCGAGCAGCACGGCCTCGCCGGTCTTTTTGAATTCTTTATCGAGCTCGTCGAACTCCGGCATCTCGCCGCGGCACGGCGGGCACCACGTCGCCCAGAAGT
>CALWZB010000135.1 GCA_944385915.1 uncultured Clostridia bacterium | reverse complement strand
GAAGCGGTCGGCTTCATCGACGACGACCCGAACCTGCGCAGCATGACCGTCGCGTCGCTCAAAGTCCTCGGCACGAAGAACGACATCTCCGCAGTCATAAAACGCTACGCCGTCGATACGGTCCTGCTCGCGATACCCTCTGCGACGGGCGCTCAGATACGCGAGTACGTCGACATACTCAATAAAGAAAGAGTCACGGTCCGCGTGCTGCCGAGCTTCCTCGCTCTCGCGGACGGTCACGTAAGCGTCAGCCGCCTGCGTTCGGTCAACCTCGAAGACCTGCTGCGCCGCGACCCGATAAAGCTCGATAATGAAAACATCTCCGCCGTCATAAAGGGCAAGACTGTCATGGTTACGGGAGCCGGCGGCTCGATAGGTTCCGAGATATGCCGTCAGGTGCTCTCGCGCGAGCCGAAGGAGCTGATAGCGCTCGGCCACGGAGAGCAGTCGATATACCTGCTGCTCGAATCGCTGAACGATGCGGGCAACACGATACCGGTGGTCCCAGTCATAGCCGACGTTGCAGACGAGAAGACGATGGCTATGATTTTTGAAAAACACCGCCCGCAGGTCATCTTCCACGCCGGCGCGCACAAGCACGTGCCGCTTATGGAGGACAACCCGCGCGAGGCGCTGCGCGTCAACGCCTTCGGAACGTGGAACATCGCGACGCTCGCCGGAAAATACGGAGTCGAGCGCTTCGTTATGATATCGACAGACAAGGCCGTACATCCGACCAGCGTCATGGGCGCGACCAAACGCGCGGCCGAGCGTCTGCTGCTTTCCGTCCAGAAAGAATTCCCCGAGACGAAGTACATGGCCGTGCGCTTCGGCAACGTTCTCGGAAGCCGCGGCAGCGTCGTGCCGAAGTTCGAACGCCAGATAGCGGCGGGCGGCCCCGTCACCGTTACTCACCCCGACATGAAGCGCTACTTCATGCTCATTCCCGAAGCGGTCAGCCTCGTCCTCCAGGCCGGGACGATGGGCGCTGGCGGCGAGCTGTTCGTCCTCGACATGGGCGCGCCGGTCAAAATATCCGAAATGGCCGAAACGCTCATCCGCCTCCACGGCTACGAGCCGTACAAAGATATCGACATCCAGTACACAGGCATACGCCCCGGCGAAAAACTTTACGAAGAGCTCTTCTACGACCCGAGCCACGTAGACACAACGGCGCACGCGAAAATCTTCAAAACCAAGCTGACGCCCGAGGCAGTCTGCATCCTTCCGCAGGTTCAAGAAATCCTGCGCGAAGCCGAAGCGGGCGAACTGTACGGCGTCGCGCTGCGCGAGACGATACTCGGCCTCGGCGTCGAAGTCAACCAATAACGAACTGCACTGTAAGAAAAAGCTTTAATTCAAGCGGCTCTTGATTAAAAATAGCCGCCACCGCTGTGCCTATGCGCTCTCTCACGCCGATGCACGAGAGGTGCAGGCTTGCCGCGTCGGGCAGGAATGACGGAAGGCCGCGGATTATCGGGTCCGTCTGGCGCGGCGGGGCGACGGGGTAGAGTTGTGACTCCGGCAAGGATTGCCGGGCGAGGTGCATCGCGCGCGGAAGGTGGAATGCATTTGTGACTACGGCGACGGTTTGCAGGCCGCGGGCGCGGAGCAGGGCGGCGCTGTATTTCATGTTTTCGGCGGTGGTGCGCGACTGTTCTTCTAAAATTATCTCGCCGCGCCAGCCCATCGCGCGCGCGGCATCGCGCATGGCGGAGGCTTCGGAGCGGTCTTTGTCGCCGAAGACGTTGCCGCCCGACATGACGAGCACGGACTTTCCTGCGCGCCCGGAGGCGAGCGTCACTGCGGTGTAGACGCGCTCGAGCGCGAGCGGGGAGGGTTGGACGGAGGAACCCGCTGTGTCGTATGACGAGCCGCCAGCGAGTACGAGGAAGGCCGCCGCCTCGCCGTCGGGCGGAAGCTGCGCGGCGTATTTCGCTTCGAGCGGCCCGGTGATGAAGCGCGCGCCGGCGGGCGTGCTCATGGCGCAGAGCGCCGCCGCGAAGACGAAAAGCCCAAGCGAGGCCGCCGTCCCAAACGCGCGGCGCGGGCGGCGCGATTTGAGAAAAAGCGCGGTTGCTATGGCGAGCAGTATGATTACGAAAAGTCCCGGCGGCGCGGCGAAGGCGCCTGCGATTTTGTAGAGTGCGAACATTTGATGCGGCTCCCGATTTTCAGCGTTGTTTCGTATTATAGCGGATTGCGGCGGAGCGCGTCTCTGATAGGACGCAGGCGGAGTTCTTGTCGCCGCTTATAGTGTTGCATTTCAGAGAGACGGCGCACCTCATCATCCAGCGCTCCGACGCGGCGTGCCGTTTGCTTTGCGGACACAATAAAGTTTCTCAGCACACCGTCAGCTCTCGATGATACGGGGCGAATTCTGCCGAGCGCGTTTCGCGGCCGTCGCGAAGGCTGCGGCTTTAATTTCTATATGTTTCGGTATTTGACGCCGCTGGATTCCGCGTCCATCGGCGAAAACGCCGCCGATACTAGGAACAGCCTAAGGAAATTTTTAATGTCCGCTGCGCGGACAGGCCGTTCCGTCGGGGCGCGGAATGACGAACAAGCTCAGTTTTTCTTAAATAGTTAATATACCATAAGTACATATTAGCTCTAATGTCTGTGAACCTCATAAAAAGCGCGCCCTGTGCTTTTCACGGGCGCGCGGTTTTCATGCGTTTGCTTTGATTTTATGACAGGACTTTCTTTTTCTGCTGTTCCGGGGCCAGGCTGGCCACCGCCATGCCTATCCATTCTTTTATACCGCTGCATGAAGCGCTGAGTGAGCCTACGCTCGGCATTAGCATTTCGGGCGTTACGTGAATCTCTTTCTGGCGGACGCCGCCGCTCGGGTAGGCGTAGAGACGGACGTTGCGCGGCATATATTGGTAGGCGAAGTCCATCGCGCGTTCGATGTGGAAGTTGTTGGTGACTACGACTACGTCTTTGAAGCCGAGCTTTTTGACGATCTCGGCGCAGTATTTGAGGTTTTCGTCGGTGTTGCGCGACTGGTCTTCAAGGATTATCTTTTTGCGGCAGCCCATTATCTTCGCCGCATATTTCATTACCGCGGCTTCGGAGACCTTGTGGCGTCCGTAGACGTCGCCGCCCGAGAATATGAGGCGCGAGCACCACGGCTGCTCTTTGGATATTTTGACCGCGGCGTAGAGCCTTTCCATCGCTG
>CALWZB010000134.1 GCA_944385915.1 uncultured Clostridia bacterium | reverse complement strand
GAGGTGGACACACCCAGCTCCATGCCGAACCTGGCAGTTAAGCACCTCATCGCCGATGGTACTGCGGAGGGTATTCGTGGGAGAGTAGGTCGGCGCCGGGATTAGTTTGAGAGAGAGGGAAGTCGATAGGACTTCCCTCTCTCGCTTTATATGCTTATCCATAGAATGCTGCACGAATTAAAAAATCTCTATCGCAGCTCAACTTTTGCTATTCCTTATTAAAATTGTGATATAATTTTAACGTTATACGTATGTTCATTGTATATCTTATAAGTTCATAAATTGCGCGATAGTTTGTTTTTTATCGTTATATATGAATGTAAGAGCGGGGCGGCGCGATGAGATGATTTATTTGCGGGATTATATCGGCGGGAGCGCGGTCAGGGAGTGTTACCGGCATCCGCTGTTTGAGGATAAATGCGTAAAGGTTGTGAAGGATAAAAAGGATCTGCCCGGGCTGCTGCGCGAGGTTAGGGTTTCCAAGCTGGTCGCTCCGTATTTGGAGGATTATATAGTCGAATACGATGACGAGCTGGTTGAGACGGATCGGGGGCCGGGGCTTGTCTGCGGACTTGTCAGGAACGACTGCGACGGGGTTGTGGCTCCGGCTCTGGCGCATTATCAGGAGGGCGGCGTGGAGTTGGGCGGCGATATAGAGCGCGGTCTGAGGGAAATTCTGCGGCGGCTTATCGCGCATAATCTTTTCTTCTATGATTTCAACGAGGGAAATTTTGTCGTGAAGGAGACGCGCGGCGGCTGGAAGAAAGTCGTCTTTATAGATCTGAAGGGTTTCCATAAGAACGGCTATATGGGGTTTCTGAAGATGGAGCATTTCATAGCGCCTATGGCGCGCAATATTATGTTCCGCAGGATGAGGAGGCTGTATCGGGAACTCAAAATTGATGAATTCCCGCTGAACGGCCTGTGCGGGGAGAAGATGTTCAGCTCTTTCTGGGTAGATGTGAAGCTTTGACGAATCGCTGCATTTGTGAGGAACGGCGTCCGGTTTGCGGACGCTGTTCTTTTGTATGTTGTTTGAGCTGGATTATTTTGTGGCCGTTACTTGCGCATCTAGTCCTCGAATGCTGTGTAGATGATTTACCCATCATTCTGGGACAGTAGCATAAAAAGTTGCTTAGAATGAATTACTAGATAAATGGCAACATTAAGTTTCCATCCTCATTGAAGATTGTCTTGTACTTTTTATTATCACAGGTAACATTTTTATCTATATTTGCTTCTAATAAGGTATCAGACACATATATATCTTCTAAATGCAGAGTGTTTTTTATAATTGCTAATTTTACTTTTGTAAAATCTGTAATTAGCGACATTTTTATTGCTGCTTGTATTGCACGCATATCATTGTCTAAAATCATTGGCATCTTAACACTCTCAACAGCTGTGCTGGTGATGGCATTAGGATATGTCTCTTCATAGCTAAATCTATCGAGTACTTTTTTAGTGGTTACATCAGCACGTCCTATACCGTTAGCATTACCTCCTGTTTGTTTTGATAAGTTTAATACAGCAATTCTTGTGATTCGTATATTTGAATTCTTAAACCTACCGGTAATATTAGTGTCGAACCCTGTGCCGCTAATTTCTTTGCCTATCTCATGAATAACTAATACATCTGCTTTATCGAATGGCAGCTTGGGATAGTTATGCCATGCTAACGTTAATAATTGTGAATCTTTTTGAGCAAATTCGTGTGGAAGAGCTATTTCGATTGAGCAAACTTGGTGGCGGGCATTTTCGACTATACCAATACCTAATAATATTTTACCTGTCATTAGCACTGTTTCTGCAATTTCAGCGATATTATGCGACATTTCTTCAAAGCCGAGTCGATGACATACTTCTGCTCCACGTTGCTTTCCTAATCCGATAGCTAACATTTTTATAATTCCACTTTCGTGCATTCCTCTAAATGAGGTATGTGGCTTTACTCTATTAACAACAATTATTCTATCAGATTCCCATGCAAATTTATCACAGTGAACTGTTAATCCAGAAGGTGTACATCCTATTGGAACAGTATCCATCGAACTTTTTATTTCACATCCCATTTCATCTTTTGTAATATTAAGCTTTTTGAGAAGGGTCTTTTGCCCTTCTGCGTCTGCGCCTCCATGACTCCCCATTGCTGGAAAAATAAAAGGCTGAACATCAAGTTGTTTTAGCTTAGTTATAATGATCTTTAAGATTTCAGGTAGTCCAGCTATTCCTCTGCTGCCAACTGCAATACCAATACGCATACCTGGTCTAATATTTGCAAGATAATTTTCTGTATTTAATAAGGCATTTAACCGTGAAATATAGTCAATGGCTGGAGTAAATACATCTGGCCTGTAACTAACATGTGTTACTGTTGGTATAGGGATATCTTTTAACATGGTATTAATTATCATCATTAATTCTCCTCATGTTCTAATTTATAATTTGTAATAAATTTACGTAACACTTTTGAAATAATTTGCGAAGACGTGGAGACGTTATCATTTTTCTGTTGACGTCGTTGACACAACTCTTCTTCCGGAACCTCTAATGATAGTATTCCGTTGTATAGATCTATTGATATAAAGTCCCCGTCTTTAACATATGCAATTGGTCCATTGAGTGCTGCCTCTGGTGATATATGACCTATACATGGGCCTCTAGTTGCTCCAGAGAACCGTCCATCAGTTACTAATGCTGTTGTATTTGATAATCCACTACCGACTAAAAGAGTTGTCACTAATTGCATTTCTCGCATACCTGGCCCTCCTATTGGACCTTCGTTACGAATAACAATAACACTTCCAGGTTTAATTTTGTGAGCCTTAATTGCTTCCACAGATGCCTCCATATTTTCGAAGACACAAGCTGGCCCTCTGTGTATATACATATCTGGATCGACTCCAGAAAGTTTTACGACGGCGCCTTTAGGAGCCAACGTCCCTTTAAGTACTTTTAGGGCACCATGTTGATTAAACGCTTTTTCCATTGGACGAATGATTTCCTTATCTTCCCACTCTGCATTATCAATTATAGATTGAACCGTGCCGGTTACAGTTCGTTCGTTCGTGTTAATAATGGTTTGAAGCGATTTTAAAATAGCAGGTACACCACCCGCATAATGAAGATCATTAAAAGGCACCCCCTGTGAAGGATGGATTTTTGCTATATAGGGAGTTGTTGCACTTAAATAATCCATTTCAGACAGCGTAAGATCAATATCTGCTTCTGACGCGATATCTGCCATATGTAAAACAAGATTGGTCGATGATCCAATCGCGTAGCCGACACGTAAAGCATTTTCAATTGATTTTTTAGTAACTATGTCTTTGGGGTTGATATTATTAAGTATTAATTTTACAATTTGTTGCCCTGCCTTGGTTGCTTCTTGACGTTTTTGTGACATAAAAGGCGGTGTTGTTGAACTTAAAGGTAAAGACAAACCTAGTGTTTCGACAACGCAGCTCATAGAATTAGCGGTTCCTAACATTGCACAACTACCTAATGTCGGCATTGTACATAATTCTATCTTTGCCAGTTCTTCTTGCGTGATTTGTTTATCTATATATTTTCCTGCATATTCTCTAAGTGAGGGGAGGGAGATTTTATGCCCTTTATACATACCGTTAAGCATTGGGCCGCTCTGTACAAAAATAGAAGGAATATTAACCCTTAACGCTGCTATCAACATACCTGGTGTGATCTTATCACAGCTACCTAAAAAAACAGCTCCATCAAAACAATGAGCTCTAAGCATAATTTCGATAGAATCGGCGATTAAATCTCTACTGGGGAGAGAGTATGACATCCCGCTATGTCCTTGTGTTAATCCGTCGCAAACACCTATGGTACAAAATTCGAACGGAATCCCTCCTGCTTCAAGAACACCACGTTTTACGAATTCTGCGATTTCTTTTAAAGGCGCGCATCCTGGAACAATTTCATTCCAGCTATTAACAATTGCTACAAATGGTTTTTGCAAATCTTCTGTACTGATTCCAAGAGAATGTAATAAAGCACGATGTCCGCCACGTGTTATGCCAGAAACAATTTGATTACTAATTTTATTGTTCATTAATATTTCACTCCTTTAAAATTTATATGGTTTGGTATAAATCTCTATTTTTATACATAGTGTATGCAACTATAATCATATGCTTATCATGATTATTAAAAAAGTCCAAGTTTATAATATTTTTGATTTTTTGTAACCTATATCGAATTGTATTTACGTGTACTTTTTCTTTATGGGCTGCCACTTCTAGGCTGTTATTGTCGATGACGAGTGATAATGTCTGAAAGACATAATCTTTAAATGTGTGATCGTGCTCTATAATAGGCATAATTGTCATAGAAATAAATATATCGCACTCATATGAAGTTACGCCTCCTAAAATGGCTAGCTCCATAACTGCTTGGTTGTAATCAATAAAATTTGCACCTGGATGGATGAAAAGCATTGTGTTGATAGAAACGCGTAAGCTGTCTTTTATGTTGAGAATGTTATCCACTACAGTACCAACCGATACTGATACATCTGTGTGTTTGTTACAAAGCACATGGAGTTGTTCGATAAATTTTTTTCTTTTGTGGGCAAGTCCCATATCGTCAACTAGTATGGTAAATGAATTTGCCTTGTCCCAGATATATAAAACATTATGTTTTATTGCGACGAGATCCATAAGGAAATTTTGCATAATAGCTAGATTTATTTTGGGTGCGCGGCGAATAATCTTTCTTATCTTTAATTGAATCACAGACAGACCTGAAGTATAATCAATAGATTTGTTATTTAAGTAACTTTCAATATATTGAATATTTTCTTTAGGAGATCTAATCATTGATAGAAAACGCAGCAGTTTCTCGTTTTCATTTTCCTGCCTATCAAGCCATTTAATAGTTATAATGTTACACAGTTGGATAACAAAGAGACGAACCGACTCGGAAAGAATTCCCTGGTTGAGTATAATGAGATATCCATAACAGTATCCTCTAGCAATACAGGGAAATATATGATATTCGTCATTTTGAAAATAGTCACCTTGATTTGGAGTAGTTGTTACTATATGTCGGATAGTTTGCAGTCTTTCTTCACTATTGGGTAATTTATTAAATGTCCTCATACCTCTCATTTGTGAAAAATCAGCTGACAAAGTGATTGCAATGAGTCCTGTCCTTTTTGAAAAATCCAATAGCATGGATTCTGCGCTGCCGTTGTTTAAAGCCGAAGTAAATAGATATTGATAATAATTTTTTAATTGAATTAATATACTTGTTTGTACAGAACTGATTTCAAGGGTAATATTTTTAATTATTTCTCTAAATTTAATGTCTTTATCAACGAAAAATAAAGGTACGCCATGAGCGTCGGCATAATCAATATATTCTTGAGGGATATCATGAATGAAGCGATTGATTTTTATACATATTGCAGATACTTTACTACTAAGTTGCTCTAATGCCTTTAACCCAGAATGTAGATCATCTTTGAATGCATACCATGTTGATAACACAAATTCTCCACCTTCTATCTGTTTATAAAAGTCAGGCGCTTCTTGAACTGTCACATATGTCACTCTTCTTTTTAAGCCACTTGAGCCTGCCACTAAAGTAACATTCGACTGAAACCAAGGATTCTCCATAAGCCACTCAACATCAATATGTAAATCATTCATAATGTAGCACCCTTTTTTTAAAATACTACAATAGATAAAGAGCCTTTCATATTGATATAGTACTAAAAATTTAATTGATTTTTTATATATATATACAATATTGGTTTGATATATATAGTGATACCAATAACATTAATATGATAATTTGTAAATACATATAAATAATTTATATTATATTTATATATGTAAATATTGTTGGAAACTATAAGCAAAAATTATACTCATAACAAAGTAAAAGACATAAATAAAGTAATTTAAAAATAATTTATGCAGGAAAGGACTGTTGATTATGCATAATGTATATGTTGTATCAGCGGCAAGAACTCCTATTGGTTCAATCGGAGGAACTTTAAAAAACGTATTGCCCGAGGTGCTTCTCAAAACAGCTTTGGAGGGTGTTATTAATCGTAGCGGTATTAGCAAGGAGCAGATAGATGAGATAATTTGCGGACAGGCAAAACAAACTACTGATGCGCCTAATATTGCACGTGTTGTATCGCTGATGCTTAGAATCCCAGAAGAGACGCCAGCATACACTGTTCATCGTCAGTGTGCTTCTGGTATGCAGGCTATCCTAAGCGGAATGATGCAGATTCAATGTGGAATGTCTGATATTGTGTTGACTGGCGGAGTTGAAAGTATGAGCACAGCTCCATTTTATATAAGAAATGCAAGATTCGGTGTCGGTAATGGTAACGGTGTGTTTGTAGATCCTAATATAGAAAGCCAGCCTAAAAGCCAGCCTAATGATATTTATGGGACATTTTCTATGATTGAGACTGCTGATAATGTAGCTCGCCAGTTTAACGTCAGCAGAGAAGAACAAGATATATTTGCGTTTAACAGCCAGCAGAGAGCGGTAGCTGCTATTGATGCTGGTAAATTTAAAGATGAAATCGTTCCGGTGATCATACCACAGCGAAAAGGAGATCCTATCGTCTTCGACACAGATGAATATCCTAAACGTAATACAAGCTTGGAAAAAATGGCGAAGCTGAAAACGATCTATCCGAACGGATTTGTAACCGCGGGTAATGCATCTGGGCGAAATGATGGCGCTGCCGGTGTAATGCTTGCTTCGGAAAAGAAAGTAGAGGAGTTGGGTATAAAACCACTTGCGCGTATTATTGCCGCGACAGCTGCCGGAGTCGATCCCCGCATAATGGGCATGGGGCCTGTCGCTGCTACACGCAAATTGATGAAAATTTTGGAAAAAGATGGTCTTACACTGAAGGATTTTGAGCTTGTCGAGTTAAATGAGGCATTTGCTGCTCAGTCTGTCGCATGTATAAAAGAACTAAATCTTGATCCTGATATAGTTAACGTAAATGGTGGCGCGATTGCTCTAGGCCATCCACTTGGTTGTTCTGGTGCAAGGATTTCTACAACTCTTCTTTATGAAATGCAAAAAAGAGATGTCCGTTACGGGTTAGCAACGATCTGCATAGCCGGCGGTCTTGGCATGGCGATGGCCTTTGAAAAAATGTAAGGAGTAGGACAATGGCGAATATTGATTGCAACAAACTTTGTACGTTTGATGAAGCGATGAATCTAATAAAAGACGGCGATAGAATTTTTATTAGCGGTTTTGGTAATGCGGGAGATCCCAAGCAGCTAGTGAATGCTTTAGTTGAATCGGATAAAAAAGAGTTAACGATTATAAGCAATGATCTTGGCTCTCCTAATGTTGGGCTTGGACGTCTGCTAACAAAAGGTAAGGTAAAGGCTCTTATCGGTACATATTACAATTGGAATCCTGAGGTTGCAGAAGCTAACAACGCTGGGAAAATCTCTGTTGAACTTGTCCCGCAAGGGTCCTTTGCAGAGGGTATTAGAGCAGCGGGTGTTGGTGTAGCTGGATTCTATACACGTACGGGTGTCGGTACGGAATTGGCCAAAGGAAAAGAATCGAAAGAATTCAACGGTCAGACATATTTGTTGCAGGAAGCAATTTACGGGGATGTCGCACTGATATGCGCTGAAAAAGCAGATGAATTAGGTAATCTTGTTTATCACAAAACAGCCCGTAATTTTAATCCGGTCATGGCCATGGCTGCAAAACGTGTCATTGTCGAAGTCGCAGAAATTGTGCCTGCAGGAGAGCTTAATCCTGAGAGTATTGTAACTCCGCATATTTATGTGGATGCCATTGTATTAAGGAGTTGTTAAAATGTATAAATTCTCTGAAGATGAAGCAAAAATAAGAATTGCAAAATATATTGCAAAAGAATTTGATGCATTGAGTGCAAATCACGATTTATTCGTAAATCTTGGTGTGGGAATTCCAACAATGGTCGCAGATTATACCCAAAGTAAGCGTGTCTTTCTTCAGGCAGAGAACGGCATGCTTGGCGTAGGTCCTGCCGCAGACGAGGAGCATATTGATCCGTTATTAATCAATGCTGGACGAGTTAAGGTTACAGAAACTAAAGGCTGCAGCTATATGAGCAGTGCCGATTCGTTTGGAATGATTAGAGGCGGTCATGTAGATGCAACTGTCATTGGTGCGTTTGAGGTTGATGAGCACGGCAACGTTGCAAATTGGATTATCCCTAATGGAAAAATGTTAGGCGTTGGTGGGGCTATGGATCTCGTTTCAGGCGCTAAAAAAGTATATATTGCCATGCAGCATGTCTCAAAAAAAGGTAAAGCGAAATTAATCAAAGAATGCACACTTCCAATTACAGGATTTGGAGCAGTGAACACCGTAGTTACAGAATATGCGGTATTTAAATTTGAAAATGGGAAAATGCATCTTACAGCCAAGGCAGATGAAATAACACTTGATGAATTAAAGACAATAACCGAAGCTGACTATATTGTTTCGGATACATTAGCGTCAATGTAATTTCTAACGCTATAAGGAGGGATTCATATGGATTATAGAAACATGATGGATTTCCGCGGTAAGTCCGTTCTGATAACTGGAGGAACGGGAAGTATGGGGCGTGAATTTGCGTATGCTTTTGCTTCTTGTGGTGCGGATGTGGCTATTACAGATGTCAATGAAGCTGCCGCAGAAGAAATTATAGAAAAATGCAAATCTTATGGTGTTAACGCATATTTCATTAAATGTAATCTTTTAGATGTGGCTGATATAAATAATATGGTGAATGAGGCTGTCGCCAGGTTAGGTAAAGTAGATGTGCTTTGTAACCATGCTGGCTTTAACAATCGTAAACCTGCCATAGAATACACTGAAAAAGAGTGGGAAACACTTATCGGCGTAGATCTTAAGGCAATTTTCTTCGTTGCTACTGCAACAGCTAAATATATGCTTTCGAATAATATAAAAGGTAGGATTATTAATACAGCATCAGTTTCTGCAGCTAGAGGGCACAAAAATTTGGCGATATATGCCGCTGCGAAAGGTGGCATTCGTCAGCTTACAAAAGTGTTGGCGCATGAATGGGCGGAAAGCGGGATTAACGTCAATGCTGTTGGCCCAGGATATGTGATTACATCCCAGACACAGCATTATCTTGATGATCCTGCGACCCGTGAGGCGCTGTTGTCGCATATTCCTGTGAAACGCTTTGGTACATGCGGTGATATTGCAGCAACGGTTTTATTTTTAGCGTCAGAAGGCTCTTCATATATTACAGGACAAACTGTTTTTGTGGAGGGTGGACGTCTTATAGATTAACTATGTCATCTTGCAAATGAATACTTTATGTGGAGGTGTAGAAAAAATGTACGGTATTGTCAAAACGCATAAAGAATGTGGGCATGTTTCCCTTGAGGAAGTGCCAAAGCCCGTTATTGCAGATGTACACGATGTATTGGTAGAGGTGCATAGCGCAGCGATATGTGGAAGCGATTTGCATGCGTATGAATATATCCCTTCTTATCAATCTTTTATGAAAGTTCCGGTTGTATTAGGGCATGAATGCAGTGGTATTGTTGTTGGGGTTGGAAAAGATGTTACTGAATTTAAAATAGGCGACCGCGTTATGGGAGAATCCAATATCTACTGTGGAAAGTGTAAAAACTGCAGGGAGGGCAATACTCATATATGTGAACATAATCTGATGCGCGGCCTCACTACGGATGGAGTTATGCGCGAATATGTTGTCTTTGGAGAAAAGAATCTGCACCATGTCCCGTCAAATTTAAGCTTCAGTGAAGGTGCTGCCGCGCAGGCGGCTACTGTTTCTGTTCATGGCGTTTTGCGGCGTTTTAACATTAGTGTCGGTTCAACCGTTATCGTAACAGGAGTCGGAATAATAGGACTTGTTGCGGCGCAGCTAGCTCGTCTATGTGGCGCTGGAAATGTCACCGTTGTCGGAACAGATGCAGATATGGCGACAAGAATGCCAATTGCTGAATCCCTTGGTTTTCACACGTTAAACTGCCAGAAACAATCTATTGGGGAGTATTTACAGGACAGCATCGGAGATAAAGCAGATTATGTAATAGAGTGCTCTGGTGCTGGCAGCGCTATTGATGCCATTCCGACGTATATTCGTAAAGGCGGCGAAGCGCTATTGCTTGGACTTCCAGGAAGAGAAGTATCTTTCAAATTTGCTGACATTATACGTTCTGAAATAAATATACGAACTGCATATACGTCAACATGGAAAGATTATGAAGAGACGTTGCATTTGCTTGGCAGCGGCGCAATGTCAATTGCCCCCATGATAAAAGAGTATTCTCTGAACAAAGTAGAAGAAGCTTTTGAAGCGGGAGTGTCCAAAACAGTGTTGAAGCCTGTTTTTAAATTTAAATAGGTCCTTTGCTGTGTGTATTGGGATTTGTAATTCAATGAAGTATTGAAGGGAGGCAAGAATAATGAATAGCAGCATCGTTGGTGTTGGCATCTACAACTTTATGTTTTACGTGGCTTGTGTCGCATTAGCTGTATATCAAATGAAAAAAGGAGATTTGTAAAACTGTGATAAGTTGGATTTAACAGAGGAGGCATGTTGATGAACACATTTCAGGTAATATTTGTAGTATTCATCGTGTTATTCTTGGGTATATCTATATGGATGGGGCGCAAGGGAAGTACTCTACAGGATTTCTATGTAATGGAAGGTAATGCAGGCCCATTCTTAATTGCCGGTACATATTTGGCGACTTGGATTAGCGCCGTGGGTATGGTCGGCCTGACTGGTGTGTCGTATTCAACAGGCATCATTACAGGTGTCCTGACATGGGGAGCATATCCGGGGTTTGTCATCTCAGCGTTTTTTATCGGCAATAAGTTGCGCCGATTTGGAAAAGTTACGCTTGGTGATTTTTTTGAAGATCGGTATGGAGGCAAGAACGGGAAAAACATACGAGTCCTTTCTTCAATTATTACAATCGTTGGGTTAGGTGCGTATTTTATTTCTCAGCTAATAGGAAGTGCTGTCATTACAGAAAGCGTACTAGGTTTACCATATAATGTAATGCTTCCGTTGATGGTCATCGTTTTCTCTGTCATAGCCATTACAGGCGGTGCAAAGACAGTTACAGTAACAGATACCATAATGGCGGTGCTCATTGCATTGTCAATCGGTGTTGTATTTGCGCCTATATTCATTTCTAATGTAGGAATTGAAAAAATGACGAGCTATGCAAGAACCAATCCGGACTTCTTTACCCCAACGGCAGGCGGGCTTGTTGGGTGGGGAACGATATTAGGTTGGCAGGTGCTATGGTGCTTCGGCAATGCCGCTAATCCAGCCTCTATCACGCGAGCCTATTTAGCTAAAGACTCTCGTACTTGGGTAAAAGCTATTATGCTTTCCCTGATGGTTATTATACCTCTTGTCTGGATGGGACAGCTCTCAGCTGGATTTGTTAAATTTGTAGATCCAGGACTTTCAAATCCGTCAGAAGCATTAATCTGGGCAGCGACTAGCCAGTATACGCCTAAAGTAATTGGTGCATTTGCGATAGCAGGGCTGTTTGCCGCTGTTCTTTCTACGGCATCGACACAGATGCTAATGTTGGCCTTTAGCGGGTCACGCGATATATACGAACGTTTTGGAAAATTCAGTATCGATGAAGAACGTGATACAAAATCTCTGCGTATGGCCCGTATTTGGATTCTGATCTTTGCAGTTCTGGCAGTACTTCTATCATGGGGGCGCCCGACATACATCTACCTTGCTGGTAACTTTGGCAGCAGCGTGTTTGCCGCTGCGTTCTTCCCTGCGCTGATAATGGGGCTTGCATGGAAAAAGACGACGGCCGTGGCTGCTTATGCCTCCATGTGGGTAGGGCTTGTAGTGGATGCCGTACTCAGTTTCTACCCGGTATTCTTCTTGGATAAACCGCTTGCTTGGGCCGACTATTTGCCGTTAGGTATTCACCCTGTAATTTGGGCGCTCATTGCTGCACAGATAGTGGTTGTTGTAGTAAGTCTGATGACTCAGAAGGACATTACAGAGGAACAATTGAATGTCTTCGTGGCATGCAACACAAGAGAACACGAGCATATGCTTACTCCAAGAAAGGCTCTTGTCCACTATACGATTGCAACGGCAGTTGTCGGAGTGCTGTTTATGATAGGTGTCTGCTGGTTTGCGACGTATGCGGTGTAACCAGAGAGAGAAGTTTCTGCACATATAACCCACCCATCTAATCTCCACAAACGCTTCCCTTTCTATTTTTTCAATGTTCATTGTGCGTAATCAATTAAATAGAAAGGGAAGCTCTTCATATGACCGTTATTAGATGTAAATTCAGCCTGTTATTTTTTATAGCCCACAGAGTTGTTGTAATGTATTGTGGGAAGGAGGTATGTCTATATGTCATATAAGATGTTGAGTTCCTGCAATATAGGTGCTGTGACTATTCCCAATAGATTTGTCGTCCCTGCTATGGTAACGAATTTCTGCAACGAAGATGGTACTGCGTCTGAGGAATACATAGCATATCACGAAGCCAAAGCGAGAGGTGGCTGGGGGCTGATTATTACAGAAGATTATGCCGTTTCCCCGGCCGGAAAAGGGTATAGATGTGTTGCCGGACTTTGGGAAGATAATCAAATAAAAGGACATGCTAAACTAACAGAGCGTATACATAAGTATGATACGAAGATTTTTGCCCAAGTCTATCACTGCGGCAGACAAACGACTTCAGCATCGAATGGTTTTAGAAAGATTGTTGCTCCGTCAAGTTTGCGGTGTCCCAAAACTGGCGCCCTGCCTGCAGCGTTATCGTTAATGGAAATAAAAGAGATTGTCAAGCAATTTGGAGATACAGCAAAGCGTGTTAGTGCCTGTGGTTTTGATGGCATTGAGATACATGCAGGCCATGGTTATTTGATATCTGAATTCTTATCATCTTATTCGAATAAACGCACGGATTTATACGGTGGCTCGTTAATAAATCGGACCCGGTTCTTGCGTGAAATAATAGAGGAAATCCATTCTAGGGTTCATATGCAGATCCCAGTGACAGTTCGTATTTCCGCACATGAATTTATGCCTGGAGGCATTGATATCGCTGACTGTGCTGCAATTTGTATGATGTTGGAAGAATACGGCATTAAAGGATTACATATTTCCGTCGGTACTTACGGAGATAATGCTAATGTACCGTCTATGTTCACGTCACATGGTTGGATAACGAATTATGCTGAAGAAATTAAAAAGCTTGTGTCCATCCCAATTATTACGGTAGGGCGAATAAACGATCCGTTTGTTGCAGAGAGTATTGTTAGATCCGGAAAAGCAGATTTTGTTGCGATGGGGCGCGCGTCAATAGCAGATCCAGAATTGCCTAACAAATTTAAAGCCTATCGTTCAGAGAGTATAAGATATTGTATTGCTTGTATGCAGGGTTGTACAGGTTTGCTTCATAAAGATAAAGCAATTAGATGTCTTGTAAATCCTTTAATTGGAACAATGACCACTAGTGTAGGTGTATCACCGTCGGTTGAGCGTCATAACAAGAAAAATGTAGTTGTCATTGGGGGCGGCCCTGCAGGTATCGCTGCAGCGATAGCGGCAGCTAAAAATGGTCATCGTGTTACTTTAATAGAAAAACAGGGTGATTTGGGAGGACGCTTTACCGTGGCTGCCTTTCCTTTGGCGAAAGGAGAATTTGCAAATTATATTGCATGGGCTAGGGGAGAACTTAATCGTCTGAATGTCAATATTATCCTAAACTGTGATGTAAAAGATGATACTATTTTGCAAGAATTAGAGTGCGATTATTGTATATTAGCATGTGGGGCTGTACCCATTATTCTAAATATGGACAACATAGATTCATCGAATGTAGTCTTGGCAGAAGATGTATATAAAGGGAGATGTGTAGGCGATGAAATCGTAATAGTTGGCGGAGGGTTGGTCGGTGTCGAACTCGCGCTGTTCCTAGGCTTCTATAATAAAAAGGTGACTGTCATTGAAATGGCATCAAGTATTGCGCAGGAAGCAACGTCAGCAATAAATCAAAAAGTAAAAGAGCATATAGATGAATATAAAATAAGAATTATGTGTAATACAAAACTATGCTCAATAGGAGAAAATTTTGTCGATGTTGTAAATATGGAGACAGGCCTGCAAGAAAGATTGTCGTGTAATAATGTTTGTCTAGCCGTTGGATACAAAGCAAAACAGGACTTATATGAAAAAATCAAAGGCAAGTATAATGTCGCGCTGATTGGCGACGCACAAATTCCGTCCAACGCTCTGGATGCGATCAAAGCTGGCTATCAAGCTGGGGCAATAGCATAAAAAAGGAGAGTGTAAGTCATGACTAGTAATATTCCTGTTGATATGATCATTAAAAATGGGCATGTGGTTGATCCAGCCCAAGATATTAATGTCATAACTGATGTTGTTATCGATAAAGGGAAAATAGTGTGTACTGGAGACAGTTCAAGTTATGGATCAGCCAATATAATTGATGCTAAGGGTAAAATTGTAACGCCAGGGCTTATTGATTTTCATGGGCATTTCTTTAAAACGGGGTGTGATTTCAGCGTTGCGCCTGACGCAGTTTCTTTTGTCAGCGGAGTTACGACTGTTGTAGATGCCGGAAGTGCCGGCACTGCCACGTATGATGGGCTTCGCGCGTACGAAGCTACAATGCAGACAAAAATAAAAAATCTTATAAATGTCTCGCCCACGGGGCTAGGTACATTACGCTATCATGAAAACATCGATCCAAGATTATGGAATAGGGATAAACTCAAAGAGATATATAGTAAATATCGTGATGAACTTATTGGATTAAAAGTGCGCCAAAGTGCAAATGTCGTTGGTGAGCTTGGATTGTCTCCATTAAAAGAAGCTATAAAATTTGCAGAAGAATTAGATTGCCGAGTTGTTGTGCACGTTACTGCTCCTCCATGCGAACAATTCAAGATTGCTGAATTGCTTAGAAAAGATGATGTCTTCTGCCATGTATTTCAAGGCAGTGGTTACACTATTATCAATGAACATGGGAAGGTTCATACGCAGATAAAAGAGGCAAGAGCAAGAGGGTGTTTGTTTGACGCTTGTAATGGTTGGGGGCATTTTTCTTTCGATGTCGCAGAAAAAGCCTTAGAAGATGGGTTTATGCCGGATATCTTAAGCACAGATATTACAATGTTGAGCTTGTACAATAATTATGTTTTTTCATTGCCTGTATTAATGTCTAAGTACCTATATTTGGGGGTCTCCCTGTATGATATTGTTAAAATGGTTACTGAAACACCTGCCAAGGCGATGTATATGCAAAATAAAGTTGGATGCCTATGCTCTGGAGCAGATGCAGATGTTGCGATTTTTGAGTTGCGTGACCATAAGATAAAGTTTAGAGACACTCTGGGTGTCGAAAGATACGGTGAAAAAGTTTTGATCCCCAAGTTGACCTTACAAAACGGGAATATAATGTATAAAAGTATAGATTATTAAAAAGGGTAGAATTTGTTGTTGAAACCGGCTATTAGATACTAATTAGCCATGATTGACAGGGTAGTATCACCAACATAAAAAGAAGTCCTTGTCGACAATGATTCATTGGTAAAAGTTATAAAAAGAACGGCGTCCGGTTGGCGGACGCCGTTCTTTTGTATGCCGCGGGTGCCGGTTTAGCGCTTTGTCTGCTGTTCGTGCGTCCAGTCGCTGAAGCGGCGGTCTATCGTTTCAGACATGGCTTTGTAGTAATTTTCGTCGAAGGGGATGAAGAGATACTCTTCATCCTGCATTTCGCCGGATTCGCAGCGTTCTTTGCCGAAGA
>CALWZB010000133.1 GCA_944385915.1 uncultured Clostridia bacterium | reverse complement strand
AACCGCCTTGCCCAGTCCATCGACAGCGCCTTGCTGGAACCGATCGGTTAGGAAGCGGTTAGGAAACGCCCCGCCCGGGCGCGCGGCAAAAAAGAAGAAAACCCCGAAAACGCCGTGTTTTCGAGGTCTTTTACTGGTGGTGCTTACTGGACTCGAACCAGTGACCCCATCGATGTGAACGATGTGCTCTACCAGCTGCGCCATGGCAGTTACATGATTGTTTTGCGGGATTTTATGCATTTTTTCCAAATCACATTTTTGATGCACATCCCAATCGGCGGAGAGGCGTTGGTTAATCTGGACACATGGCTCGGCCATGGAAAATATGAGCGCATAGGGATTCAAAAGAGCATTTAGGGAGCCGCACTTTTGCGCGGAGGAATCTTGCTGTTCGCGCAGAACAGCAAGACCTGCGCTGGGTGCAGATATAATCAGCGCCAGAGAGCACAGGGTTTTATCAAGGAGTGAGTGATTTCTCAGCCGCCTTGGATTTTTTCAGGAGGTAGGGCTGGAACGCGCGCAATATGAGCTTGGAGTTTATGTAGGCGATCAGCCCAGGGACAAGCAGGAGCCATATAAACAGCAACCGCAAGAAAACATCGGCAGAGATCAGAAAGACAACAAGCGGGATAAGATTTATCGCGACCATGAGAAGACTTTTGGGGAAGTTGGAAATGCTTAAGATCGCGGAATTTGTAATGGTTACCATTGCGCGGTCTTCAAAGGTTGCTATATATGCAAATACATATGCCAATATAAACAGCAGTGGGGGCACTGGTATCAGGCAAACGAGGTATGCAAACATCGTTGTCCCCAATTCGCCCAATAGCAGCAGTACGAGATTTAAAAGGATCAGCAGCGTAGGAATCAGGAGGATCAACCAGACAATTGTTGCAGGCTTGAAGTTTGCGCGAAAAGCCTGCAGGAAGTCGTGGAATACGGATATATCGTCTTTTTGGCCGGCAAGCTTCATCGACACGCGATATAATGCCGTCGTAGAAGCGCCGATCGTGATGATTGGAATACAGCAGATCAACCACAGCGTACTGAGGATCACGATTTTGCCGATGAGGTTCAACCACCTTATGACGGGTGAATTTTGACCAAACAAATTATGCATTATCATGCCTCCATTTTGACGTCATAAAGCAGAGGTGCTCTTTGATGGTTCACTATATCATAAACGGTTCCCTTTGTCAACTCGTCGCGCATGGCGGATCCAACAAAGATTTTGTGCTTTGGCGTCGGGAAAAAATATAGCAGAAAAGTATCAGAAATCGACAATTCTGTCGATTTATCTACTTCAAAACATCTGATATAATATGAATGTATATAAAAAGGCAATGGCTTGATGGTGCATTTTGTCTATAATATCAAAACCATCGCAAGATGCGGAGCGCACGAATTCTACGAATGCAATTTGGGAGTGTGATCATATGGTTCATAGCGGAAAGATGATGAGCAAGAGGAGGAGCAAGGTCAAACGGCTGCGTTTTAAGCAGGTGATGCGCAGATATGGTCTGGTTTATCTAATGTTTCTGATCCCGCTTACGGTCCTGCTCATATTTAAGTATATTCCCATGTACGGCGCGCAAATCGCATTTCGCAATTATAAGCCCGCGCTGGGTGTGCTCGAAAGTGAGTGGGTGGGGTTTCAAAACTTTATCAAGTTCTTTGAAAGCCCCTATTTTATTACGACGATCAAAAACACGCTCACGCTCAACATTTATTCGCTGCTCACCTTTCCGCTTGGCCTGGTGTTCGCCCTGATGCTGCGCTATTGCAGATCCCGGCGTTTTGGAAAGGCCGTGCAGATGGTCAGCTATGCGCCCCACTTTATTTCCACGGTGGTCGTATGCGGCCTGATCACACAGTTTCTCTCCGGCCGTATCGGCATGATCAACAAGCTGATTGAGCTCTTCGGCGGAACGGGTGCGAACTGGATGGGTTCTGAATCGGCGTTCAAACACATCTATGTTTGGTCGGACGTATGGCAAAACCTCGGCTTCAACTCCATCATTTTCATCTCCGCTTTGGCCGGAATCTCGCCGGAGCTGCATGAAGCGGCTATCGTGGATGGAGCAAGCCTGCGCCAGCGCATTGTCCACATCGACATACCCGGCGTGTTGACTACGTTCGTCGTATTGCTGATCCTGCGGTTCGGGTCGCTGATGAACATTGGCTATGAGAAGGTGCTGCTGCTGCAGAACGACCTCAACCGCGGCGCGTCGGAGATCATTTCTACATATACCTATAAGATTGCGCTGCAGTCAATGATTCCTCAATATTCCTATGCGTCCGCCATCGGTATGTTTACTTCCGTGATCAATATGGTCCTCCTGTTTATCGTCAATAAGATCGCAAAAGTTGTGGGCGGCAGATCTCTGTGGTGAGAAATCGCGAGGTGCAACATATGAAGAAAAGAAAACTGTCTTTGGAAGAAAAGAGCTATACACTTTCAGACAAGATCATGCTGCGCGTTTCAACGCTCATACTGGCGCTGTTCTTTCTCGCCATCATGTATCCGCTGATCTATGCCGTGATCTCTTCCTTCTCAAAGGGCGTGTTGGCTCTAAACCTGATCCCGGATCAGTTCACGCTGGAAGGCTACAAGGCATGTTTTAACTATCCGCTTTTGTGGTCCGGCTTTGCCAATTCCGTCCTCTATACCGGACTTGGTACGATCATTGCCTTGATTGTTACCGTGTGCTGTGCATACCCCCTTTCCATCAAGGGCTTGCCCTTTGCCGGGGTCATGCTGTTCCTGTGCATGTTTACCATGTATTTTGATGGCGGCCTGATCCCCACGTTCCTGTGGATCAAGGATTTGGGATTGTACAATACCATGTGGGCGGTCATCCTGCCCAGTTCGCTGTCGATCTTCAACATGCTGGTTATGCGCACTTACTTTGCCGACAGCATACCGCATGATCTGAAGGAGGCGGCGGGATTGGACGGCGCCAACGAGATCGTATATCTGATTCGCATCGTGCTGCCGCTGTCCGGCCCCGTAATTGCGGTCATAGCGTTGTACTACGCATCATCGCTGTGGAATTCCTACTTCAACGCCATGATGTACTTGCTGGATCTTGAAAGGATGCCTCTTGCCAACATACTGCGCAATTTGCTCATTACAACGCAGAATGCAGGCTCTTCCGCCGCCACTGACTCCATGACGGCCGCCGCAATGGAGGAGAGGCAGGAGGTCATGAAATACTGCGTTATGGTGATTGCCACCGTTCCTATGATGGTCTTATATCCGTTTATCCAGAAGTTCTTTGTTAAGGGCGTCATGATTGGCGCCGTCAAGGGCTGATCGGCAATTCAACGCCAAATGCGCGATTTTTAAGAGGAAGGAGGAGAACCATCATGCCTGTCGCGCGGCTGGCGTTTGAGAAATCAAGAAGATCATGAATGAAATGAGGAGGGTATTGCATGAAACGAATCCTGTCCCTGCTGCTGGTTCTTCTCATGCTGTGTACGGCAGCTTCCGCAGTCACTGTTTCTGAGCCGGGCGAGTTTCCCATTGTTGATGAAGAGATTACATTGACCGTCATGGCTTGCATCAACACTGCATGCGACTCTTGGAAAAACAATACGACGATGCTCGAGTATGAAGAGATGACGGGCATCAACATCGAGTGGGTCGAGGTTGCGGACGCCGATATCATCGAGACGATTCGCCGCAGCCTGATCAGCGGCGATTGTCCTGACATCGTCCTCTGGTGGTTTTCTGATACGTCCATGATCCAGTCCTTCGCCACCAACGGCGATATAATGCCCTTGAATGACCTGATCGAGAACTACACCGTCAACGCCAAGCAGCAGCTGAACGATAATGAGCATCTGAAGGAGATCATCACCTCTGACGATGGCAATATCTATACGCTGTGGCGCGTGCAGGAATCCCCGAACGAAACCGTGTGGAACAAGCAGTTCCTGTTCCTGCCCTGGTTTGAGCAGTATCAGGAGGCGACCGGCGTAGAGGGCTATCCTGAGACGCTTGACGAGTACCGCGCCATGCTGGAGTACTTCCGGGACAACGACATGAATGGCAACGGCGATACTACCGACGAGATCCCGCTGTTGGGCAATGCGGCAGCGGCGATCGAGGGCGGCAGCTCGATGGGATACATCATGTCCGCATTCCAGCTTTGGAACTGCCATGATTATTACCACATTACGGAAGATGGCGAGCTGGTCTTTGAAGCCAATACTCCGGAATATCGCGATGGCCTGAGCTATATCAACAAGATGTATGAAGACGGCCTGTATTCGGAAGAAGACTTCATCCTGACGCTGAACGACTATCGCGCCATCACCAGCGCCTCCACGCCGGAGGAAATCATCGTTGGCGTGGCTGCCGCTCCCTTCTATATGCGCGCCATCACGCAGTCCATCTACGAACGCGCGTATGTAGACTTTGAGGCGATCCCGCCGCTGAAGAACTACTACGATGAGAGCGTCCGTGAGGTCTATCAGAGAAGCGACGCATTATACTATCCCGCCTGCTTCATTTCCTCCAATTGCGAACATCCCGAGGCGGCGATCAAGTGGTTGGACTACTGGCTTGGCCAGGAAGGCACCATGAAGACCACTTGGTACGGCATCGAAGGCCGCGACTGGGAATACACCGACGAGTATGAGAGCCTGGTGGGCGAGACTCCTTCCATACTGATCAAGGCTTCTCTGGAAGGCGCCGGCAATACCGACGTCCCGGCGCACACCGGCGTGCCGACCTATGTGACCAGAGAGATGTTCGAGCAGACTGCCGTTGATCCCGAATCCACCGGCCGCACCTATCCCGACTATCGCGCGCACATGAATTATGAGCCGTACTGCGTCAAGGGCAACATTCCTGAGATCGTATGGTGCTCCGATGAAGAATTGGTGATCGAGTATTCCGAACTGAGCACGCTCATTGGCGAATATGTGCGCTCCAGCTATGCCAGTTTCATCCTGGGCCGGACCGACATCGACAATGATGACGACTGGCAGGCTTACCTGGATGGCCTGGAGGAGCTTGGATTGTCCCGCTATCTGGAAGTCCTCGATATCTACTACGGCCTGAACTGAGCAGGGGATAAAAGCCGAGGCTACCGTATCGCACGGTAGCCTCTTTCATCTTGCTTCGGCAAGGCGCCCCGCGTATCGCCGCAAGGCGCTCAGACGAAGCGGCGCGCTTTTTCCAGATCGTCGATCATCGTTTCCGCGGTGACGGGAAATGGCAAGGAGCGGTGGTTGCCGCTGCGCCGCAATGTTGCGTCAAAGGCCTCCGACCACTGGGCGGGGCTGATGTCGGCAAGGCCTATCTCCCCGAGTGTAGTCGGGATACCGATGCTCTTGCAGAATGCGATGTATGCGTTTATCTGCGCGTCATCCGCACCCCTGCCGCACAGCATGGGGATCGTGGCGTAGCCGACGCGCAGGCCATGCGGCAGGCGATGCGCCGCGTCGAAGTACAAAAACAGCTCGTCCAGTATGTGCGCGTAACCCGTCGTACAGATCATGTTCAGCGGCCCACAGTTGTGCATGATCATGGAAAGGACATTTTCAAATGCGGGCGTGATCTTCCTCTGCGCGACGGATGCCAGCGCCAGGGGCGCCTGTTCCTTCATGATTTCAATGGACAATTCGATGCCCTTGACGGCGAAGAGCGGGAGCATATCGGTCCTGCGCGCCGCGCGCAGGTTGCAAACCGCTTCGTAGTAAGTGCTCATAATGTCTCCAATGCCGGCGGAGAACACGGCGGGCGGATTGCCGATCAGAACTTCTGTATCCACGAGGACGAGCTCCGGCGCGTTGTCCATGCGCCAATACTGGTGGATGCGCTTGCCGTCAGGCGTGTAGAGCACGCTCAAGGTGGATACGCTGGCATTGGTCGCCGCCAGGGTCGGGACCAGTATCACCTTTACGGGCACAAAATGCGTCAGCGCCCGGGCAAAATCCTGGGCTTTTCCGCCGCCGATCCCAACGACGGTATCAAAGCCCCGCGCGCGCACGAGCTCCGCCACCTGACGGATATTCTGTTCTGAGACCACGCTTTGCCCAATGTCGTAAAAATCAACGCGCAGATCGCCTCGCAGGGCGTCCAACCGGTCTGTCATGGAAAAATAGCGAGCATAACGCGGGCTTTCCCTTGCCAGGCGCTCGCTCATCCAATGCGCGGCGGGGCGGCCGAGCCCTTCGCGAATTTTTTCCTCGATCTGTTCGCGCACGGGATCGCATGCGGTCAGGCACAGTATGTTTTTTCCGATCAAAGCGGCGTAATTGGGCAGCTCGCGCAGGGCTCCCTCGAACTGCACATAACGTCGGGCAACGTGATATTCATAGTAGCTCATCGTATCTGCATTCGCTCCTCTTCCGGAAACACCACCACAGCGCAGTCCAAGGCATAGGTGCGCTCGGGCAGCATGCACAGGGTGCAGACCTGGTCCTTGTCAATGGAATAGGGCGCGTGGTGCCAAACGCCCGGGCGTAAGACGACCATGGTGCCCGCCGGAACGCGGAACACTTCAAATTTGTCATAGGGGACGATCCCATTGGGCGTAGCCGGAGCAACATGGATGTATACGTCGCCGTCCAGAGGCATCAGGGCTTCGCAGCAGGCGCTGTGATACTCGGCCTTTTCGATCACAAAGGGGCGTTTTTTGCATTTGGTGACGGATAGGCCCATGACCTGGCCGGCCAAAGGCAAGGCCAACCTGTCGCGATAAAACTCTATGGCGCTTCCGGGAACGCCGGTGATTTCTCCATCTGGACGAATCATGCTTGCAAAAGAGCCGAAGCGTTCAAAGGCATTGAGCGTAAGCTCCTGCGCGGAGATGGTCTTCATAAAGCACTCCTCCGATCTGCGTTTTGATTGAAGGCGCGGCAGGATCCCCGCCCGCCGCGCCTTGCGGATGCAGCTTATTCCTTAGAAAGAATGGACGTTTCTGCCTCGGCGTCAAAAAAGTGCAGATGATTGACATCGCAACTGACGGTGATGTTATCGCCGCCGCGCGATGTGGTTCGCGGGCTCACGCGCGCAATGAAATTTCCTTCCCTTCCGTCGGTGCTGAGATAGAGATAGGTCTCAGACCCCATCAGTTCGATCATTTCCACGTGCACGTTTATGCTGGCGTCCGGATAAGTCTCCACCATGGCGGGCATGTCGCTGATGTTCTCCGGGCGGATGCCCATAAGCACTTCTTTGCCGATGTAATCGCCTGTCATCCTCTGCACTTTGCCGTCGGGAACGTGGATGGCATTGTTGCCAAAGCAGGCAAACACACCGTTTGAGCGGCGTTCCAGCCTTACCTTGAAAATGTTCATCTGTGGAGTGCCGATAAAGCACGCCACAAACAAATTCGCGGGGTAGTCGTACAGGTTTTGCGGCGCATCAATCTGTTGCACCACGCCATCTTTCATGACCACGATGCGGCTGCCCATGGTCATGGCCTCCGTCTGATCGTGCGTAACGTAGATAAACGTTGTTTGAAGCCGTTGATGCAGTTTTGTGATCTCCGCGCGCGTCTGCACGCGCAGCTTGGCGTCCAGGTTGGAGAGCGGCTCATCCATGAGGAAAACCTTGGGCTCCCGGACGATGGCGCGCCCCAAAGCCACGCGCTGACGCTGACCGCCGGAGAGCGCCGCGGGCTTGCGATCCAGGAGGTTTTCAATTCCCAGGATTCGGGCCGCCTCCTGAACACGGCGCTCGATCTCCGCTTTGGGCACCTTGCGCAGCTTCAGCCCAAACGCCATGTTGTTGTAGACCGTCATGTGAGGGTAGAGCGCATAGCTCTGGAACACCATGGCGATGTCCCTGTCCTTGGGAGGTATATCATTGACCAGTTTGCCGTCAATGTACAACTCGCCATCCGTAATATCCTCAAGGCCCGCCACCATCCGAAGCGTCGTAGACTTTCCGCAACCAGATGGACCGACCAGCACAATAAACTCCTTATCTTCGATCTCCATGTTAAAGTCGCTCACCGCTACGACGTCCCCGGGATAAACCTTGTAGATGTTCTTTAAGGATAGGCTTGCCATACTCTTTCCTCCCGTTGCAATGAATCAGTATGTTTTACCAAACAAGCAGGCGAATTACCGTATGGAACGGTATGTTTGTGGAGCCGATTTTACGGGAACTCCATTTTTATTATATCAAAGTCCATGGGAATAGTTAATGCATTGCACTGTCGATGACCGGTACTTTTCTGCTATACTTTATGTGGATATTGCGCTTGAAACTGCCTGCTCATCCGGCCTGGGATCATTGCCGGATATAGCAGGATAGTGTCTGAAAAGAGCAGGGATGTGCTTGCCAGTCGCAGGGGCAAATGATAGGATATACATGGATGTAAGCGCAGGCATGCATTCCAATCAACAAAATGTAAAAGCGAACTGGAAAGGAAGCGATGAAATGGATCACAACCTGTATGACATACCTCGGGAGAAACTCTTGGATGCATCGCGTATTCCCTTGCTGGTGGCCAATTCTGCTGGAGAGATACATTACGAATATGCGATTCAGATGATCGCTGAGATCGTTAAAAACAACGCTGCCGACCGCAAAACAGTATTTATACTGCCCTGCGGCCCGGTGGAACAATATCCCATTTTTGCGCGTCTGGTGAATCGCTATCGCATCAACCTCAAAGACACATGGATCATCAATATGGACGAATATGTGGAAAATGGCGAATGGAAGGATGATAAGTTCTCCTTCCGCCGGGTCATGAACGCGGTGCTTTACGACCGCATCGAGCCTGAACTGAATGTGCCGGAAAAGCAGCGGATTTTCCCGGACCCGCATTGTCCCGAAGAGATTGGTTCATTGATCGAGACATTGGGCGGTGTGGATATGGCCATGGGAGGGATCGCTCTCAACGGGCACATTGCCTTCAATGAGCCGCAGCCGGATCTCAGCGTCGAAGCGTTTGCGCAGCTGCCCACGCGCGTGGTAAATCTCAGCACGGAGACCAGGGTCAAAGACGCGATCCTCAGCCGTGGCGGCGCGATCGATTCCGTTCCCGGTCAGGCCGTTACCGTAGGCATGAAGGAGCTGCTGGGCGCGCGCAAAGTAAGGTTCTCGATGCTGCTGGATATGCAGCGCGCCGTCATCCGGCAAGCCTGTCTGGGCGAAGTAAGCGCGGCCTGCCCGATTTCGCTGATGCAAAACCATCCGGACGCATTGCTTATGATAACCTCCAACGTCATGGAAAAGCCCTTTTGATATTGCACTCGCAAAAAGCCGGAAAGAGCGATGCGCTCCTTCCGGCTTTTTATCTGGCGTCACGCCTGATGGCGCAGCTCCCCGCATACATAGACCGACCGCACATGGAACCGCTCGTCCATCACAACGACGTCCGCGTCCTTGCCAACTTCCAAGCTGCCCTTGCGCTGCGCGCAACGACTCAGCCGGGCAGGCGTGAGAGAGAGCATGCGGCATACATCCACAAGCGGGATGCCATAGTGCACATGGGCGACGCGCAACGCGCGATCCATCGTGCCCACGCTGCCTGCATAGAAAGAAAGATCCGTCAACTGCGCCACGTCATCCTTGATAACTACGGGCACGCCGCTATCCCTGGCGCCAAGGATGCTATGCGTTTCGTTGGTGCCGGCCGCGCGCATAGCGTCGGTGATCAGGGCGATCCTGTCCGGCCCCTTGATGCGGTAGGCCAGCAACATATGCTCCTTGGGGATATGCCTGCCGTCGCAGATCAATTCGATGGTGATATCATCCCGCAGCAGGGTGGCTTCGTTCACGCCCGAGTAAACGATGCCGTTGATCTTCTGGCCGGTGGTTGTT
>CALWZB010000132.1 GCA_944385915.1 uncultured Clostridia bacterium | reverse complement strand
CGTCGGTAAAGCCCTTGAAACGGATACGTGGCACTCTCTCATCACCTTGCGGGAACATTTTTTCAAGCAGCGCCTTCTTTATATTGACAAATTTCTCATACTTACGCTGATGAAGGGTGATAAGGTTGTCGATACTGTCAAGCAATCTACCAATTTTTTGTTGTTCTTCTATTATCGGTACAGCAATTTGAATTTTAACAAAGTCAGATTCATGAATTCTCCATTGTCCATAAATGACTCCTTGACGCCATTTAACCATTTCATTTATAAAATCTTTCCGAACCAATCTTCGTCCTAAAAAATCGGAATCACCTAATTTAGTAGGGTGAAAAACACTATAAACAGGAGAAATTGAGGCTTTTCCGTATTTATTTAACCCAATCGAACCAGTTTCAAGATTATTTGAGCTATAAATAAAATCCCCAAACTCAGTCCGTTTATAGGGCTTATTCTCTGTATCATTTACCAAAGCGCTCCTGTCATATCTGTCTCCCTTTGGCGCAACCCCCTCATAGGCAATAAAGGCCATAAGCGGATAATCTGTACTTTTAGGAGCTTTCACATTCCTTTCTTCGAGCAATTCGCCAACCTTACGCTGTTCCCAAGCGTCGGTAAAGCCCTTAAATCTGATAGAGGGTTTATTGCTGTTTTTAGCCATTTTTCTCCCCCCTGAGCATTTTTTGAAGCTCCTTGAGCCCCAGCATATCAAATTCACTGCCTTCGAGGTCATCAATCATATCGGCAAAAGCCTGCTCGGTTTCGTCAATTTGAGCCTCAACATCAAGCAATGTTACGCTGTACTTCTTTGTAAGTGCATTTATCTCGTTTGTAAGTGAACTTACGATGGATTCCGGTAATACAAGAATACCATCGCAAAGCGGCTTTATCCATTTGAGATAAAGCATTTCCTTTACTTGCTCATCTGTCAAATTTTCAATAGCTGCCTTCGTCTGTTCAACCATCTTGTCGGACAAATCTTTTGCAATTCGCTTTGCTGACTTTAATTCTTCCGTAACTGTGCCAAGACGAATGACTTTCCACTCAGCACTATCTTCATCATATTTCTGTCCGTATTTTTTAAGCGCCTTGACTGATTTCGAAATGGCAGCATTTACCACATTGCCTTCATCATCAAACAAATCCGGGAACGACTCTTTATCTTCTTCGGTAAACGACTCGACGAATTCGTTAAATTCCGAATCAAGTTCGGTCACTCTGTTTTCCTTTTCTCTCACTTGTTCGGCTTGCTCTTTCAGAAGTGAAGATTGCACAACTTCAAAAGGTACAACGTGACCAATCCAACCGTCTTGAACTTCAACTTCTTTTCCTTTCTCTTTCTTTAAGACCATTTTAGGATCGACTTTTTTAGTGGCGTCAAATCCTTCAGTCTGGATTATTTCAACGTCTGTTTCTATCGTCTGCCAAATATCACTTAATAGCTGATACGCCACATATTTGTCAATAAGAGGGATGCCTTCGAGTCTATTAAAAATATTTTCCGTAATGACCGCTTCTTCCGTAGATATCTGCAAAGCAGTAACTTCATCGATAAGCTCTTTTCTCAAATATGTTGCAAAATCCGAAAACGCAGCCTTATGCCGTGCCGTAAACGTTTTAACGTCATTGTTATCGGCAATAACTGCGTTTATATCTTCCACTTTAACTGAACTGAAGGGCGTAGAACTTTCTGCAAAAATTTCAGCTTTAAGCGTAGGAAACGCTTCCCAATAATCTTTGAGATCATCTATTTCGGATTTAGGAATACCGCCAAAAATTGAGGCGTAAATATCCCAGCTCTCACCTTTTTCGGAAGAATCCACATACCTCGGAATATTTAAGTTGTATCCGTTTGCACGTATTTCATCTCTCGAAACTTTTCTCGAATACTTATCGATATCTATTCGAGCGGTAACCGTGTCCACAATTTTCTTTATATCCGAAGCGCGCAGTTTATTGTTCTTGCCCGCTTTCACAAAACCTTTGGACGCATCGACTATCAGAACATCGGTATTAGGTCTACGCTGTTTCAAAACCATAATAATTGTCGGAATTCCTGTTCCAAAGAAGATATTAGCGGGTAATCCGATAATCGCGTCAATATTGTTGTTTTCAATTAAGTTAGTACGAATGCGCTCTTCTTCACCCCCGCGGAAAAGAACACCATGAGGTAAAACTATCGTCATAATACCGTCAGGCTTGATATGGTAAAGATCATGCAAAAGGAATGCGTAATCCGCTTTTGTTTTGGGTGCCAAACCATAACGCTTATAACGGGGATCTGCATCTTTGTCTGCAGGCTCCCAAGCTTGCGAATAAGGGGGATTGGATACTACCGCATCTACATACAACGGATTATAGGTATGCGTAGGATCCGCATCGTCAAAATACGGCCAGTCTTCTTCAAGAGTATCGCCGTTCCTTGTGCATATATTGCTCGGATCTATACCTCGCATAACCAAATTCATACGGGTAAGATTATATGTATTTTCTTTCAGCTCCTGAGCATAATATTTGATTTTATTGCCGCCGCCCATTCTTTTTGCAACGGAACGCCCGATATTGATAAGCAACGAACCCGATCCGCTTGTCGGATCATATATTTCGATTTTATCTCTATCTTTTAAGTGGTCTGCAACAATTTCCGACATTAAAAAAGATACTTCGTGCGGCGTATAAAATTCTCCGGCTTTTTTACCGGCATTTGCGGCAAAATTACTAATCAAATACTCGTATATAAAACCGAGAACATCATAATCCTGCCTGCCGTCAGTAGGGATAACCTTAATAAGCTGTATCAAATCACTGATTGCTTTTGTTTGTGCTCCGGAACTATCTCCAAGCTTACTTAAACCGGTATCCAAAGTATTAAAAATCTTTTCAAAGACTTTCTTGTGCGTTTCGCTTATCAATCTGTTAAAAGCCGATAATGCGTCACGGACGTTAGATACGTCAAAATCTTTCCCCATAGTAAGCCAAGTGGAGAACAGATTATCATAAGAGATAAAGTAACCGAAATTCTTTTGACAATACTCAACAACTTCTGTATCTTCTTCGACCAAAGCTTTCAAATCTTCATCGGACCATCCGCTTTTCTTTAATTCGCTGACTTCTTTATCCGACAAAAACTTGTAAAACATAAACCCGAGTATATAATCTTTATACTCGTTTGCCTCAATTTTTGAACGCATCTTATTAGCCGATTCCCAAATTTTAGATGCAAGTTGTTGTTTATTCATTTATCTTATCTCCTCTAATATACGGACTAGTTATTATAAGATTCTATTAAAATAGAAATATATTCGCTTAATCTTTGCTTCACATTTTGCGGAGCCACCAATTTTAACCTTTCGCCAAACGAACAGCACCAACCGAAAAACATCGGACTTATCTGCACTTCGGCAGAAAACGAAATTTTATCCGTACCGAGTGAAGTTATGCTCATATCTTCGCCAAACTTGTCGAAGGTTACGTCCAACATATCCCGATCCGCCTCAAAACGCACCGTTTGTATTTCACCACCAAACATTGAAAACGCTTGCTTGCGGTGTTTCGATATACTTAGCGCCTTCGGTCTGACTTTCGTATTGATTTCATCGGAAAGCATCTCGGCATTCAACATTCTGTCTATGCGATACGTTGTAATGTTGTCGTGATTATCGTGATAGCATATCAGATAATAATTGTCATTAGAAAAGACCATTGCGACGGGATTTGCCTTATACTTCTCGCCGTTCTTTCTAAAGACACGTTCGTGACGTTCATTCAGATCAAAATACTGAAATGCAATCTTCTTTTCTGCAAGAATGGCGTCTTCTATCGTATTTACGGTGTAATAAATATGTTCGTTGCTGTGCTTGGTCGTATTAAACTCTACAATGTTCTTTTTGAGAATGTCCGCACGGTAACTGCCGCCGAGAGCAGCTATTTTATCCGTCAATTCTTCCGTTTTTTTAGGGGATATGAAACTTGCTGCCTGCACTGCGTCTATAAGAATACGAAGTTCGGGCACGTCAAAATTTCTGTCCAACACATAATAGCAGTTGCTATGCTGACCTTTTTTACAAACCACTTCGTATCCGTAAGAGTTAAGAGCGGCAATATCCTGATACAAAGTTCTGCGGTCACACACAATTCCGCTTGCGGCAAGTTTGTCTATAATCTGATTTGTAGTCAACGGATTATTCTCGTCGCTGTCCTGCTTGAGAATTTCCCATATCTTCAGAAGTTTGATTTTAGAGAAGGCTTCTTTTCCCATTACACGCTCCTAAACAATATACATAAATATTGTATCATAATTTTTAAGCAAAGTAAAGATTTCAAAGTCGGTTTTTAGTGACACTCATAAATATAACAAAAGAGGCCGT
>CALWZB010000131.1 GCA_944385915.1 uncultured Clostridia bacterium | reverse complement strand
GCTTCGGCGGCTGGGCGCTCTACGTGCGCAACCTCATGGTGCGCGCGATGAACGAGGACTTCGCGCTGATGCCCCGCGCTCCCGGCCTCTCGCCCCCGCGCGTCGTCTGGCACGCCTTCCGCACGATTCTGCCGCCCGTCGTTACGATACTGCTGATGTCTGTGCCGGGGCTTGTTTCGGGCGCGGTCATCACAGAGTCGGTCTTTTCGCTGCACGGCATAGGGACCTTCCTGCTTGAAGCGATTTCCGGCAGCGACTACCCCAGCGCCGGCGCGGCATTCTACCTGCTCGCTTTGATAACGGTTACATGCAACCTGCTTGCAGACATTGCCTGCTGCCTGGTAGACCCGCGCGTGAGAATCGAAGGACGTAAAGAATGAAAGACATTTTGTCGCGTAAAAGCGTCATCGCCTTCATCCTGCTCGCGCTTCTCGGCCTCTTCGGCCCCGCGCTGCTGCCGCGCTCGCCATACGAATTCGCGGGAGCGCCCTTCGCGCGGCCCGTATGGTGGCGCTCCGGCTCACTTCCCACAAACGTCTCGTACAATATAACGAATGCGGAAACTTCAATCCGCTGGAACAAAAAGCCGCCCGCGATATTCGCGCTCGCCGGAGCCGTAAAGGCCCGCCCCGAGTCGCGCGTCGATGTAATCTGGAAGACGCCGGAGCGCGAATATAAGCTTGCGGAGCTTGAGGGAGAGTCCGAATACTGGCTGAACCTAGACGGCCGCGACATGATTTTCAAGCAGACGCTCGGCCTGCCGCTCATAAGCAGGAGCGTCGACTACCTCTTCCCCTGCGCAGGCGAGTATAAGCTGCTCGTCCGCGGCGCGGATTCCGTCTCTCTGCGCCTTTCAATGCCCGGCGAACGCTGCGGCCTGCTCGGCACGGACCAGCGCGGGCGCGACGTTTTTACGCTGCTGATATACGGCATTCGCGCATCGCTCATCATCGGCGTCAGCGCGACGCTCATCGCGAGCATGCTCGGGATGTCGCTCGGCCTCGCGGCGGGCTACGCGGGCGGCCTCTGCGACGCGCTCATCATGCGCGCCGTCGACATACTGATGTCCATCCCGACGCTGCCGATTCTGATGGTCCTTGCGGGGATTTGGGGCAAGGGGCTGTGGCAGCTCGTTCTGATACTTTCGATATTCTCGTGGATGGGCACGGCACGCTCCGTGCGCGCGCTCGTTCTGACCCTGCGCGAGAGCCAGTGGGTAGAGTCTCTGCGCGCGCTCGGCGCAAAGCGCAGCTACATACTCGCGCGCCACTTGGTCCCCGAGGCCGCGCCGGTGCTGCTCGCCCACATCGCGCTCGGCGTGCCCGGCGCGGTACCGGCCGAGGCGGGGCTGGCATTCCTAGGCCTCTCCGACCCGCGGCTCATATCGTGGGGTCGCATGCTGCACGAGGCGCATTCCTTCGGAGCCTTCACAGAGGGGGCGTGGTGGCTGCTGCTGCCGCCCGGCCTCGGAATCGTCGCCGTCTGCCTTATTTTTATGGACATAGGCAAATTCCTTGAAGAAAAGATAGATCCGAGGCTCGGCAAAAAATGATGCTCGAAGTCAGAAATTTAACTGTAACATACGACGCGCGCGGCGCGGCGAACGAAGCGGTGAAGAACGTCTCCTTCGCCGTCGCGGAGAACTCCTTCTGCGGCCTCATAGGCGAGTCGGGAAGCGGCAAAAGCACGGTGCTGATGACGCTGCTCGGCCTGCTTCCCGCGGGAGCGGAGGCGCGCGGCGAAATTTTATACAAGGGGCGGAACATCCTCGGCCTGCCCGAAAGCGAGCTCGCGGCCCTGCGCCAGCGCGAAATCGCGCTCGTGCCGCAGGGGGCGCTGAACTCCTTCACGCCGGTAATGACGATAGGCCGCCACATAAAAGAGGTGCTCGAAGTGCATCTCGGGATAAAAGGCGAGGAGGCGGAACGGCGCGCCGCGGAGCTACTCGGCGAGGTCGAGCTTCCCGCGGACATAGCGCACCGCTACCCGCACGAGCGCTCCGGCGGGCAGAACCAGCGCGCCGCGATTGCGCTCGCCCTCTCCTGCGAACCGGGGCTGGTGCTCGCCGACGAACCGACGACGGCGCTCGACGTGATAACGCAGGCGGCGATTCTGCGCCTTCTCGAAAAGCTGCGCCGAGAGAAGAACCTTACGATACTGCTCGTGACGCACGACCTGCCGATGGCGGCCTCGGCCTGTTCGGAGCTTTTCGTGATGAAGGACGGGCGGCTGATAGAGAGCGGCGCGCCGCGGGATTTGATACGCGCGCCGAAGGAAGAGCACACGAAGGCGCTCATCGCCGCGATGCTCTGAGGAACGAAAAATGACGGCTGAACCTATTCTTGAGATAAAAGACCTGACGGTCGAATTCAAATCGCGCGGCGCGCCGCTCTCTATCAGCCGCCCGTCCTTCATTACGAAAAGCTCGGTGCAGGCCTGCGCCGCCATCGGCAGGTCGTGCGTTACGAGCAGTATCGTGAGATTTTTCTCGCGGCGCAGTTTTTCGAGAAGGCGCAGAATCGCCGCCTGCGTTATCACGTCGAGCGCCGTCGTCGGTTCGTCGGCGAGCACCAGCCCCGGTTCGCAGGAGAGGGCGAGCGCAATCGCGGCGCGCTGTTTCTGCCCGCCGGAAAGTTCGTGCGGATAGCGGCCGGCGATGGAAGCAGGCAGCTCTACCTCTTCAAGCAGCTCGGCAGTCCGCCTTTCCGCATCTTCGCCTTTTACGCCGAGATGGACTTCGAGGACTTCTTTTATGTGGCGGCCTATCGTCATGACGGGAGTGAATGAATTCAGCGCCCCCTGCGGCACGAGCGCTATCTCGCGCTGACGCAGTTTCGCTAATCCGTCCTCGGGCAGGCCGAGGATGTTCCTCCCCTTATACACGATTTCGCCTCTCGCCTCGGCTCCGGCGGGCAGCAGGCCGAGCAGCGTCATAAGCACAGTGCTCTTGCCGCTGCCGGATTCTCCTATGAGGCCGCAGAAAGAGTTCTCCTCGACTGCGAACGAAACGTCCTTCACGGCTTCGTTCGCCGCTCCGCGCGCGTCGTATATTACGGTCAAATTTCTGACTTCGAGCATCATTTTTTGCCGAGCCTCGGATCTATTTTTTCTTCAAGGAATTTGCCGATGTCCATAAAAATCAGGCATACGGCGACTATCGCAAGCCCGGGCGGCAGCAGCAGCCACCAAGCCCCTTCGGTGAACGCGCCGAAGGAATGGGCTTCGTGCAGCATACGCCCCCACGATATGAGCCTCGGGTCGGAAAGGCCGAGAAAGGCGAGCCCCGCCTCGGCGAGTATCGCGCCGGGCACGCCGAGCGCGATGTTGGCTAGCAGCACCGGAGCCGTCTCCGGCACCAAGTGTCTGACTAATATGTAGCTGCGCTTCGCGCCGAGCGCGCGCAGCGACTCCACCCACTGGCTCTCGCGCAGAGTCAGGACGAGCGCGCGGACGCTGCGCGCCGTACCCATCCACGAGAATATCGAAAGTATCAGCACGAGCTGCCACAGCCCCTTGCCCCAAATTCCGGCGAGCACCATCAAAATCGGCAGCGTCGGGATGGACATCAGGATGTCGACGGCGCGCATTATGAGCGCGTCGCATAGGCCGCCCGCGTATCCCGCCGCGAGGCCGAGCGACATTCCGAGCATGCTCGCGATGAGCGTCGCGCTGACGCCGATGATGAGCGAAGCTCGTATGCCGTATATCAGCAGAGTGAAAACGTCGCGCCCGCGCTGGTCCGTGCCGAGCAGGCCGCAGCGCTCGCCCGGCATCGAAAGCCGCAGCGAGACGGAATCCGCGCCGCTGACGATGAGCTTGTACTCTCCCGCAGAGGGGAAGAGGTAGTCGACGCTTCTGCTTATGAGCGGCAGGCCGAGCGCCTGCTTGAAAATCATGTCGCGCCCGTCGAGATTCAGCCAGTATTCGGACTCTCCGCTCATCTCCGCAAGCTTATAGTTGCGCTCCGGCGTCCGCCAGATTATCGAAACGTCCGCATCGGGGCGCGCTTTTACAGTGCCCGAGAGCGCGAATATCGCGGGCGGCTTTTTGTCCCATTTGACGGAAGTTTCCGCCGCCGTCACGTCGTATGAGATGTTCGCGGGAAGCGAGCCTGAGCGCCACCAGACGGGGCGCGCGAAGGGCGCTCCCGCGAATTCGTATGGCGAACGCGGCAGCAGAGCCGGGCCGAACGCGCCCAAGAGCGCAAGCAGAATGAAGGCGATGACGCTTTTACGCGACAAAATGTCTTTCATTCTTTGCGTCCCTCGATTCTCACGCGCGGGTCGACGAGACCGCAGGCTATATCGGCGAGCAGATTGCATGTCACCGTTATCAGCGCGAGCAGATAGAAGGCCGCGCCCGCGCTCGGG
>CALWZB010000130.1 GCA_944385915.1 uncultured Clostridia bacterium | reverse complement strand
ATGGCTTAGGAAGAAAAGATGTTGACCCTATTATTGATGAGATAATAGAATTTTCTGAATTAGGTGATTTTATTGATACACCTGTAAGAACATATTCTTCAGGTATGTATATGAGACTTGCTTTTTCTATTGCAGTTAATGTACAAGCTGAAATTTTACTTATTGATGAGATATTAGCTGTTGGTGATGCACATTTCCAAGATAAGTGTTTAAATAAAATGAAAGAACTAAAAGCTCAAGGTAAGACTATGGTATTTGTTTCACATAGCATGGATCAAGTAAAGAGTTTTTGTAATAGAGCAGTTTGGTTATTTAATGGAAAAATTAGAATGGATGGAGAAACTGAAGAAGTTGCTAAAGAATATTTGAAGGTTCAAGGATAATAAGGAGTAAAAATATGAAGATTTGGATTTTAACTACAGAATATCCGCCAGCTTTTGGTGGCGGAATAGGTACTTATGTAGAGAATGTTGCAAAAATGTATTCTGAGAAGGGTGAAAATGTAAAAGTAATATTAAGAGATAATGAGGATTCTAGAGAATATAAAAATGATAATTTAGAGGTATGCAGATTTAAATTAAAATATGATGGGAATTACTTGTATATGGGAGAAATGCAATCTATGGCTTATCAATACTTTTGCTATTTAAACAAATTATTAGAAGAAGATAAACCAGACATTATTGAAATACAAGAATATAATGCCATAGGATATTATATATTACAAAATAAGTATATTAACAATAATTATCTAAAAGATATTCCTGTAACTATACACTTACATACACCTCAATTTTCACTATATTCTATAAATAAGAATATTAGCTATAAGCTACCTGATTATTGGATAGGTGAAATGGAAAAATTTTGTATTAAAGCTGCAGATGCTTTGTTATGTCCTAGTGAATTTTTAGCAGAAAGATTACAATCCATTAATCCGGAATTACCAATAAAAGTTATTAATTTACCTTTTAATTTACCTAAAGATAACATGGATGAAGATATAGAAATTGATAATGATTTATTTGTATATTTTGGAAGGACTGAGTATAGAAAAGGTGTTGAACAACTGGTTAAGTCTTTTGATATATTATGGGAAAGAGGATATAAATGTAAATTAAAATTAATTGGTGGAGATACAAAATTTTTCCCAAAAAATAAGAATCTTGGAGAAATACTTAAAGATAAGTATTCTAATAGAATTAAAGAAGGACTTTTATATTTTCAAGATAACACACCACAAGATATTTTAATAAAGGATATAAAAAAGGCTAAAGCTGTTATAATACCATCTTTATATGAGAATTTTCCAAATACTTGTATAATGTCAATGTGGTTAAGTAAACCTGTTATAGTTTCAAAACAAGGTGGACAGTCTGAGATGGTTGAAAAAGACGGAGTTAATGGTTATATTTTTGACCACAATATAGAAGGTGATTTAGAAAATAAAGTTATAAAACTTCTTAACGATTCATCAGAGGATTTAAAGAAAATGGGAGAAAATGCTAAGAAAAGAATTACAAAATTATGCAATGTAGAAGATAATTATATATTAAGAAAAGAATTCTTTAAATCTGTTATAAATAATTATAGAAAAAAAAGTAAATATCCTTTTTTAAATGATACTTCAGCATATAGAAAAATAGCTGATAAGCAAAAAGGTAAATTGTCAGTTGTTATTCCATATTATAATATGGGTAAGTATATTGATGATACAATAAAAAGTATAGAGAATTCTTTATATAATAATATAGAGATAATAATTGTTAACGATGGTTCTAAAGAAGAGTTTAGTATAGAAGCATTAAAAAAATATAGAAATAATCCAAAAATAAAAATAGTTGATATAAAAAATGCTGGATTAGCAAATGCAAGAAATGTTGGCGCATCAGTAGCAACAGGTGAATTTATAGCTTTTTTGGATGCGGATGATATGGTTGAAAAAACTTTTTATACTAAAGCTATTAATATACTTAATAGATTTGACAATGTATCATATGTTTATAGTTGGGTTAAATATTTTGAAGGCAGCGAAGGAATATGGACTACATTTGATGTTCAATTACCATATATATTATGCCATAATATGTTAAATGCTAATACTCTAATCAGAAGAGAAGATTTTATAAAATATGGTCAAAATAGAGTAGAAATGGAATATGGAATGGAAGATTATGACATGTGGATATCATTAGCTGAAAACAATTGTTTTGGAGTGTGTATACCGGAATTTTTATCTTTATATAGGGTAAGAAGTGATTCTATGGCAAGAGGTTTTAATGTTAATAATTTGTTATATTTAACAGAAATAATAACCAAAAATCATACAAAGATATATCAAGAATATGCTACTGAGTTATATAATATTTTATCAGCAAATGGACCTTCCTATAAATATGATAATCCATCTGTTGGTGTAATAGCGGATAAAGATGTTGTTTATATTAAACCTAGTTTAAAAGATTTTCTTTGGAGATTTAAGATATGGAGAGTATTTATTAAAGTTTTACAAAAGACAGGATTAATGAAAGTATTAAAATCTTTAAAGAGTTAAAAATAGGTGAGTTTTATGGATATAAATGAAAAAGAAATAATTATAAAAGAATTGCAAATAGAGGTTGAAGTTTTAAGTGAAAAAGTTTCTTCTTTGTTGGAAAAAGAGCACATAATTAAAGAAAAAGATATAAAAATTAATGAGTTAATTCAAAGTAATAGGGATAAAGAAAAAGTCATTGATCAAATAGTGAATTCTAGAACTTTTAAAATAGTTGATTCAATTAATAAGTTCTTTAGAAGAAAGGTATAGTATGGGTAAAAAGAAAAAAATTGCTTTAATTGTAGATGTAAATAATTGGACTTTATTTAATATTGCTAATAATATAAAGAATAGTTTAAGTGAATATTATGAAATTGATGTATATTCTGCTACTATTTTCGATGGTAACATGGTTAAAATGTTTTTGTTGTGCAGAGACTACGATTTAATACATTTTTTATGGAGGGGCTTATTATCTTTAATTGATACAGATACATTTAATTATCAGGCAAGTAATTTGTTTTTTGAAAGAAATGAATTCATACAAAAATTTATTAAAAGTAAAAAAATTACTACTGCAGTCTGTGACCACTTATACTTAAATAGTGAAGAATTTGAAATAACAAAGTCACTTCTTAAATATGTAGATAATTACTTTGTAATTTCAAAAAAAATTTTTGATATTTATTCAAATTTGGAGGGAATAAAAAAGCCCTATGGTATTATTCATGATTCTGTAGATTTAAATCTATATAGACCAAGTAATTTAGAGAGATTTAATAATATACAAAAATTATATGTGGGTTGGGTAGGGAATAGTAAGTTTACAGATTCAGACAAAGATTCTGATTTAAAAGGTGTAAATAATATAATTAAACCCGCAATAAATGAACTTATTGAAAGTGGATATAATATAGAAATGAAATTTGCTGATAGAAATGAAAGATTAATCCCTCAATCACAAATGCCAGAATATTATAACCAAATACACTTGTATGTATGTGCTTCTAAAACAGAAGGAACACCTATGCCTTTATTAGAGAGTATGGCGTGTGGTGTACCAATTATTTCAACCGATGTTGGAATAGCAAGAGAGGCTTTTGGTCAGAAGCAACAAGAATTTATATTAAAGGAACGAACAAAAGACGCTTTAAAGCAAAGTATTATTAAATTAATTGAAAACAAGGAAAAATTAAAAGAGTTATCAATAGAAAATATAAGTCATGTAAAGAACTGGTCTTGTGAAAAAAATGCGATAGAATATAAAAAATTTTTTGATGCCAACTTATAATGGAGGAGTTATGATTGATATATATATATTAGATACAAACATTAATAATAAAAAGTATTCCAAAATTACTGACTTTAATATTAATATTATTAATAAAGCTAAAATTGAAGAATATAAAAATAAAATAAAAGATGATATATCAGAAAATAGTATATTTTATTTTGATTATTTAAGATTATATATAGCATACGAAAATAAAGGCTTGATAGTAGATGGGGATATTGAAATTGTATCAGATTTAACATCTTTATTATTAGATGACTTATTTTTAGGGTATAATAATACAAATACAATACTTACTAATATAATATATACTAAAACTAAACATAATGATAAAATAAGAAAAGTGCTAGACGTTATAAAAAAACAAGATTCTGATGTGAATTCTAAAGTGGATATTACAGATATATTTTCATTAGTTTTTAATGTAAACTTTAAATCTAAAATTAATACTACTTTAAAGTTGAAAGATAATATTACGATTTACTCATATGATTACTTTTATCCTATAGATTATGAGGGAAACGGTAAAAAATTTACTGAAAATACAAAAATAATATTCTATAAAAATTCAAAACTCAGTTATAAGCAAGCATTAAAATTAAAATTGTTTAAAAAATATGGTGCAAGTTCATCTAAATATTTATCTACAATGTTTGATGTTTTTAGGTTTAATTTAGCAAGAAAAAAATATGCCCTACAATTAAAATTAGGTATTGGAATAAACAATAAACGAATTAGTAGTAGAGTAAAAGAATCTATAAAACTTTTAGACAAATACCAAAATGCTCAATATATTATAATACACAATCCTTATTGGTTAGGAGTTACTAGTGCCACAAAAGAATTATTTACAAATTTGTTACCTTTGGAAGAACTATATAAAAAACAAGATATAGAAAAATTAGCACGAAAAATTTGTAATTCTAATATAAATCAAGTAATATTTAGTTCATTTAATTTTGGTTGGGACAAACTTGCATATAAATTAAAAGAATACAAAAAAAGTATAAAAATCAAAGTCTTTTGGCATGGCAGCAACTCGCAAGTAATTGAAAGTCAAAATTGGATAACGAATGTTAAGGCACTAAATTTGCAAAAAGAAGGAATTGTAGATGTATTTGCTACATGTAAGGAAAGCATGTTAGAATTTTATAAATATCATGGTTATAATGTTGCATTTATAAAGAATAATGTAAATTTAAATGAAGATTTGATAAATGAAATTTCAAAATTAAAGATGGATAATAAAAGTAAGAGTGATAAATTAAAAATAGGTATATATAGTGCAAATATGGATTGGAGAAAAAATATGTTTAATCAACTTGCTGCCGCATCTTTAATTAACAGTTCAGAAATTTATAGCATTCCTTTAAATTTTGATGCACAAGTGTTTTGCTCTAGAGCAGATATAGAAATTTGTGGATTAAATAAAAGTGTATCAAGAGAAGAACTTCTAACTAGAATGTCACAAAACGATATAAACTTATATGTTACTTTTTCTGAATGTGCACCAATGTTGCCTATTGAAAGTATGGAACTAGGGGTGATTTGTATAACTGGTAATACACACCATTATTTTAAAGGTACTTCGCTTGAGGATTATTTGGTTGTAGATAGAGAAGATGATGTTATATCAATTTCTGAAAAAATTATATTTGCATTAGAAAATAAAGAAGAGATATTTAGATTATATAGGCAATGGAAGAACAATTATAATAAAGAAAGCAAGAAGAGTGTTGAAGATTTTTTGAGTATTTAAGGATGGTAGAAATATGTCGAGACATATGAAAAAAATAAGAAATATAATATTAAAAAAAGGTTATGATAAGGAAGAATTAGATAGGATTAAGAATGAAATTATAGTAAATAAAAAGTCAGGTATTTTAGCAATATATAATCCTGAGTGCATTGGAATAATGAATGCAACTAAAGATTTATTTGAAAATTCTGTCGCTATAGGTGAAATTTTTTCATCTAAAATGGCTAATGAAATATCTGATAGTATTATTGAAAATGATATAATGCAAGTAGTTTTTGCATCTAATTGTTTAGGGTGGAAAGAATTAGTTGAAATATTGAAAAATAAAAAGCCAGAAATTAAAATAAAATTTACGTGGCATGGTTCTCATTCAATGTTTGTACAAAGAGATGAATCTTATTTTTTATATATGATTTTAGAGTTATTAGATAGAGGATTAGTTGATTCTATTGGATTTGCTAAAGAGAGTATGGCAATTTATTATAAACAAAAAGGGTATAATTCATATTTTTTGCCAAATACCGTAAAAAATATAAAAAGTGAATTTAAAAATGATGATATAAGTTCAAATGATAATATAAAAATAGGATTATATTCAGCAGGAAATAGATGGGAAAAAAATACTTTTAATCAACTTAGTGCTATATCAATGTTAAGTAATGTAGAAGTTGATATAGTTCCAGTAACACCGCTGGTAAAAGATTTTTGCAAGATGATGAAAATAAGAATGAAAGATGAAAATTCTAAATATTTAAAAAGGGAAGTTCTGTATTCAAGAATGTCACAAAATGATATGAATTTGTATGTTACTTTTACTGAATCTTCACCTGTAACACCACTTGAGAGTTTTGAACTTGGTGTTCCTTGTTTAACTGGTAATAATCATCATTATTTTAGAGGGAGTAAATTAGAAGATTATTTGATTGTAAGAGCAGAAGATGATATTAATGAAATATATTCAAAAATAAATAATATTCTGAAAAAAAAGACCGAAATAATGAAATTATATAAAATATGGAAAACAGATTATGATAAGAAAGTAGAAGAATACTTTAAAGATTTTTGTAGAAGTTAGAGGAGAAAAATGAACAAGAAAATATTATCAATTGTTATACCAGTATATAACACAGAAAAATATTTGCCTAGATGCCTCGATAGTGTTATATCATCAATTAATTTTATGGAAAATGATACACAAATTATAGTGATAAATGATGGCTCTAAAGGTAATTGCGATAAAATCATTGAAAGTTATTTAAATGTTTATAAAGGTTTAATAATGTATATAAAGCAAGATAATAAAGGTCTTGCGGAAACAAAAAATATAGGTATTAAAAATTCAATAGGCAAATACATAAGTTTTATAGATTCTGATGATTTTGTAGATGAAAATTTTTATATAGATGCATTTAAATTAATTTATGCTAAAAACGCGGATATTGTTATTTGCGATTGGGAAACAATTGACAAGGATAAGAAATTTATAGTTCCAGCTAAAGATGAAAGATATAGTAATAGTAAGCTTGGTTATATAGATGTCCAGATAATGCCATCTTCATGCAATAAGATAGTAAAAAAAGATTTATTTAATAATCTATTTTTTCCTATAGGATTGAGATATGAAGATCTAGCAACCACATTGATATTATTACTTAGAGCAAACAAGATTTGTTATTTAAATAAACCTTATTATAAATATTTTTTATCAGATTCGTCGATTATGAGAAGTGAATTTGATGAAAAAAAATTTCAAATGATAGATATTTTTGAAATTTTATTTGAAAGACTAGATGATATGAATATTAGTATTACTGATAAAGAAATGTATAAATATATGACTTATACAAGAAGATTTTATGAGGAGTTATTAGAGCAAATTGCAATAAATAGTAAAAATAGTATAGAGAAAAAAAGGTTATGCAAAATATTTTGTGAAAAGATATGTAGAATTAATAAATTAATGTGCAGTAATAAATATTTTTATAGAAATATTTTTAAAAGTAAAAGTTTTATAAGAAATATATCAAATAGAATATTACATTATTTTATTAATAATAATCATTATCAATTATTATATTTTATGTTAGATAAAAAAATATATTATCGTTTTATTTCTGTTAGATATATAGGAAAAGATATTATAAGTTTTATTGAGAAAAAGGAGAATAAATATGAGTAAAATAGCAGTATTAATACCTTGTTATAATGAAGAGGTAACAATAACTAAAGTAGTAAATGACTTTAAAAAAGAGTTGCCTAATGCGGATATTTATGTTTACAACAACAATTCAATAGATAAAACAGAAGAATTAGCTAAAAAAGCTGGTGCAATTGTTGTAAATGAATATAAACAAGGAAAAGGAAATGTAGTAAGAAGTATGTTTAGGGATATAGATGCTGATGTATATGTTATGGTAGATGGCGATGATACTTATCCAGCATCTGAAGTTCATAAACTTGTAAAAGTAATTGAAGAAAAAAAAGCTGACATGGTTATTGGTGATAGACTTTCTAATGGGACATATGGTTCTGAAAACAAAAGGGCTTTTCATGGACTTGGTAATGATTTAGTAAAAAACTCAGTAAACTTTTTATTTAAAACTAAACTTAAAGATATAATGACTGGTTATAGAGCTTTTAATAGAGATTTTGTTAAGAATTTTCCTGTTTTAAGTAAAGGTTTTGAGATAGAAACAGAACTTACTTTTCACTCTTTAGATAGAAATTATAGAATTGTAGAAGTACCAATTACTTATAAAGATAGACCAGAAGGAAGTTTTTCAAAACTTAACACTTTTTCAGATGGTTTTAAAGTTTTATTTACAATATTTAGAATGTTTAAAGATTATAAACCATTTACTTTTTTTGCAATAATTGCTTTAATATTATTAGTTGTATCATTATGTTTAGGCTTACCATTATTTTTTGAATATTTTAGAACCGGTATAGTAACAAAATTTCCTACTGGTATTCTTGCTACAGGTATTGCTATTTGTAGTTTGTTATTATTCTCGGTTGGGACTGTTTTAGATACTATAGTAAGGCAACATAAGGAACAATTGGAAATATTGAGAACAATAAATAGAAAATCACTATAATAAAATGGAGGAATAAATACAGATGGAACAAGGTAAATCTTTAATAGTAAAAAGTAGGAAAATAGAAGTTATAGACGTTATTATTCTATTAATTACTTTAGGAATTTTTATGCTGTCTTTACTTTCTTTCTATCCTGGAATTATGACTAATGATTCTGTAGATCAATGGAATCAGATTTCTAATAATGCATACACTTCATGGCATCCGATTTTTCATACTTTATTTGAAAAATTAATAACTATTTTTTGGAAAAGTCCAGCTGCAATTGCAATATTTCAATCAGCTATTTTTGCTTTTTTGCTTACAATAATTGCTAAAATATCAAGAAATGGTTATGGTAAAAGAGTCTGGTTAAATATATGTCAGCTTTTAATCATAATTTGTATTTGTTTTATACCTGTAAACCTTATATATCCAATTACACTTTGGAAAGACGTAATGTATACTTTTTCTTTACTTGCTTTGTTTTATTATATATTTTTAGGTATAAAGAATAATTTTGAATATAAAAAGAAAGATTTAATTGTTATTGCTATAATACTTGCTTGTATATCTTCATTTAGACTTAATGGTATTGTAGTAACAGCTTTAGCATTTGCAATAATATTTTTATTTTGTATAAAAAGAAAAATAATTATCAAATTCTTTAAGTTTTTAGGGGTTTTTATACTAGTATTTTTTATATTGAATATCCCAACGTTTTTAGTAAATAAAGTTGAAGGAGAGACGAGATATAAAAACGGAGTATATATACATATAACAGGTGCATTATTAAGTGAGGGAAAGATTACGGAGGAGGAAGATATTAATTTTTTAAATACTATATTGGATACTGAACTTTGGAAAAAATATTATAAACCATATACTCATGATGGAATAATGTTTTCTAAGGAGATGAAAGAAGCTGATAAATTAGTGTCAGAAAACTCAGAGCAATTAAGAAAGATAGCTATTAAATATACTATAAGAAATCCATTAACAGTAATAAAACACTATTATCGTTTAACTGCGATAACATGGAGAATATTACCTTTTGAAGATGCAAATTATTATTCATTCTCTTTTGTAACCGAGTCTTCAGTAGGAAAAGATTCGCCTCTTGCTACAAATCCAAAATTTGAGTTAGGTAATGAATATATTAAAAAGATTCATAATGTTATTACTAATAACAAAGTTTTAAATATATTATTTTATAGACCTGCTTTACATATGTATGTAGCTATAATTTGTTGTTTAGCTCTTTCTATTATGAAAAAGAAGAAAAGATATATGCTATTATTAACACCTATGCTATTTAATACAATAAGTTTCTTACCAGCATTACCAGCGCAAGATTTTAGGTATTTTTATATAAATTTACTTACTATGTGTATGTCTGTGTTAATAGTATCTTGTGAACTAATTAATTATTGTTATGATAATAAGAAATTTAGGGCTGGATTTCTTTACTTAGTATTTGGAGGAATAACAACAGTATTAAATATTTTTACTTATTTTATTTGTGTAAATTTATTTGATTTGAATTATATTATAGCTAATATCATAGCCTGGATAGTAGCTGTTTTAGTAGCGTATATTACAAATAAGTTTTATGTTTTCGAAAGCAAAGAGGTTACTATAAAATGTTTTTTAAAAGAAATTTTATTGTTTTTTGGAGCAAGAATAGCAACTTTAATTTTAGAAACTTTATTTTTGTATATAACTATTAAATGTTTATCAATGAATGAAATGTTAGCTAAGATTATATCCAATATAATTGTTTTAATCGCTAATTATATATTAAGTAAATATATGATATTTAAAAAAGAAAGAGGAAAAGTTTATGAAAAATAGTGAACCATCAAAAGTAATTCATTATTGTTGGTTTGGACCCAAACCAATTTCTAAGCTTGCAAAAAAATGTATGAAGTCTTGGAAAGAATTTTTACCAGATTATGAAATAAAACTATGGAATGAGGATAATTTTGATTTTAATCAGAATATATTTGTAAAACAGGCGTATGAAATGGGAAAATGGGCTTTTGTATCTGATTATGCTAGGCTTAAGGCATTGTCTAAATATGGTGGAGTATATTTTGATACAGATATGGAGATTTTAAAAGATATTACCAATATATTGCAAAATGATGTTTTTATGGGAATTGAAGACTCCGGCTTGGTAAATGCTGCAGTAATAGGGGCGTATGGACCACATAATGAGTTTATTGATGAAATGATAAAAATATATGATTCTTTAGAATTTTTTGATATTAAAAATATATATAATTATACAATTCCATCATTAGTAACCAAAAGGTTAATGGATTATGGCTTAAATAAAAATAGTACAGAAGTCCAAAAATTAAATGATGGAAAAATTACCGTATATCCACGTGATTATTTTTATCCTTTAAGTTATGATTATCAGGATAACAGATATACAGAAAATTCTTGTATGGTTCATCGTTATGATGCGACTTGGGCTAGTAAACCAGAAAAAGTAAAATTATTTTTTAGAAGGCATAATTTGAAATTTTTAATGAGAACAGTTGATATATGTGTATCTATTAAAATAAGATTAAAAAGAATAATAAATAGAATTAAAGGTATTCCTAATGAAAAACTATAAATTAAAAGAGAGATTTTTAGATATACTTTTAGGAAGGGTGCATATCTATGTGTAAAAAATTATCAATTGTTGTACCAATGTATTATGAAGAACAAGTAGCAAATGAATGTTATAAAAGACTAAAGAAAGTATGTGATGACTTAAAAAATTATACTTATGAATTAATATTTATAAATGATGGAAGCAAGGATAAGACATTAGAAATTTTAGAGGGAATAGCTTCTAAAGATAAGA
>CALWZB010000129.1 GCA_944385915.1 uncultured Clostridia bacterium | reverse complement strand
GTGAGCGACTGGCCACTCTGTGTGGCCAGAAGCGTGGACGGGGGTGCGGGGGTGGCGCGCCCGGCGCCATGGCCACCCATGAGAATGGACGCCATCAATACAGGGAGCGGGCAACGCGGAAAGGAGATAGCAGTCGATTTTTTGATTACGCTGTGATTCTTCTATTGGAGCTGTCTGCATTTGCCGATTGGGTCGAAAGTGAATCTGTATATCCCATCCCCCCTATCTCAAAAGTTTTATAAGAGGGATTTTGACACCGGAAGGGAGCTTAGCCCTTTGGAGCGCATGTTCTAATTATTTGGGGGTGGGTACCCCTTCGTATTACAGTTTATTACTTATTATTACAGATAAATATATTAACTGTAAGGGGACACCGGAGACGCCTTATATTGTAGCTTTTGGGAGCATTACAGAACTTTCAGAAATTACAGTTTAGTGCATACACTTAATGATTTCAGTTTTTTTACAGCTATACGGAATTATCCACAATCCGGGCAAAAATGGGGGAAAACTTGGGGGAAGAAATAAAAAACACCGCGGTGGAAGGCAAAATAAACCACCTCATAGGATTCAAACACATGCGAAAAAGCCTGTTTTTACGTGTATCTGATGGTTGAAAAGTCTTCTGGACCCTTCGGGACCAAAAGGTCGCAGGTTCAAATCCTGTCACCTCGACCAAAATTTTGTCTGAAGATTACGATCTTCAGACTTTTTTGTTGTTTGGTTTTACTAGATTTTCTCTTTGAAATCCCCTATTTCCTGAGCAAATCAGGATTCCGGCGGACAAGCCCCCTTTCGGCTGCCATCGGACGACAACTGATAAAGGGGGATGTGTGGAATTGCGTGTCTGGTTTCGGCGCCCCTTTTCGGTCAAAGATAGCCATAAGCAGAATGGATATAGGTTGGCCGAACGAAAGCAGACAAAATAGCATGATTTTCTATTATTTTGGAAGGTTTGGAACAGTTTTTTGACCAATAAATCATCGGCTTCAAAAAAATAACATCTGTACCGTTGCTTTTAGCATATCATTCGCTATATAATGTATAAATATGGATGGATATCGTCAAATAAAGAAATATGATATTCAACATAGTACAATGGGGAGAAGAAATTACAGTGGAGAAAAGCTATAGCGATTTTATGCATGAAATTTCCGCGGATGATCTTTATCGTGGTTTGCTGGCTCATGGTCTTTTTGCGGAAAAGCTCCCTCCAATCTTTACGTCTGAAGGTTTTTTTCAATATTGCCAGAAAAAAGATAAGCCTTTTGATGGAAAAGCGCATCGTTATGTTTATTATGAAAACATGCGCAATATCAACATCCCCAGGCCATTGGCAATTCCCAATCCTTTTTCATACCAACTGCAATGTGAAATGCTAAGAGATAATTGGTGCAATCTTCAAACGCACTTTGGTGAAAAGACTGGAGCCTGTCAATATAAAGTCAGTAGAATACATATTCGCAAGATGTATGATTTTCCAGCGTTATTTCAGATGAATTACGATAATTGGCGTGTTGATGGAGATCCCGAGACAGATATATTAATGGGAAAACGCTATATGGTCAATGCTGACATTTCGACATGCTTTACAAGTATCTATACTCATTCGCTATCGTGGGCTTTGGTCGGCAAAGAAATGGCCAAACAAAACCGTAATACTAAAGTTTGGTACAATATGATTGACAACGCTACCAGAAAGACTACTCACGATGAAACACATGGCTTGTTAATCGGCCCACACACTTCAAATCTATTGTCCGAAATCGTACTAACCGCTATTGACAGTGAATTAAGCGGGTGGGATTATGTTCGTGCAATTGATGATTATACTTGCTATGTCAAAACATATGAGGATGGCCAGCGTTTTTTGACTCAACTCGGTGCAGCATTGAGGAAATATGATTTATCTCTCAACCATAAAAAGACAACAATCGTTGAGCTACCGCTAGCTGTAACTGAACGTTGGGAGCGAAAGCTAAATACGCTTCAAATCACCACTTCATACGGGAAAACAGATTTCTTGCTAACCCGTGCATATTTTGACTATGCAATTGAACTGATGCACGAGCATGACGAAAATGCTGCCATTCTCAATTATGCGATAAAAACGCTTTTGGGAAAACCTCGCAAGGGTCCGGCAAGAGCGTTGACTCATAACGCCAAAGAGTATGCTGCTAAAACGATTTTAGGATTGGCGACGTTGTATCCATATTTGGTTACGTTACTTGATAAGTATGTTTTTAGCACTTGCTGCTCAAATTGCCCAACTCATGCCTGCATAATGAACTATGCTAACGATGCATTCCAAAACGGTCTTAGTACACGGAGCTTTGAGCAAGCTGCTTATGCCTTGTATTTTGCAATAAAGTATGACTTTGATATAACAGCTTTTAATGTTGAGGTCATCATGAGATGCAATGACTGCATCCTGCTTCTTTTGGCTTACTTATATGCTATGCATAAGCAGAAGCATAATGATGTTAAAGCATTAAAAGATTTTGCACGCAGTATGAAGGATGATCTTGAAATATTCGACCAGTATTGGGTGTTCATGTATGAAATACTACCCGCTTCGGATCTAAAAGCAGATTGGAAAACGATAAAAAAAGCCAAGGTTACATTTATCCGCGATGTCGCATCATGGTAAACTACTCCTCAAGGCAATCGTTTAATTCATGCAGCAGCTTGCTCATTTGATGTTGATATTCCGGTTTCACTTCGCCGCGTTCAGTCATCATACCACACGTTGCTTCGCGAGCCTTCACAGCCTTTTTATCCCGAATATCATCTGTCGGAATAATGAAGAATTGATAATCGCTATATTTTTTCTCGTTTTCTTCTTTTTCATCTTTCATATCCCCATCATAAATCACTGCTACCCTTTGATAACCCAAGTCCTTGAGAATCCCCAAAATGTCGGGAATGTTTTGTGCACCGCCTGCACCCCAACCGAAAAACTCACCTTTTAAGGCAATTCCTAGTTGCTCCGCTGCCCTTTGGTAGAGCATGACATCATCTTGCCCTTCAACAACAATTACGCCATCTTCTACAAAGAAAAGCTCTTTCGCTGTATTTCCCCAAATATGAGTGCGTACACCGCTCCCCGAGATCACCTCGACCGGCGGAATTGAGCAGTCGTTCCGCTGAAATTGAGCAATGGCACCGCCCAGATTGAGCAGTGCCACCGCTCGGATTGAATATTGACAGACTATGCT
>CALWZB010000128.1 GCA_944385915.1 uncultured Clostridia bacterium | reverse complement strand
CAGATCCTGTGCCATAGAGTTTTCATAGCTCACCGTCACCGGTACATCCGAAATGATGGTGTTGTAGTTGGGGGTCTGGCTTCCGTAGATAAAAAACCATACGATCACCCCGAGGATGATCGAAATGATCAAAACCAGCGTATTGTTATCGAAAAGCTTTTGGAAGCTAAATCCGTTCGATTTCATCTTTTTCGGTTTTCTTTCCATTCTTTCGTCCCTTTCGGAAGATCTGGCGTTTTTCCTTTTCCGACTCCATCTCGGCCGGAATCAGATACAAAGTCAAAGAATTCTGGAGCTTCTGGGGCGTCAGATTCCTAATCAAACGGCCGTTGACCGCAAGAGAGATTCCCCCGGTCTCCTCGCTGACGATCACCGTCACCGAATCCGAAACCTCGCTGATGCCTAAGGCCGCCCGGTGCCGGGATCCTAAGTTTTTATCGATATCTTCCTCCTGCTTGGGCTTGGGCAAAAAACAAGACGCGGCGTAAACCTTACCATCCCGCATAATCACCGCGCCGTCATGGAGCGGGGAATTTTTAAAGAAAATATTTCCGAACAATTCCTCACTGACTACCGCGTCCAGCACAACGCCGGTCCGAATCTGATCGCCGAGCTTAATGTCCCGCTCGATCACGATCAACGCGCCGGTTTTAGTATCGGAAAGCTTTTCCGCCGCCGATACGATCACCTCAATGGGACGCTTCCAGACATTTCCGTTGTCACCGTTAAAAGGCGCCAGCCTCAGCACCCGAAGACGTCCGAACCGCTCCAAAGTAGAGCGAAGCTCCGGCTGGAACACCACCAGCACGGCGATGATCCCCAGTTCAAATACCCGCTGCAAAAGCCACCCCATAGCGGTGAGCTCCAAAAGGGACACCACAAGGTACAGCCCGCCCATCAGCACAATGCCTTTGACCAGCTGGATCGCCCGGGTCTCCCGGATAATACAGATTCCTTTATAAATGATATAAGAAAGAAGGGCAATGTCCAACGTATCCCGAAAAAGGGAGTAATCGGCAGCCACCAGCTTAATTTCTTCGAAAAAACGAACAAACCATTGACCAATGGTAGAAAAAAATCCGATCCCGAAAATCATAGCCTTCCTCCTTTCAGTTTCCTCCTTTTATTGTACCAATATCCGCGCCGGTTTGCAACAAAAAAAGAGGGAATTTTGTAAATTTACTGTGATGGTTTCGCAAACAAAAGGCAAACTGCCGTAGCGGCAATACCCTTGCTTTCTCCGCTGACGCCAAGGCCCTCTTCGGTGGTGGCTTTGACACTGATACGGTCAAAAGAAACGGAAAAGGCCCGAGCAAGGTTTTCCCGCATCGTTTCAATATAAGGCCGAAGCTTGGGGGCCTGCGCCGCGACGGTCACATCCAGATTGCCAAGCTCATAGCCTTTTTGCTCCATCAAGGCGACCGTTTCCCTAAGAAGCGCTAAGCTATGGGCGCCCCGGTACTTTTCATCGGTATCCGGAAAGAAAACGCCGATATCCCCAAGGGCCAGCGCGCCTAAAACGGCGTCCATGACCGCATGGGTCAAAACGTCGGCGTCAGAATGGCCCAAAAGGCCTAACGAAAAGGGGATCTCTACCCCGCCGAGTATCAGCTTTCTCCCTTCCGTCAAACGGTGTACATCATATCCATGTCCCACTCTCATAACCGGCTCCTTGATCATTCCTTTTGCCAGAGTCAGATCCTCCGGCGTGGTGAGCTTGAAATTGCTGTTTTTCCCGAAAACAGCTTTTACCTTTTTCCCAAATCCTTCCACCATACCGGCTTCATCGGTAAAGGTCTCTCCCTTGGTACCTGCAAACGCTTCCTCTAAAAGCTTTCGGTCAAATCCCTGGGGGGTTTGGGCGAGAAAAATTTCGTTTCGATCCAATGTTTTTCGGATCCAGTCTTCCTCTAACGTCTTGACGGTATCTCTGGCTTTGACGCCCAAAACCGCGGCGCCAAAGGCTTTTGTCGCACAAATCACCGCGTCGATCTCCTTTGTGTCCACAAACGGACGCGCGCCGTCATGGATCAAAACGGTATCACATTCCTTTGAAAGAGCCAGCAGTCCATGGTACACCGTTTCCTGCCGTGTCTCTCCCCCCTGTGCCAGTACCCGGACTTTGGGATGACAAAACAAAGAAGGAATGACCGTTTCCCCCTGGGATACCACGATCAAAATCTCCCCCACGTCTTCCATGTCCAAAAAAGGAGCGACACTCCGCTCGATTACGGTTTTCCCGCCAAACGACAACAGCAGCTTGTTTTGCCCCATCCGTCTGGAGCTTCCCGCCGCCGGAATAATAACGCCTACCATGCATCTTTCCCCTCCCTTTGAAAACATGATACCAAGTATTTTTCAAAAAAGCAAGGCGCATATTTTGTCCGCCGTTCACATAAGGATAAGTAAAACCTCTCCGCTCGTCGGAAAAGAAAGGAACGGTGTCTTATGGCCGAGTTAGATCTGATTAAGGGGAGCGTCGTCTATTGCGAGGCGCTGTCCGGTTTGGTTTGGGAACAGCCGGTGGAGCTGGATTATGTCCGGCCCGACCGCTGCCCGGATATGGTAACCATCTTAAAAACCGAAGCGA
>CALWZB010000127.1 GCA_944385915.1 uncultured Clostridia bacterium | reverse complement strand
CGCCCGGCGGTGGAAGCGGGAGAAAAATTAGGGTTTCTTCCCGGAGACCTGCAAAACAAGGTAGACCCCTATCTGCGTCCTCTTTACGACGCTTTGTTCGACTTTCTGGGGCCGGAAAATTTTATGCGGCATCAGGAGCGGGGCTCTATCGAGGTCGCGCCGCTGGCGTATATGCGGGGCCGGACCCTGGATGAAGCCTTTATCATCCTGGATGAAGCCCAAAACACCACCAGAGAGCAAATGAAGATGTTTCTGACCCGGCTCGGCTTCGGGTCCAAGATCATTATCACCGGAGATATTACCCAAATCGACCTGCCCGACAACAAAAAGTCAGGACTGGTAGAGGCGATGCGGGTGCTGAAAAATGTAGAAGATATCGGGATCGTCCGGTTCACCGATAAGGATGTAGTACGTCATAAGCTGGTTCAGGATATTATCAAAGCGTACGACAAATATTATGAGGAGGTTAAAAAGCGCCATGAATAAAGTAAAAGTCGTGATCACCAATCGTCAAAACGTCGTTAAAATCCCCACCGGGATCCGGCTTCTGGTGCGCAGATGCTGTAACGCGGTATTGAGAGAAGAAAATTTTTCGGAAGACGCGGAGATCGCGGTTTCCTTTGTGAGCAATGAAGAGATCCAGACCTTAAACGCCAAGTACCGGGCGAAAGACGCGGTGACCGACGTTCTTTCTTTCCCTTTGGGAGAAAACGGAAAGTATGACCGCAACGAATCCACCGGCGCACTGCTTTTGGGAGATATTGTGATCTCTATGCCCAAGGCATTTGAACAGGCGGAGTTTTACGGACATTCCCTGCAGCGGGAGGTGGGCTTTTTAACGGTCCATTCCATGCTCCATCTTTTAGGGTATGACCACGAGGAAGGCGGTCTTCCCGCCGTTCATATGCGGGAAAAGGAAGAAAAGATCTTAGCGATGCTGGGAATTCCTAGAGGCGCCAGCTACGTTTTAGAAGATTAAGCTTTTGCTTTCCGAAAAAGGTTCCTTCCCGAGCCTTTTTCGGAAGCTTTTTTACTGTAGGAAAGGAATTTGTATCGTATGGAACAAACGAAATCCGCTTTTGTCGCTATCGTGGGAAAAGCGAATGTGGGAAAATCCTCTTTGCTCAATTTGCTGTTAGGAGAAAAAATCGCCATTGTTTCCTCCAAGCCTCAAACCACCCGGACCAAAATTATGGGGGTTTGGACCGAAGGCGCGCTTCAGCTGATCTTTTTGGACACCCCGGGCTTTCATCGTCCCAAAACCAAATTAAGCGAACACATGAACCGGGCTGTCACCTACAGCATCGGCGATGTTGATCTGATCTTGTTTGTGGTGGAATCCAAAGGGGCGTTGAATGAAGAGGAAATGACGCTGATCGAAACCTTCCAAAAGAAGAGGCTTCCCGTGATCTTAGTCATCAACAAGGTGGATCTCGTAGAAAAAGAGGAGCTTCTCCCCCGTATCCGGGATCTTTCCGCCCAGTACGACTATCTTTCCGTTGTCCCGGTGAGCGCGCTGGAGCAAAAAGGGATCGACGAGCTGAAAAAAGTTTTGGCACAGGCAGCGCCGGAGGGTCCCCATTATTTTCCCGACGATACCCTGACCGACCAGCCGGAACGCACCATCGTTTCGGAAATCATAAGGGAAAAGATCCTTCGGAATATGCGCGACGAGATCCCCCATGGCACCGCCGTTTCCATCGAGAAGATGAAGGAGCGGGAAAACGGGATGCTGGACATCGAAGCGGTGATCTACTGTGAGAAGGAAAGCCATAAGGGGATGATCATCGGGAAAAAAGGCGTCATGTTAAAAAAGATCGCTTCCGAAGCGAGAGCCGACATGGAAGCCTTTTTGGATGCCAAAGTCAATTTGAAATGCTGGGTCAAGGTAAGAGATGACTGGCGCAATAATGAAAATATGATCAAAAATTTAGGGCTTCGGTTCGAGGAATGATTCCAATTTTTCCAAGCTATATTTTTCTCTTTTTTCTCTACACTAAAGGTATCAAGAAAAAGGAGACAACATTATGGACCGTCAAACACTTTGGAAAATTTTTGAATCCACCGGCCGTATCGCCGATTATTTAGCGTATAAAGAGACAACAGGAGAACTTGATGAGTCTGCTTCTTCATGGGATCGTACTCAAACGGATCCCCCTTCCAGCGGGAGATAAACGTCTTACCCTTCTGACAAGGGAGAGGGGGATCGTAGAGATCTATGCCCGCCATACCGGAAACAAAAAATCCCGGTACGCCGCTTCCTTTGAAGCTCTCGCCTACAGCGAATTTACTGTATTTGAGGGCCGAAACAACCTGTATGTGGAAAGCGCGGATCTTTTGGAAAACTTTTTTCCTCTCAGAGAAAATCTCACCGCCTTTACCTTAGCCGCTTATTTTTGCGAGCTTTGCCGGTATGTCCTCCCCACCGAAGACAATGCGCCGGAATGCTTACAGCTTTTGCTCAATATGCTGAGCATGCTCTCCCAAAAGAAGCGGTCCGAAGCGTTTTTGCGGGCAGTATTTGAGCTTCGCCTTTTGGCGCTGTCGGGGTTTTCCCCCGATTTTTCCGGATGTATGGTCTGCGGCGAGCCCCTAACGGAAAACGCTTACTTTTTTCCGTTGGAGGGCACTGTCTGCTGTGAGCGCTGTCTTTCCGAAACAGAGCAAAAAAACGGATTGTTTCTCCCCCGCCCCGCGTTTTTGGGAATGCTTTATGTTTTGACCGCCCCGGCGAAAAAGATCTGCTCGTTTACCTTAAACGAAAAAAGCGAAGCCGTTTTCTGCCGCGCGGTGTCCGCCTTTTGCCGCTGTCATGCGGACGGGCACTTTCCATCCCTTTCGTTATATGAAACCCTTTCCAGTTGAGGTATCAAGCTATGTTGAATCAAAAATACTGTAACACTTTG
>CALWZB010000126.1 GCA_944385915.1 uncultured Clostridia bacterium | reverse complement strand
GTTATAGTGAGCGGGGATAGTGTCCGGAAAAAAAGGAAGCAAAATCAGTGTAATCCCCATAGGAAGATAAGTCAATAGAAGGTAGATCCCTTTTTTATTTTTCATCCGAATGCCTCCTTTTAAGATTTTCGATCCATAGGATCGCTTCATCCAGTACGGTGAGATCCAAAGTGTAAAAGATAAAATTTTTCTCCTTGATCTCGTAGATCCATCCCGCCTTTTTGAGCTTGGAGAGATGATAGGACAAGGCGGAGGGGGATAGTCCTACCCGTTTTGCCAGCTCGCCGGAAGAAATCTTTCCTTCCTTTAAGATCGTTAAGATCTCCCGTCCGGTTCGGTCTCCCAGCGCGTCGAGAAGGGCTTGAATGCTCAAAACGCACCACCTATTTCAAAAATATTTGAATTATCTTCTTTATTGTACTCCTGTTTTCGAAAAAAGACAAGGGAAACTTTGCGTTTTTCCCTTTGCAGTCCAAAATATTGGGAAATGATTGACAGAATCAGAGAAAAAGGGTACAATATCGGTATCTTATTCAGCGGAGGCTTGTTTATGGAGAAAACAGTCAGAACCCGGTTTGCGCCCAGTCCCACCGGGTATATGCACATCGGTAATTTGCGGACAGCGCTTTATACCTATCTGGTTGCCAGAAAGAATAAAGGCAAATTTATTTTGCGGATCGAAGACACCGACCAGGGGCGCTATGTGGAAGGCGCCGTGGACGTGATTTATAATACCTTGAAGAAAACGGGTCTGACCTGGGACGAAGGTCCGGATATTGGCGGCCCTTACGGCCCTTATATCCAAAGCCAGCGGATGGCGATGTTCAAAGAGTACGCCCTTCAGCTGGTAGAGAGCGGACATGCTTATTATTGTTTTTGCGATAAAGAGCGCCTCGAAGAGGTTCGGACCATTCAGCAAGCTTCCGGCATGGTTCCCAAATATGACGGCCATTGCAGAAATTTATCTCCCGAAGAGGTCAAAGAGAAATTGGACGCCGGGATTCCCTATGTGATCCGGCAAAAATGTCCTACCGAAGGGACGACAACGTTCCATGATGAGGTATTCGGAGACATTACGGTAGAAAATGCCACTTTGGATGACCAGATCCTGATCAAGGCGGACGGAATGCCTACCTACAATTTTGCCAATGTGGTGGACGACCATACGATGCACATCACCCATGTGATCCGGGGCAACGAGTATCTTTCCTCGACGCCCAAATATAACCTGCTGTATGAGGCGTTTGGGTGGGATATCCCTGTGTATATCCATGTTTGCCCAGTGATGAAAAACGCCAATGAAAAGCTTTCCAAGAGAAACGGCGATGCTTCGTTTGAGGATTTGGTGGAAAAGGGATACCTTGAGGAGGCGGTGCTCAATTATATCGCCTTGTTGGGATGGGCCCCCAAGGGAGAAAATGAGATCTTTTCCCTGGACGAGCTTATTGAAGCCTTTGATGTGTCCGGTATTTCCCGTTCCCCGGCTATTTTTGACCCTGTAAAGCTGAAAGCCATCAACGGCGCTTATATCCGCAAGCTTTCGGTGGACGAATTTATTGAACGCGCCTTGCCGTATATTCGGGAAGGTTGCAAAAAAGAGGATGTGGATCTTCGTTTGCTGGGTGAACTGTTACAGCCCAGAACCGAGCTTTTTACCGACATCCCTGAGCAGATCGATTTTATCGATGCGCTTTTGGATTATGATATTGGGATGTATACCCATAAAAAGATGAAAACCAACAGCGAAACGTCGCTGATTGCGTTAAAGGCGATCAAAGAGGTTTTGGCTCCTCTTTCCGACTGGAGATTGGAAACCATCCATGATGCGCTGTTTGCTCTCATCGAGAAAATGGGGGTCAAAAACGGGTATATCCTTTGGCCCTTGCGGGTCGCGGTTTCCGGAAAACAGTTTACGCCCGGCGGCGGCGTGGAGCTGGCGGAGATCCTGGGAAAAGAGGAAACGCTGCGCCGGCTGGATATCGGTATTGAGAAATTGTCCTAAAAAGAGAGGATACCCTTTGAGAAGAGGGTATCCTTTTTCGGTGGTGGATTATGGAGATAACGGAAAAACTGCGTTTCGGAAAAGAGGAAAAAGCACTTCTTTCCCTTCTTCCCGTTTCCCGAGGAAAGGAGGACCGGCTGTTTTCTGTCAAAGAAAAGAAGAAAACAGTGGGATGTATATTGCTTCAAAGCGCTGAGGGCGCTGCATGGTGGGACTTTCGGGTTTGGCTTTTGCCGAAAGAGGAAATCAAAGAAAAGGAGTTTGTGGAGGAATCCATACAGGCGCTTCGGATCCGGATCCCGGAAAAGACGCTGGCCCTTATGATCCCGTCAAAACACGAGACGATGATGTCGGCGGCGGCAGATGCAGGCTGCATCAAAGCGGGGCGTTTTTATACCGAAATCTTCTCGAGAGAACGGTTTTTATATGATAAGCATGGATATCTCGTAGGAAAGATCCTTTCTCTTTGCTGTTTATCGAAAAGCCAGCTGCGAAAGCTTAAAGAATTTTGCGATCGTGAGCTTTCGGCGCGCTATCTGCTCGCCGTCAATCAGTACCAAAAGAGCGCTTTGATCCGGGCGGAGCACATGTGGCCGCAGGTTTTCGATCCCCTTTCTTTTGTGCTGTTGAGAAAGGAACGGATCGCCGGCGCGATGTTGTTTTCCAGGCCTTCGAAAGAAGGGGTATCGAAGCTTCTTTTTTCGGGTCACGGCGGTGATCAGGAGGATGCTTTGGACTTTGAGGCGGAGGTTATGGGGAGGGTATGCAAAGAGTGCCCGTTTGTGGCTGTTGACAGTTTGGAAGACGATGTCGGAAGTATGATGACCCGCACGCTTTTTCTTCAACCCACCAAACAATCTTTTGCTGTTTACATCCTCTGATTTTGTGGGTTCTGCGATTGTAAATTTTTTGATTTCTGTTTATAATAAATTTGGCGGATAAACCAGAAGATAAGTAGAAAGAGAGGATGTGAGGGTATGGATTTTGATCCAGGACGACCAGGAAACATTTTAACAATCATCCCTCACAGTCAGCAGCGTCTGTCTCGGCTTTGAGGGTATTTGACTGCCGTTAAGGAGGGGACTATATGACCGAACAGGTACTTTCTCTTTTGGAAAACAAGGAATATGTCCGGGTCCGTGAGCTGCTCGAGAAAATGAATCCGGTGGATATCGCGGACCTCTTTAAGGAATTAAACTGGGAGGAATCCATTAAATTTTATCGGATCCTTCCTAAGGAAACAGCTGCGGAAGCGTTCGCCTATATGGAACCAGAGACCCAGGAGGCGTTGATCGCTGCCCTGACAGATGCTGAATTGAAGGGCGTTTTAGACAGCCTTTACATGGATGACACGGTGGATATGCTGGAGGAAATGCCGGCCAATGTGGTGAAACGGGTACTGAAGGTAAGCAGCTCGGAGGACCGGGATGTGATCAACCGGCTTTTACGGTATGAAGAGGATACCGCGGGAAGCTGGATGACGACGGAATTTCTGGATCTGAAAAAGGAAATGACCGTTAAGGACGCTTTTGACCGGATCCGGGTGATGGGAGAGGAATTAGAGGATATCAATACCTGCTATGTCACAGACAGCAATCGGATCTTGGAAGGTGTGCTGACGGTCAGAGACCTGTTGCTCAGTAAGCGGGACGTGAAGATCTCGGAGCTGATGGATGAAAATGTCATTTATGTGAAAACCTTTGACGATCAGGAGGAGATCGCCAAGATCTTCCAAAAATATGACGTAATGGCGGTACCGGTGGTTGATTCGGAAAACCGGTTGGTAGGGATCATCACCATTGACGATGCGGTGGACCTGATGCAGGAAGAAAACACCGAGGACTTTGAGCGGATGGCCGCGATGCTGCCCAGTGATGATACCTATTTGAAAACATCCGCTTTTACCCATGCGAAAAAGCGGATCGTCTGGCTTTTGATTTTGATGCTTTCCGCTACGGTGACCAGCCGGGTCATCAGCCATTATGAATCGGCATTTGCGGCGCTCCCTTTGCTGGTCTCCTTTATTCCTATGCTGATGGATACGGGCGGAAACTGCGGAAACCAGGCGTCCACGCTGATGATCCGCGGTCTGGCGTTAGATGAGATCCGGCTGAAGGACTGGCCGAAAATCATCTGGAAGGAGATTCGGGTGGCGGCCATGGTAGGGGTCACTCTGGGTGTGCTGAACACCTTGTGGATCTGGCTTTTGTATCGGGATTTTCCGGTGGCGGCGACGGTGGGAACCAGCCTTTTTTTCACTGTTTTTATCGCCAAAAGCATTGGATGTACGCTGCCGATTTTGGCGAAGACCTGCAAGCTGGACCCGGCGCTGATGGCGTCTCCTATGATCACTACCATTGTGGACTGCTGCGCTATTTTTATTTACTTCAACATTGCGCTGGCAATGTTGCCGGCATTGTGATTAGTGTCCGAAAAAACGGTATGACGAAAGTCATACCGTTTTTTATATCATCCCATTAGGATTTATCCCCGTCATCCATAATGATCAAAATATTCAAAACATCCTCGGAGTAAGCGATACTTAATAACGTTTCCTCTTTTTGCAGAATCGTTCCAGTGGATACTTTATTGCTTTCGGAAGCGATTTTTTGATATCCCTGCTCCAAAAGCTTGCGGATATAGTCCTGGCATTCCTCTTTGGATATCTCTTTGAGCACCACCTGATAACGGCCGTTATCCGTATCATCGCACACATAGTCCACCGTTCCTTTTTGGGGCTCCGGGATTTGGGAAGTCCATTCATTTTCCGGCCATGAGGAAACGAATTCCGGTTCTGCCGAAAGGACCCAATAGGAGGAATCGTTTTGAGTCCGGTCATCGCATCCCCAAAAAATCACGGATAAGAAAATCAAAAACAGCAAACGGGAAAGAAACGTCTTCATAAAAGCCTCCATTTATTTTCGAATAAGACGGATCACCAAAAGGACGGTGAGGATCAAAAAGATACACCCGGCGATCCCAAATAGCCATAAAAGGTCCAAGGGCAGGGAGGAGGAAACCAAAATACCGGTCATACTGTCGCTTTGGCCGATCACATTTTCCGGTGTTAGGTGAAGCCGGGTAAGGAAAAACAATCCGATCGATACTACGGCACCAAATAAAAAACAGGCGGTCATAAAGATCAGCACCCTTTTTTGCCGTTTCAGGATATCCTGAAAGGGTTCCTGCGCATTTTTCGCGAATATTTTGGGGGAACCGAGACGATGGATCACCTCACGGGGTGTCTCACCATGCTCCTGCGCAGATGCAAAAATTTCATAAAGATCCCGCAAAATTTCTTTTTTTACCTTTTGGGGGACTTGTAATTCCTTTTTTACCTGTCGAATATATTCCTGCTTCATTTCATTCCTCCTGCTGGTAGGCGTCGATAAATCCGTTGACACAGGTCTGATAGCTAAACCAAAATGCGGTCAGCTCCTCTACCGTCTCTTTTCCTTTTTCGGTCAGAGAATAGTATTTTTTTGCAGCGCCGTTCGCCGCGGAGGTTGCTAACCGATGGCGGATCAGGCCGGCTTTCTCCAAACGGTATAAAATAGGGTAGACCGTTCCTTCTCTTGCGTATCCCAAAACATCGGCGCTTTGGTTAAGCTCGGTAAGGATCTCGTAGCCATAGGTTTCTTTCTTTCCGATCAGACAAAGGAGTATCATTTCCAAAGCCCCTTTTTTAAATTGCTGGATGTATTTGCTTTCCGTACTATCGCCCCCTTTTGCAATGCTATTTAGTATTACTAAATAGCAATTTCAGTATACCCGAAAGAGAAGAATTTGTCAACAAAAAACCGCCCTGCTTTTTTGCAGAGCGGTTTTTTTGTTATCCGATACCGTCTATGCCCGTATAGAGGGGGCTTTGGAAAACGGGATATCCATTTTCTCCCATTTGCCAGACAGTTTCAAAATCGAAGCCTTCAAAGCTTTCTTGGTTTTTCATTTCGTCGCTTGTAAGTGCCCGGACCGAGGCAAATAGCGCGCCGTCGTGGGTGGCGGTTTCAGCGGTGGTGTTTAAAAAATAGCATTGGTTTAAATTCTTCACATCGTAGGCGATTCCCGCTTGCAGAAGGCTTCCGCCCGCATTGTGGCAAAATTGGATATGAATACGGTCGAAATCATAGGAAACGCCGTCCCATCCGTTGTCGAAGAAGGATTCACCGCCGCAGATCCCGGAGCTGCCCGTAAGATCTCCGATATTGTAACAATTTCCGATCCAGACGTCGGAATCCCGAAGCTCTACGATGTTGCAAATACCGGCGATAAAGCAGCGACTGTTTCCGGTAATGACGCCGGAGTTATAGCAGCGGCTGATCTCCAAAACGCCGTCTTCCGAACGGCTTTGGTAATTTCCCAGAATACCGGCAGCGCAAAACGCGTCAATGGCTCCGCTGTTGCAGCATTGATCGAAGATAACGGAAAACCGGTCGGATGCCGACGTATAGGTATATCCTAAAATCCCTCCGGCAGAGGTATCTTCGTTATTGCTGTCACAGAGAATGGTTCCCGTATTAAAACAGTTGGTAAAAGTGTTGTTTTCCTCTGCAAGGGCTGCAATGCCTCCGGCGTAGGAAGCGGTATCCGCCGTAATATCGGCCGTGTTGTAACAGCTGATGATGTTGCAGTTGGTCACTTTGAAGAGGAGCCCTCCGCAATGACCTCCCTCGGTTTCCAGAATACTTCCCGAAGACCAGCAGTTTTGGATCGCGGCGTTTTCGGCGAAGCGAACGAGAAGGGCGCTTTGCTGTTGGAGCTGTCCTTCGATATGGAGGTTTTGGATCATACCGCCGCTGACCCGTTCAAAAAGGGGAACGCCGGCGTTCGAAACGGTGTATCCGTTTCCGTCCAGTATACCAAAAAAGGCTTCCTCCACGCCGATCGATTCAAAGGTACTGCCAGAAAGGTCGATATCCGCCATCAGAATATAGTTCGCGCCGGGGTTTAAACGGACTTTATCCAATTCCTCCGGGGTAAAAAGGGGGATATAGCCCTCCGGGGCGCTGTCTTTTGGTTCGACCGGCTCAATAAATCCGTCGGTCAAAGCAAAATCCGGATGGACTACCGAGGTGATCCCGGTGCTGTCTTTTTGTTCTTCCCCGGATGGATCAGATCCTTTTTCCGGATCCGACAGGGTTTCCGATCCCGAAGGGGAGGATGTCGTTTTTTCGGGACTGCCGCAGGCAGTCAGACAAAACAGCAGGGAAAAGGTCAGTAAAACCGCAATGACTTTTTCATACAAATCCTCTTTTCTGTAGCTGACATAGATACAAAGGAATTTTTAAGAAGAACGGGCGGCAGTATCCTATTTCGCAGCCGGGTATGCTGAAATTGTACCATTGAAAGGGTTAAAATGCAATGATCAATTTTTCTATCTATAAGGAAGCGGATGATTTTATTCGATTTGAAAACAGTATTTTACGGAGCGTATACGTTTTCCATAAAAAGTTGTTTACCATTTTGAAATTATGAACAATCGTTTGAAAACAATCTTGACGCACTGTGAATTTATGGTATAATAAACGTTGGAAGAAAACAAAAGTTTTAAACTGTTCCATTTTAAACAAGAAAGGAAGAAAAATTATGGCACTTGTCACCATCAATTTTGAAAGCCAGTACCTGGGAAACAACCATGAAGTGGGCATTATCCTTCCTGATAAACCCCGGGGGATCACGCCCAAGGATTTTTACGGAAACGGCAAGAAATATAAGGTGCTTTGGCTTTTGCATGGTACCTTCGGCGACTATTCCGACTGGATCCGTAAAAGCAATATTGAGCTTTACGCTTGCGAAAAGGATCTGATTGTGGTTATGCCCTCCGGATTGAACGCCAACTACTCCAACTGGCCCGGCTTTGCCACCGGTTACCAGATGTTCGATTATCTCTTTGACGAGCTGATGCCGCTGGTTTACGGATGGTTCCCGGCTTCGGACAAGAGAGAGGATAACTTCATCGCCGGTCTTTCCATGGGTGGCGGCGGAACCATTAAATATGCCGTCAATCATCCCGAAAAATTTGCGGCGGCGGCGATTTTGTCTTCCGCACCGAGAAATATCGACGCTTACACCGACGCCGATGTCGTGGGACGCACCCTGAACAGCGTCAATAACGCCGGCGGTCTGGATGCTTATAAAAACTCCTACGAAAACAGCTGGAGACTGCTCAAGGAAAAGAAAGATACCGGCGAGCTTCCCAGACTTTATTTCTGTTGCGGCGAGGCAGACGGACTGTATCCGACGTTTATGCAGTTTAAGGCTTACGCTGAGGAGATCGGTTTGGACGCGACCTTTGAGACGGAGGCGGGCTATAAGCATGAATGGCGGTTTTGGGATAAATACATCCAAAAGGCGCTCACCTTCTTTGGTCTGGACCAGATGGATGCGGGCAATCCGTTTTAACAGGATAAGTCAGGAGGAAATCAAATGGCACTTGTCACCATCAATTTTGAAAGTCAGTACTTAGGAAATAACCATGAAGTAGGGATCATCCTTCCTGATAAACCGAGAGGACAATCTCCCAAGGAATTTTATGGAAACGGTAAAAAATACAAGGTGCTTTGGCTTTTGCATGGGACCTTCGGCGACTATTCCGACTGGATCCGCAAAAGCAAAATCGAGTTGTATGCCTGTGAACGGGATCTGATCGTGGTTATGCCTTCGGCTCTCAACAGCTTTTATTCCGACTGGCCTACCTTTGCCACCGGCTTTGCGATGGAGAGCTACCTGTTTAACGAGCTGATGCCTCTTATTTACGGATGGTTCCCGGCTTCGGATAAGAGAGAAGATAACTATATCGCCGGGTTGTCTATGGGCGGTACCGGTGCGTCGAAATACGCCATCAACTTCCCCGAGTATTTTGCCGGCGCCATTATTCTTTCGAGAAACCCCCGTCCTGTTTCCAAATTTGAGTACGATAACGGCTATATCGACGCTCGGATCAACAACAGCGTCAACAACGCCGGCGGTCTGGAAGCGTACAAAAATTCCAATGAAAACGCCTGGGATAAGCTGAAAGACAAGGTCAAAACCGGCGAGCTTCCCAAATTCTATCTGGCTTGCGGTGAGGATGACGGATGTTATCCCGAGTGGCTGGAGTTTAAGGCGTACTGTGAGAGCCTGGGATGGAAGGACGCGACCTTCGTCAGCGAGCCTGGTTACCGGCATGAGTGGCGGTTTTGGGATAAATACATCGAAAAAGGATTGGATTTCTTCCAGATCGGTAAGGATAAGGACGCAGGTAATCCGTTTTAACGGAAAAAGAAAGGGAGTAAGCGAATATGTCTTTAGTAAAAATGAATTTCGAGAGCCAGTATCTCGGAAACAACCATAACATTAGTGTGATCCTTCCGGATAAGCCCAGAGGAAAATCTCCCGCAGAGTTCTATCAGAGCGGCGAAAAGTATAAGGTCCTTTGGCTTTTGCATGGCGGCTTCGGAGATCATTCCGACTGGCTGAGAAAGTCGATGATCGAGCTGTATGCCTGCGAAAAGGATCTCATCGTGGTGATGCCTTCGGCCTGGAACAGCGTTTATATGAACTGGCCGGATTTCGGTACCGGATTTTTTATGGCGGATTATTTCTTTGATGAGCTGATGCCGCTGATCTATAACTGGTTCCCGGCATCCGACAAAAGAGAGGATAACTTTATCACCGGCCTTTCTATGGGCTCAATGGGATCGATGAAGCTTTTCACGATGCACCCGGAGAAATTCGCGGCGGCGGCTTGTTTATCCGCGCCCTTCCGGGATGCCAAGGGACTTTATGAAAATGACAGGGAGCGCTATGAAAAACAGATCCTTCCCCGGTATGGCGCCATTATCAAGAGCAAATACAAAGGCGATCTGGAAGCTTTTCTCGCTTCCGATGACAGCACCTGGGAAATGATGAAGCGTATCGATCTTTCCGCGCTTCCCAAGGTGTATGTAGCCATCGGATTGAATGACCACAACATTGCCGACGGCAGCTATTGGGATTTCAAGGATTATATCCAAAAGGATCTGAAGTTAGACTGGGTCTTTGAAGAAGAAGAGGGCTACGCTCACGAATGGCGTTTTTGGGATAAGTATATCCAGAAAGCCCTTACCTTCTTCGGCTTGGATCAGATGGACGCAGGCAATCCCTTTTAATTGAAAAGGAGGATACAAAATGGCATTATATCAGGTCAATTTTGAAAGCCAATATCTTGGAAATAACCACAAAGTCTCTATTATCCTTCCGGATAAGCCCAGAGGAAAATCCCCCGAGGAATTTTACCGCAGCGGCGCAAAATATAAAGTCCTTTGGCTTTTGCATGGAACCTTCGGCGATCATTCCGACTGGCTGAGAAAGAGCAATATCGAGCTGTATGCCTGTGAGAAGGATTTGATCGTGGTTATGCCCTCGGCGATGAACAGCGTTTATGAAAACTGGCCCAATTTCGGAACCGGCTTCGCTATGTGGGATTACCTCACCGAAGAGCTGATGCCCTATGTATATAACTGGCTTCCCGCTTCCGACAAGAGAGAAGACAATTTTATCGCCGGCCTTTCTATGGGCGGAAGAGGAACCATGAAATTCATCATCGGTCATCCCGAAAAATTCGCGGCAGCGGCGGTTTTGTCCTCTTCTCCCAGAGATCTTCGGGCGGATCTTGCAAAAGGGATCGATCCTCGTACCCAAAACGACATCGATCGCTGCGGCGGCATAGAGGAGTATTTGGCGTCCAAGGAAAATACCTGGGACAACATCAAACCGTTAGCCAAATCCGGCAAGCTGCCCAGACTTTATGTTTGCTGTGGTACAGCGGACGGCGCGTATAAAAACCATCTCGCCTTTAAGGAATACGCCAAGGAGATCGGTTTAGACGTTACCTTCCATGAGATCGAGGGCTACCGGCATGAATGGCGGTTTTGGGATCTGGAAATCCAAAATGCCTTGGCCTTTTTCGGACTGGACCAGATGGACGCGGGCAATCCCTTCTAATGAGAAAAGGAGACAGAAAAACGGCACAGCGAAAGCTGTGCCGTTTTTGCTTGACAACCCACTGTCTTTTTTCTACAATGAGAAAAAAGGAGGATACCTATGGAAAAGAAAACCATCGCCGTAGTGACCGGTGCCAGCAGTGGTATGGGCAAAGAATTTGTAAAGCTACTGTTATGGGAGAAGGTAGATGAGATTTTTATCCTGGCGCGAAGCGAGGAAAAGCTCCTTTCGCTTCGGGAAGAAATGGGGGAGAGGATCCGGGTCTTTCCGATTGATTTGTCGGATCGAAAGGCGATCGAGGCGTTTCGCCAGACATTGTCGGAAGAAAAAGCTTCCATCCGGTACCTGGTCAACAACGCGGGGTTTGGAAAATTCGGTTCCCATCGGGATATTTCCTTTTATGACAATGCCAATATGGTGGATCTCAACTGTACCGCGGTGGTGCTAATGACGGAAATCTGCCTTCCCTATATGGAAAAAGGAAGCCGGATCGTCAATCTTGCTTCCCTTTCGGCGTTTCAGCCGGTTCCGTATCTCAATTTGTACGCGGCCACCAAAGCCTTCGTCAGAAATTATTCCCGGGGATTGAACGAGGAACTGAAGGAGGACGGGATCACTGTCACCGCCGTATGTCCAGGATGGGTGGATACCGCCTTTTTCGACCGGGCAAAAACCGACTCTCCCCAGGCGCCCACCCATTTTCGCCCTATGGCAAAGGCGGATCAGGTTGCTTTTCGGGCGCTGTCTGACGCAAAAAAAGGAAAACCCCTTTCGGTGTACGGATGGTATCCCAAATTATGCCATCTTTTGTCCAAAATGTTCCCCCAGGCATGGATGATGAAGCTTTGGCGCATATGGCAGGGGCTTTGATCCTTACTCGTTAAGGGCAAAGGGAAGAAGCCCTTCCTTGAGCTTTTTTTGCTCTTCTTTTCGGAAACGATCTCCCAGCTCGGTCATATTTTCCCAGTACCGTTTCGGCATATGGGTCATACGGCAGCGGGGATTATACCGGCCTTCGACGGCAATGGTGTCATAATAATTTTGCCAGAGCGCCCGGTAAAGCCCTTCCTTTTCGTCGGATCCGGGAAGCCGGTAGTCTACGTCTTTTAAAAAAGAGGCGGTGCGGTCCGAATAGACCAGCGCTTCCTTATGGGTCTGGTCATAGATCAGAAAGTTTTCGCGGGGATACCGTTCTAAAAAATGGTTGGCGATCACCGGTATCACCCGGTTTTTGGGAGTGATCACCGTACAAAGGGCGCCGTCGATATCGGAAAAACGGATAAAGCCTTTTAAAAGATGAGCTTCGTTGGAGAGATGGCGCACCGCTTTGGTCATACGGTATACATATTCGTCGGAAATTTCGTTGGCCGCTTTAGGACCTTCCCGAAAGGCGCGGTGCAAAAAGCAAAGGATGGTCCGCTCCCTATTGGGAAGACAGCTTAAAAAGCCCAGCCGCACCAGCTCGTAGCAGTAGTCTCCCAGCTTCTCCTTTACCGCCTTATCGACTCTGGCGCTTTTGGCCGGATCGGTTTGGATCCATTTTACGGGGTACAGGGAAACTTGCTCACTGTCCTCGCTGAAAAAATCCGAAGGCAGCTCCTTGGCGCGAAAGCTTTCGAACACGCCGCTCAAAAACCCGTAGTAGGTTCCGTCGTAACAGTAGGAGAGGTTGGTTTGAAAAGACATAATTTCATCTCGCTTTCATTGGAGGACGCCATCGCGTCGAATAAGGAGAGCTGTTCGCCTTTGGTTCCCATAGTCCGAAAGGCGGGGTCGTCACCGGAAAGAGCCCGAAACGCCGCTAAAGGCGTTACGATAAGTCCTTCCCGAAGCTTTCCCTTACAGGTAATGAAAAATTGGGCGCGCTTTAATACCACACCGATTTTTTTGAGCGTGTCGTAATCTAAAGAATGGAGTTTTCGGGCGGAAAGGATCCGTTTTGCCGATCGCACCCCGATCCCCGGTACCCGCAGGAGAGTCTCATAAGGCGCTTCGTTGACCTCTACCGGAAAGAAATCCATATGACGCAGCGCCCAAGTGCATTTGGGGTCGATATAGGGGTTAAAAAAGGGATTTTCCTCGTCCAAAAGCTCCTTAGCTTCGAAATGATAATACCGTAACAGCCAGTCCGCTTGATAAAGCCGATGCTCCCGCAAAAGAGGCGGTTTTACATTGGGGGCGGGGAGCAGCGGATTGTCCGACACCGGCATATAAGCGGAAAAAAAGACCCGTTTCAGCTTATATTTTTGGTATAAAGCCGAAGAGAGGTTCAAGATCTGATAATCGGTTTCCGGCGTAGCGCCGATGATCATCTGGGTGCTTTGCCCGGCGGGGGCAAAACGAGGGGCGTTACGGTAGCGAACCAGGTCCGATTGATTTTCGACGATTCCTTTTCGGATCTGTGCCATAGGAGCGAGCACCGCCGTTTTGGTTTTATCCGGCGCCAGTAAAGAAAGGCTTTGCTCCGAAGGCAGCTCGATATTGACACTCATTCGGTCGGCTAAAATCCCAAGCTTTTGGATCAATATGGGATCGGCGCCGGGGATCGCTTTGGCATGGATATAACCGTAAAAACGGTAGTGGTACCGCAAAATCCGGAGCGTTTCGATCATCCGTTCGCAGGTATAATCCGGATTTTTCAGGATTCCTGAGCTTAAAAACAGCCCTTCGATGTAGTTGCGTCGATAAAATTCCATCGTCAGCTCCGCCAGTTCTTCCGGTGTAAAGGCGGCTCGCTTTACATCATTGGATCGGCGGTTAACGCAGTATTTACAGTCATAGATACAGGAATTGGTCATTAAAACCTTAAGCAGGGAGACGCATCGCCCATCCGCCGAGAAGGTATGGCAGATGCCGCAGTCAATGCTGCTGCCGATACCGGTTCCCTTAGAACTGGATGTTGCGCCGCTGGAGGTACAAGCGGCGTCATATTTCGCCGCGTCGGATAAAATGGTCAATTTATCGTAAAGATCCAAGGGGAACGCCGCCTTTCGAACAAATGTTTTTATTCAGTATACCAAATGTTTGTTCGTTTGTCAACCAAATCCAGATTTTGGAGGAGAAGGATATGAAGCATTTATATTTGATCGGTGGAACTATGGGGATCGGGAAAACCACTGTCTGCCAGATATTAAAAGAAAAACTGGATCGAAGCGTGTTTTTGGACGGGGACTGGTGCTGGGATATGCATCCCTTTACGGTGACCGAGGAAACGAAAAGGATGGTGATGGAAAACATCACTTTTCTTTTAAGGCAGTTTCTTCGGTGCAGTGAGATCGAAAACGTTCTTTTCTGCTGGGTAATGCACGAACAGTCGATCATCGACGATGTTCTCTCCCGCCTTCCCAAAGGCGATTTTCAGGTATTTTCCTGCTCGCTGATCTGTGACCAGGATACCCTGATCCGCCGAATCCAAAAGGATATCGATAAGGGGATCCGGACTCGGGATGTGATCCAACGGGCTTTGGAACGGCTGACACACTATGAAAAGCTTGATACCGTCAAAATTTCGGTTTCCCATCTTTCCCCCGAAGAGACCGCAAAGGAGATCCTGAACCAAGCCGGCGCTTCATTGCTTTTGTAAGGGGATTTTGCTATAATGAATCAAAGGATTTGGGAGGGATGAAAATGACAGAAGAATTTTTGGATTTATATCAGGGGATCACCCGAAAAAATAAGGAAAAGCTTCTCGCCTGGCTTCAAGCCAACGATTTTTTTACCGCGCCGGCCAGCACAAGGTACCATCTGGCGGTAGACGGCGGACTTTGCGCCCATAGCGTCCATGTATACCGCCGCCTTCATCAGATCGTAGAAGCGGAGTACCGGGGAAGGGAAAATCCCTATACCGAAGAAAGCCTGCTGATTTGCGGACTGCTCCATGATGTTTGCAAGGTCAATTTCTATAAAAAGGATCTTCGCAACGTAAAGGTCAACGGCGTATGGGAACAGCGCCCGTATTTTACCATTGACGAGCAATTCCCTTACGGTCACGGAGAAAAAAGT
>CALWZB010000125.1 GCA_944385915.1 uncultured Clostridia bacterium | reverse complement strand
CCCTTTCCCCGTCTCCGGTGACCCGCTGGATGGTGACTAAAGGGGGCAAAAGCTCGATCTGGTCACACACGATGTCCACATATTCCTCTAACGACAGCGTTTCCCAATCTCCCCGCTTCCATTCCTCCGCCAAACGGGTCCCTTCTACCACATGCAGCAGGTGGATCTTTAAGGAGTGAATGGGAAGGGAAGAGAGGACCTTTGCAGTCTCTACCATCATTTCTTTGGTTTCGAAGGGAAGCCCGTTGATGATATGGACACAGACAGGGATCCCTCTTTTGTCAAGTTCCATGACCGCTTTGCGAAATTCTTCGAAGCTGTGCCCCCGGTTGATGCGCCTGGCGGTCTCGTCATGGATTGTTTGCAGTCCCAGCTCTACCGTCAGATAGGTCCTATGGGCAATTTCTTCGAGATAATCGTATACCTCGTCTGCAATAGCGTCTGCCCGGGTGGCGATGCTGAGACCTACCACTTTTTCAAAAGAAAGGGCGGTTTCATATTTTTTTCGCAGTACGGAGAGGGGAGCGTAAGTGTTGGTGTTTGCCTGGAAATAAGGGATATACCCGACGGCGGAAGGCCACTTTTTTTCTAACATTGCTTTTTGCCGCTCCATTTGGGTAAGCAGGTCCTCGGGCTTATGAGAGGAAATGCTGTATTGACAGTAACTGCATCCGCCGGTCCCCCGTGTTCCATCCAAATTGGGGCAGGAAAATCCGCCGTCTAAGGAAAGCTTAAAGACCTTTCCGCCAAAGCGGTGTTTCAGGTAGTAGTCCCAGGTATGAAACCGGCGGTTGTTGTCGCTGAAAGGAAAGGGGTTTTTGCTTTTTTCCATAAGATATCACCGTCCAAAAAAATCCCCCGTTTTCAAACGGGGGATGCTTTTTATACGTCGTTTCGAAGAAGATCCTCGAGGGACTCTCCTTTGATAATGACCCGCGCGGTACCGTCTTTGACCATTACCGTAGGAGGAATGGGATTTCGGTTATAGTGGGATGCCATTGAGTAGTTGTAGGCGCCGGTGGATAAGACCGCTAAAATGTCTCCCACCTTAGCCTCCGGCAAGGGAATATTTTCCCCTAAAAGATCGCCGCTTTCACAGCATTTCCCCGCTACCGTATAGGTTTTCGACGGCGCCTCCGCCGCCCGGTTGGCGAGGAGCATATCGTATTTGGAACCGTACAGGGCGTAACGGGGATTGTCTCCCATACCGCCGTCTACTGCCAAATAGGTGCGAATGTTGGGGATCTCCTTGAAACAGCCGATCGTGTAAAGGGTCGTTCCCGCTTCGCCCACAATGGAGCGGCCCGGTTCAATGATGACCGAGGGAAGAGTGAGATGGTACTGATGGCAAAGCTCCTTGATCTCTCCCGACACGTCTTTCAAATACTCTACATAAGGTACCGGATCGTCTTCATCGGTGTAACGAATGCCAAAGCCGCCGCCGAGATCCAAAACCTGCATTTCGACGCCGGTTTTGTCTCGAATGTCCCGGATAAATTCCATCATGATCTTTGCGGCATGAACGAAAGGCTCCGTTTCCAAAATCTGAGAGCCAATATGGCAATGAAGCCCTTTTAAAAGGATATTTTCCGTCTTCAGCGCGGTCAGTACCCCTTCCATTGCCTCACCGGTCTCCAGAGCAAAGCCAAACTTGGAGTCGATTTGACCGGTGCGGATAAAATCATGGGTATGGGCGTCTACGCCAGGCTTGATTCGGAGGAGCACAGACGCGGTAACCTGTTTTTCCTTTGCCAGCCGGCTTAACGTTTCCAGCTCCGTGAGACCGTCAACGACGATGTATCCTACTTTTTGGTCCAGTGCGTAGGAAAGCTCTTCGAGGGATTTGTTGTTTCCGTGGAGACAGACCCGCTCCATAGGAAAATCCACCGAAGCCGCGGTGTAAAGCTCGCCCAGGCTCACGACGTCCAGACCGATCTCCTCTTGCGCGGCAATGCGGCAAAGCTCCTTACAGCAAAGCGCCTTGGATGCGTAGCAGACCAGTCCCTTCCCGTCGTAGTAGGCGTTCATCGACGAACGGTAAGCGGCCATGGCGCTGCGGACCTTGTCCTCCTCCAAGACATAAAGGGGAGTGTGAAACTGTTTGGCCAAAGAAACAGCATCCATCCCCCCCAGCAGGAGGTGTCCGTTTTCGGTTACCGAGATGTTTCGTTCCATGTTCCTTCATTCCTTTGCAGTCTTTTTATATTTCGTCTTCATTGTCATCGGGGAGGGCAAGCTCCTCGATGATATCTCGAAGCACATCTGCGCCAAGCCCGGTCTCCGAGGAGAAGGGGATCAAAGTGATCTGATCCCCATAAGGGAGCTCCGAGGGAAAGGCGTTTAAGCGCTCTTGAAACTGGGTTTTATTGAGCTTATCCGCTTTGGTGAGTACCACGATAAAGGGCATTTGTGCATCCACAAGCTTTTCCACCATTTCCAGATCCTGGCGGGAGGGACTGTGCCGCATATCCATAAGGAGAACCACCAATTCCAAAAACCGGTCTTCATCCTCCAGATATCCCCGGATCAGTTTGGTAAACCGGTCCTGTTCTCCTTTGGAGACCTTGGCATACCCATAACCGGGAAGGTCTACGATATGAACGGTATGGTCCAGATCGTAAAAATTGATGGTGGCGGTTTTTCCGGGAACACTGCTGACTCTGGCGATATTTTTGCGCTGGAGCAGCTTATTGATCAAAGAGGATTTTCCCACATTGGACCGCCCGATAAAGGCGATCTCCATACATGCGGAGGGGGGAAGCTGGCTTTTGGTCCCGTAAGCGGCGAGAAAGGATACGTTTTGAAAATTCATACGCTATACCATGGCGACCACGGAGGTCTTCCCGTTTTCAGTCAAAGGCGGTTCGCTTTCGATTTTTGGAAACGGCTTTTCTCCTTTTTTCGGCGGATGCGCCAAGGCATGCTTTAACACCTCGGAGACATGGGAGACAAAGACGAAGGTGATCGCCGACTTCACGACCGCGTCCACTTCCTCCAGGTCTTTTTTGTTGTCTTCGGGAACCAGCACCGTCTTGATCCCCAGACGGTAAGCTGCCATCGATTTTTCGCGCAGTCCTCCGATGGGAAGCACCTTTCCATGAAGGGTGATCTCTCCCGTCATAGCAACGTCGTGGCGGACGGGAATGTTGCTTAACGCCGAAACCAGGGCGGTGGTGATGGTGACACCGGCGGAGGGGCCGTCTTTTGGCACCGCGCCTTCCGGGGCATGGATATGGATATCACGGTTTTTATAGAAATCCGGATCGATCCCGTAGTCGGAAGCAATAGAGCGAACGTAGCTCACCGCCAAAGAAGCGGATTCCGTCATCACTTCGCCAAGCTGTCCGGTGGTCTGGATCTTTCCGCTTCCGGGAAGAATCATCGCTTCCAGCTCCATGGTCTCACCGCCTACCGCGGTCCAGGCAAGGCCGGTAGCGACACCGATCTCATCCACCCGTTTCATCTGCTGGTCAAAATACCGGGGCGCTCCCAGATAGGATTCCAGCGTCTTTTTGTTGATGACTACCGCTTCTTCTTCGCCGCTTACTAACTTTTTAACGCCCTTTCTGCAAACCGAGGCGATCTCCCGTTCCAGCGTCCGGACGCCGGCTTCTCTGGTGTACCCGTCGATCAGGGCATAGATGCCGGTTTTCTGAAACTTGATCTGGGAAGGGGTGACGCCGTGGCGTTTCAGCTGTTTGGGGATGAGATGGCGGGACGCGATATGGAATTTTTCTTCTCGCGTATAGCTTCCCATTTCGATGATCTCCATCCGGTCCAATAGCGGACGGGGGATCATAGACGCGTCGTTGGCGGTAGTGATAAAGAGAACTTCGCTTAAATCAAAGGGGATCTCCAGATAATGATCCCGGAAGGTATTGTTTTGTTCTCCGTCTAACACCTCGAGCATCGCCGCCGAGGGATCGCCTTTATAGTCGGCGCCCATCTTGTCGATCTCGTCCAAAAGCATCAAAGGGTTGCGGCTTTTGGCGCTGATCATAGCGTTGATGATCCGTCCGGGCATCGATCCAAGGTAGGTCTTGCGGTGGCCGCGGAT
>CALWZB010000124.1 GCA_944385915.1 uncultured Clostridia bacterium | reverse complement strand
AATTCTGCCAATGCCGAAGCCCATTACCAAACCACCGGACCGGAAATTGTGGAGGACACCGAAGGAAAGGCGGATTTTCTTGTGGCAGGGATCGGTACCGGCGGTACCATTACCGGCGTGGGACGGTATTTAAAGGAAAGGATCCCTTCCATCCGGGTCATTGGGGTAGAACCTTCGGATTCCCCCCTGCTTTCCGAAGGAAAAGCGGGAAGCCATGCCTTACAGGGCATCGGCGCCAACTTTATCCCTTCCATTTTGGATCAGACGGTGTATGATGAGATTTCTCCCATCACTACCGGGGAGGCTTATGAGATGGTGCGGGCGACGGCGTCTGCGGAAGGACTTTTGATCGGCATTTCGGGCGGCGCAGCGCTGGCGGCGGCGAAAAAGCTCGCGGAGCGGGAGGAAAACAGCGGCAAACGCTTTCTTGTTATTTTGCCTGACGGCGGGGAACGCTATCTTTCTACCGGGGTGTTCGATTGATGGAGTATCTGCTCCTTCTTCAGCTGGTGCGTTTGGCGACGGAACAAATGAAAGCACTTGATATCCCGGTATCGGACCGGATCGCAGAGGTAACCATCAACCGGCGGGCGGTGCGGCGGCTGGGGTGCTGCCATAAAAACAGGGACGGAAATTTTTGGATCGAGGTGTCACAACGGGTGCTTGGGGGCGACAGGTACGCGGTGCTGGAGGTTTTGTGTCATGAGCTTTTGCATACCTGTCCCGGGTGTTTGAACCATGGCGCCCAGTTTACCCGTTATGCGCAAAAATTGAACCAGGCATACGGCTACCACATCTCCCGCACTGCGGATACGACAGTCCTTGAGTCGATCCCCGATGCGAAGCCGGCACGTTATCTGGTTCGCTGCAAAGCGTGCGGCAAAGAGTGGCAGCGGTACCGGCGCACCGGACCGGCGGCGTATCCGGAACATTATCGGTGTCCCTGCTGCCGCGGAAACCTGGAGGTCATCGACCGAGGAAAAGGAGAAGAACATGGATAAAAAGGATCAGATCATTTTACAGCAGTTGGAGGTCATCCGGGCGATGACCGAAAATAACCTTCGGTCGATGTCGGGGGATTTTTGGGGCGGCGCGCCTTCTGCCGCCGATGAGGGGAGTCCGTCGGATAAGCTGCTTTCCATATTGGAAGAAGAGGATTCCAAGGCGGAACCGGCTTTTCAAAAGAAGGAAGCAGCCAAAGCGGAGACAAAAGCCAAGCCGGAAGAGCCGGAGGAGACCCTCGAGGATCTGAAAAAAGAGCTGGAAGGATATGTGGGCTTGGAGACCGTCAAAGAGGAAGTAAAAGATCTGATCAACCTGGCGGTAATTTATCAAAAGCGCCGGGAAAGCCAGCTTCCCACTGCGGATATGTCTTTTCATATGGTTTTTTCAGGCAATCCTGGTACTGGAAAGACCATGATCGCTCGTTTGATGGCGAGGGTATATAAGGTGCTGGGCATCCTTTCCAAGGGGCAGCTTGTGGAGGTGGACCGTTCGGGACTGGTTGCCGGCTATGTGGGTCAGACCGCTTTGAAAACCAGCGAGGTCATCGAAAAAGCCAAAGGCGGCGTACTGTTTATCGACGAAGCCTACGCCCTGACCAATAAGGAAGGAAACGATTTCGGTCAGGAGGCGGTGGATACCTTGTTAAAAGCGATGGAGGATCACCGGGAAGACCTCATTGTGATCGTGGCGGGGTACGAGGGCTTGATGGAGGAGTTTATCCATTCCAACCCGGGCTTGGAGTCCCGCTTTAACCGGTATCTTCATTTTGATGACTATACGCCGGAGGAAATGCTGGGCATTTTCCAGCTGAACTGTGAAAAAAGCGCCTATACGCTGGCGGAGGATGCCGAAGAACCGCTCAAAACGCTGCTTTCCGCGCTGAGCTTAAAAGGCGGGATCACCTTTGGAAACGGGCGGGGCGTTCGGAACGTTTTTGAGCGTATTTTAACGGAACAGGCCAACCGTCTGGCGGCAAAAACCGAGCCCTTGAGCCGGGAGGATCTGATGCAGCTGACCAAGGATGATGTGATCGCCTGTTTTCAGGAGATGACCAAAGGAGAGCTTCTCCCTGAAGAATTTCAAAAGATCCAGGATGATTTAGAGGGTAAAGCGGAATAATTGGTTTCCTATTGCATAAAAATGAATCAGCGGCCTCTGTGGACCTGTTCGACAGAAGCCGCTTTTTTCTTTGCTTTTTTGACGTGACAAATTTTTATTTTAGTTAGCAAAGGAAAGTGAAAAATTAAAATTGGATGCATTGAATAAAAAATAAAAAAATATATGAAAAAATATTGACTTTTTTATCAAAAATTGCTATACTGTAAGCGAAAGAACAGCAAAGGAAGCGGTGGTGTGTATGAAAGAATGAAAAATGCGCCTGAGGGCATGGATCAACGGCGGAAAAATTCTGTGGGATCTTTGTTGAAAACAGAATGTTCTTTTGCATTATGCCAAATCGTTTCTTTCGGACTGACGAGTGAAAACAGGATATTTTTCACAAATTGATTTGGGTAAATATCTGATAGTTATCCAAATAGCAAATAATTTCCGATGTTACGAAACGGTTTTCTGCAAAAGAGAAACGGATCTCCCTGCAAAAAACAGGAAAGCTTTGAAAAGCCCAAAAGCCGTCGGGAAGGAAAACCATACTTGGAAGAAGGTGGGAAATAAGAGAAAAACGATAAAAAAATGACACATATGTTAAATAAAAAACAATCTGCTTATCTTAAAAAAACTTTAATGGATTCCCTTTTTTACGGGAATTTGTGTCCAAATCGTAAAGGGAATGGAAAATAAATTGAAATTCATTCATAAATAATTGGTAATTTACACAAAAAGACTTTTATGTTATACTTCTTTATACAGCGTGATACTCGCAAATAATCAAAAAGGAGAAGAGATATGTCATTTTTCCGAAATGTAGCGACAGACTTTAGACGGAACAAAGTACTTTATTTTCTTTGTATCCCCATTCTCGCGTGGTATGCTATCTTCTGCTATGCGCCTATGGTCGGCGTTGTGATGGCATTCCAGAATTTCAACCCGGTTAAGGGTATCTCCGGAAGCCCCTGGGTCGGTTTCAAACACTTTGTAGATTTCTTCACCGGAAACTACGCCTGGCGTGTTATTCGTAACACCTTCGTCATCAGCTTTTACGATTTGGTCTTTAACTTCCCGGCACCTATCATTTTCGCGCTGCTGCTCAACGAAGTAAAGAACAAATACTACAAGAAAGTGGTTCAGACCATCAGCTATATGCCTTACTTCATTTCGATGGTCGTTATGTGCGGTATTATCGTTGACTTCACCAAATCCGGCGGATTGATTTCCTCCATCGTGGCGATGCTCACCGGTACCGAGGCGAGAAACCTTTTGGGTGACGCCAGCTGCTACCGTGCCATTTACATCGGCACCAACATCTGGCAGGGCGTTGGTTACGGCTCCATTATTTACCTGGCGGCCTTGTCCAGCGTTGACCAGGAGCTCTATGAAGCGGCGACCATCGACGGTGCGGGCCGCTGGAAACAAACCGTACATATTACCCTTCCCGGTATCTCCAGCACCATCATCATTATGCTGATTATGAAAATGGGTATGATGTTGGCGGTTGGTTCGGAAAAGACCCTTCTGCTCTATAGCCCGGCGACTTACGAGACGGCTGACGTTATCTCGACGCTCGTTTACCGTAAAGGTTTCGAAGACTACAACTACGGTTTCTCTACGGCGGTCGGTCTGTTTAACTCTGTTGTAAATACGACCTTCTTGTTAATCACCAACTGGCTCAGCAGAAAGTACTCTGAGACCAGCTTGTTCTAAAGGAAGGAGGAGAGACAACAATGGCAATGGTTGAAAAAAAGGGCCCTGCCCGAATTGCATTCTTGATTTTTAACTATATCCTGATGGGCGTCATTGCTTTGATCTGCTTTATGCCGATTTGGCACGTTATTATGGCTTCTGTCAGTGATCCCGGTCTGGTTGACGCTTACAGCGGATTGATCGTCTGGCCTTTGGGTGAACCTTCTCTCTATGGTTACGGTTACATTACCGGTTACAAAAACATCTGGGTTGGTTATGGAAACACCATTTTCTACGTTATCGCTCAGTGCTTGATCACCGGTACGCTCACTGTTTTGGCCGGTTATCTGCTTTCCAGAAAACGGTTCCGTTACCGTAATATTCTTACCGGTATCATTACCTTTACCATGCTGTTCCACGGTGGTACGATCCCGACCTACATGGTCATTCGTAAGCTGGGCTTGCTCAATACCCGTTGGGCGATGTTACTGCCGATGGCTTTGATGGTATTCTACATCATCATCATGCGTACTTCTATCGCGTCTATCCCGGACAGCTTGGAAGAATCTGCCCGTATCGATGGCGCCGGCGAATTTACGATCGTATTTAAGATCATCCTTCCTCTGTGTAAGGCGACCTTTGCGGTTATCATTTTGTTCGTTGCGGTTGCGAAGTGGAACGAGTGGTTCCCCGCTTTGCTGTACCTCGATGATGAGAAACTCTATCCTTTGCAGATGTTCATGCGTGAAATCTTGATCCAGCAGACGGATATCCAGTCCTCCAGCGACGCGATGGAAAACCTCGCGATCTACAAACTGCTTGCGAAATACTGCGCCATCGTTGCTGCGACTTTGCCGATCCTTTGCGTATATCCCTTCGTCCAGAAGTACTTCGTATCTGGCGTTATGATCGGTTCTGTAAAAGGTTAATCGACATTCTCTTGTTCAAAACCCGAAGCGAAAGCTTCGGGTTTTTGTTTTGCTGTTTGTGAGCGCAAAAAAGATCCGGGCGGAATTTCCGCCCGGATCTTTTATGTATCCAATCATTAAAGAGTAATGATCTCTCCGGTTACATTACCGGCGCATCCTGCCGCATTGGCTTCATCAGTGTCCAAATGCATTGCCGCCGCGTAATTTTCGCTGACACGGACCACTACGTCACCGAAAATAACCTGACGTTCCGTGGTGTTGACTTTGACCCAGACAATATCCTTATCCTTGACATTCCATTCAGCCGCATCCGCGGGAGTAAAGTGGATATGCCGTTTGGCGATGATAACGCCTTCTTCGATCTCCACTTCGCCGCAGGGACCGACCAGCTTACAGCCAACGCTGCCGGCCAAATCGCCGGATTCCCGAATGGGAGGAGTCAAGCCCAGAGAACGGGCATCGGTAGCGCTCAGCTCCACCTGGGTCTGTTTCCGCTCCGGCCCGAGAATTGAGGCGGTCATTTGTCCTTTGGGGCCGACAATGGTCACCTTTTCGGTACAGGCGAATTGACCCGGCTGAGAAAGGTCTTTTTTATTGGTCAGCTTCGCACCTTCGCCAAATAAAATCGCCAAATGCTCTTTGGTGACGTGAAGATGGCGGGCGGATGTTTCAACAATGAAAGGGGCTGCCATATCAATCATTCCTCCATATCATTTTTTCTCATTATATTCCTTTTTCCAACATCGGTCAAGAGATTTGTCGATTTTTGGAGATCAGGAAATCTGAATCCGTTCAATGGCGGTGCATTTCCCCGTTTTCGGATCCAGGGTAAAGACGGCGCCATTTAGCTTGCAGGGGCCATCGGGGACGACAAACCGGGTAGGAAGGTGGGTCGTCATTTTTTCTACGATATTTTCCGGAGTGACACCCAAAATAGAGCGGATCGGTCCAACCATGCCCAAATCAGAAAGATAACCGGTGCCATGTTCCAATATCGTTTCGTCTGCGGTCTGAACGTGGGTATGGGTACCGGCGACCACCGACACCCGGCCGTCCAGATAATAGGACAGCGCCAGCTTTTCGCCGCTTGCTTCTGCGTGGAAATCAACAATGTAAAAATGTGCCCGGACGGTTTCCAAGATCCGATCCATCGTGCGGAAAGGGCAGCTTAGCGGATCCATATAGATCTGCCCCATTAAGCTGATGACCGCGATGGAATATTTGCCGCAGTCCACGACACAGTATCCGTTTCCCCAGCATCCCGGGGGGAAATTTGCGGGACGAAGCAAAAAAGGCATTTCTTCGATATATGTCTGGATCTCCCGCCGGCGAAAGCTGTGGTTGCCGCCAGTAATCACATCGGCGCCGCTTTGAAAAATGGAATCGGCGGATTGGGGAAGGATGCCGTTTCCCACCGCTGAGTTTTCGCCGTTGACTACGGTGAGGACAGGATGATAGGTTTGCTTCAGCTTGGGAAGGACTTTGCTAAGATAGTCGCATCCCGGTTTTCCCACCACATCGCCGATCATTAGAATATTCATAGCGCCTCCGGTCTGGTTCCCCGGTCCAAAAGAGCGGTCAGCTCTTCCTCGGTGAACCGGTATTTTTTGTTGCAGAAGTGACAGGAAACCTCCGTCCCATGGTCTTCGTTGATGATTTCGGTGAGCTGCTGCCGCCCTAAGCTGAGCAATGCCCGTTCTACCCGTTCTTTACTGCAGTCACAGCGGTAGGCGACCATAGATTCGTCTAAAATCTCCGGCTCCAGACCGGAAAGTAAAATATTGCAGATCTCCTCCGGCCGTTTTCCTTCGGCGATCATACTGGAGATGGGAGGAAGATCTTTGATATTGCTTTCGAGCACATCGATCACACTTTCATCGGCGTAGGGAAGAAGCTGAACCAAAAAACCGCCGGCCGCCTTTACGGTCAGGTCCGGATTGACCAGTACTCCCAGTGCGCAGACGGTAGGTGTCTGTTCGCTGGTGGCATAGTAGTGAGTGATATCCTCGGCGATCTCTCCCGATACAATAGGCGTTTGACCCACATAGGGATCTTTGAGTCCTAAATCCCGGATGACGCTGAGAGTGCCGTTTTTGCCTACTGCTCCCGAAACATCCAATTTTCCTTTGTCGTTCAGCGGCAATTCTACTATCGGGTTTAACGGATAGGCTTTGACGTTTCCTTTGCTGTCCGCAACAGCAATCATAGCGCCAATTGGTCCGTCCCCATTGATACGAAGCGTCAGGGTATCCTTTTCCCCTTTCAGCAAAACGCCCATTATGGATGCCGCAGTGGCCAGTCGCCCTACCGCAGCGGTTACCACGGCGGAGGTGACGTGGTAATGTTCGATCGCGGCGGCGATATCAGTGGTGTCTGCCGCAATCGCCATAACGGAACCGTCTTTGGAAATGGCTCTTGTTAATCTTCCCATGGAGACTCTTCCTTCCTTTTTCAAACTTTCTACTCTATTGTGCCACATTCGGCTTCTTTTTGCAACAAAGGGAGAGAAAAAAGAAAACGATTCCCCTTAAAAATCATGTTCGTTATTGTATTTTACCATATTTTTTGCTTACCAACAAAAAATAATGATAAATTTACTCTTTTATGTTGCAACTTTCCAAAAATTATGATATACTGTAGATAAAAAATGATATTTGAAAAGGGGGTTCATTAACCTATGGCAGTTGTAACGGTAAAATTTATGGCGAAAAGTTTAATGCGGACGGTCACCGTTCAGGCGATCATTCCGGTGGATAAGCTGACGTTCCCCGGGATGCCGGAGCCGGAGAAAAAACCTTTTAAAACCCTTTATCTGCTCCATGGCGTTTTTGGAAGCGATATTGACTGGCTTTACGGGACACGGATCCAACGCTTTGCCGAAAAGAATAATTTGGCGGTTATTATGCCCGCCGGAGAGAACGGATTTTACTCCAACCATCCGGGAAGCGGCGCCAACTACAGTGATTTTATCGGAAAAGAGCTGGTTGAGGTGACCAGAGATCTGTTCCCCCTTTCGAGAGAAAGAGAGGATACTTTTATCGGCGGCCTTTCTATGGGCGGCTTTGGGTGTATTGTCAACGGATTACGGCACAGCGATACGTTTGGCTGTGTGACAGCTCTTTCTTCAGCGCTGATCAAAGATACCATTGTCTCCGCGCAATATCATGCGCCCAGCTTCCTTTCCGACCGTGCTTATTTTGAGTCCCTTTTTGGGGATACCACAAAATATGATGGCGGGGACTACGATTATTACGCATTGGTGGAAAAAGGTTTGGCGGAAGGAAAGAACCTTCCCAAATTTTATCTTTGCTGCGGGACAGAGGATGGACTCATTACCGCGAACCGGGCCTATCGGGACTTTTTGATCGAAAAGGGCCTGGATGTGACCTATGAGGAAGGCCCCGGCGGGCATGATTGGGATTTTTGGGACAGATATATCCAAAAGATCATCGATTGGCTTCCTTTGGATCGCGGAGTGGAAGGCATTAACAGCGGAAATGTGGGTAAAACCGAATAACCGGAGATCTATTTTGTTTACAGGAGGTATTTACTATGTACGAAGGCAATCCCAACATTAACGAAAACGGTTACATCTATGCGAAGTGGAAAGTTGCGCCCAATACCTATATCATCGGTTATCACGGCACCATGTATGCCTACCTGTTTATTGGTACCAAAAAGGCGCTTTTGATCGATACCTTCTACGGGGAAGGGAATTTGCGTCAGTTTGTAGAAGACCTTGCGGGAATGCCGGTTATGGTGGCCAATACCCATGGTCATTTTGACCACACCGGCGGCAACGCGTTTTGGGAGCATGTTTACATCAGTGCGGAAGGGCAAAAGGATATGAAAAACGCTTTCGGAGAAGAAGCGCAAAAGGCGTTTTTGGCGATGCCGCACCCCGATTATACCGCAACCACTATTGGCGATGGATATGTTTTTGATTTGGGCGGAAGAACTGTGGAAGTGATCGATATTCCCTGCCACCATCCGGGAAGCGTTGCGTTTTTGGATAGCCAAACGGGATTTTTGTGCAGCGGAGATGAGCTGGAGCCCGGTCAGGTTCTTTTGGGCGCAGGCGGCCCTGATAAGATCGCAAAGCATAAACGGAATATGGAAAAGCTTTACCAGCGCATCGATGAGATCAAATTTGTTTGCCCCGCCCATAACGGCAGCCCTTGTGATCCGGAATTGATTTCCGATTATATCGAGCTGGATACCCGTATTTTGAACGGTACTGCCCAGATCATGCCCAATATGGCGGGATTTGGCTATGGCCCCAAACCGCGTAAATTCCGTCCGGAGGACCCGGATCAGGTTCGCGCGCAGTACGGCGGCGCTTCTATCTGCTACGCTCCTTGGGATAAGTAAGACGGTTATTGTCCCTGCGTATTTTGCAGGGACATTTGCCTTTTTTCGACCAATTTTTTTGTTTTTCGCAAAAGTGTTGACGAAATGGCAAAATTATGCAAAAATGGTATAGAATTGTAAAAAAGGACAATATTATCAAACGAAGTGTTTGATAAAATAAAGATGGCAGGTGAGCGCGATGGCGGAATTTACGCCGGTAAAACAGACAGGAAATAAGCCCAGAAATATTAAAAGCAATAACCAGAAGGTCGTTTTGGCGTTACTGAGACAAAATAAAGTAATGTCTTTAAGCGAGATCGCAGAGCAGGTCAATTTGAGTAAGACCACCATAACCAAGATTGTCAGCACGCTCATGGAGAAGAAATATGTCATCTCTGTGGGAAAGGGTTCGTCCACCGAGGAAGGCGGAAAGCGGCCGGAGCTGTTTTCCTTTGACGTGGCCTGTGGTTTTTCCATCGCCCTTCAGCTGCGGGGCAGCATGTTAGTGGGGGCTCTGATGGATTTATCTTCCCGTGTTTTGGAAGAATATGAGTACAACCTTCCCAATGAATTGATGTATGAGGATTATGTGTCTGCTGCGGCGATTGTAGTCAAAGAGTTGCTTGCCATCAGCGGAAAGGCGCCCGAGCAGATCTGCGGTGTGGTGCTGGGCTGCGACGGCATTGTTGACGCCATAAGGGGGATCTTGCGTTTTTCCATTCATTGGAAATGGGATTTGAATCTCCCTATTGTTGCTGATCTCAAAGAAAAGATCGGTTTGGATATCCCGATCTATGTGGACAACAGCTGCCGTTTCAACGGCTACGCGGAGCTGAAGGCAAAGGAAAATGATATGTACGGAAGCTCTATCACTATTTACACTTCTTACTCTACCGGCGGATGTATCTTGTTTGACGGGCAGATGCTTCACGGGGAAAACGGGTTTATGGGAGAATACGGACATGTAATCGTGAACCCGAATTCTACAGTTCGTTGTAGCTGCGGCGGATATGGCTGTTTTGAAACGATGGTTTCGCCTACAGCGCTTTTGAACAGCGCCTATGAAGGGTGCGAACAGTATCCGGAATCGCTGCTCTATCGCAAGATCAAAGATCAGTCTTTGGAGTATCGGGATATTTTTGATGCCGCGAACTTAAACGATTCTTTTGCCTGTAAGCTGATGGATCAGATGGCCAAGTATTTTGCTATTTTGATCCATAATATCACCTTGCTGCATGACCCCCAGAATGTGATTTTACAAGGGGTTTATACCGAGGCGGGAGAGTACTTTTTGAACTCTCTGCGCCAGACCTTAAATGATATGCCCTTTTATAAGATCAAACGGAATTTGAATATCTCTTATTCTACTGTCAATCCAAAAGTTGCCTTTTTCTACGGCGCTTCCCGCTATGTTGCGGACACTTATTTTAATGATGAGGCGCGTTACGAATAATACATTTTGTATTATAATGTCGAAATAATACGAAAAACAGCGGATATTTTCCAAAACATGGAGAAAATCCGCTGTTTTTTTGTTGAAGTAAAAGAATGTTGTCACGGCTGGACGCCGAAGCAAAATGCGGTTTTAAAGTGGTAAAGGGTATTTGCTTTACAGACCGGATCGGGGAAATGACTGAAGTTGATAGCGTTTGGATAGCTTTGGGTCTCAAAGCAGTAAGCATGATGCTTTTCATAGACAGCCCCGTCTTTAGACGGCGGCATTTTCGGCGGCAGATTGTTCATCGTGTAAAACTGCATCCCAGGCCGGTCGGTAAAGACGGTAAGGGTTCGTTTGGTTTTGGGATCGTAAGCAAAGGCGGCCTTTCGATAGCCGCGTTCCCGGATGCAGAAATTGTGGTCAAACCCGCCAAAAGCGAGGATTTGAGGATCATCGGCAGCGAGACCGTCGCCCACTCGTTTTGCTTTGGTAAAATCGAAAGCCGTTCCCTTGACGGGGCGGATCTCGCCGGTAGGGGCACAGGTTTTGTCGTTGGGGGTAAAGAAGTCCGCTTCGATTTGGATCTGCTGGTCGTCGATTACGCCGCTGCGATGACCGGCTAAGTTAAAATAACAGTGATTGGTAATGGAAACCGGAGTATCTTCGGTAGGAAGGATACGGTAATCCAACTGGAACTTGTGATCCTCGGTAAAGGTATAGGTCAGCGTCAGGGTAAGGCATCCCGGATAGCCGCCCCTTCCATCGTCAAAATGGCGCAGCGTCACCGATGCCGCATCTTCGGTCTGGGAAGTGCCTACGTAATCGAAAACAAACCGGGAGTAATTTCCGCTTCCGCCATGCATGGCATTGCCGTCCCTTCCTTGTTCCAGCTGATAAACCCGGCCATTCAGGGAAAACTTCGCCCCTACGATCCGGTTGGCAAACCGCCCGATAATCAGCGCGGCGCCAAGTCCTCTGCTCCGGTAATCCTCCAGGGTGTTTTGCCCCAAAATCACGTCATCCAGCTTCCCGTCTTGATCCGGGACTACGATAGAGTGGATAATGCCCCCGTAGGAAATCACCTCGGCATAGGCGCCGTCTGAGGCCTCCATATGGAACAGGGTAACCGCTTTCCCGTCCAACGTGCCGAAGGGTCTGGTGGTTAATTGCATAGATGGTTCCTCTTTTCTCAATAAAAAACGGCCGGAAGGGAGCCTCCCGACCGTTTTTTTGCATTAGATTTGGATTTCGATCCGATCGTCGCCCTCTAGGAATGTGGCGTGCATATCGTTTCCGTAGGTGCGCTGAGGCAAGAGGCACAGGATATGAGCAACATCGGTGTCATAAACGAACTGTCTTCCATGGAGTACGCCAGGATTCAGTTTTACAAAGGTGCCCTTAGGGATATGGAAGGCTTCAATGGTTTTGGGATCCACATTGCGTCCGCTGGGACCGACAAAGATAACGCAGTCGGCGTCAATGGGAAGAAGCCCTTCACAGGTGTACTGGTGGTATTCCACCATGGAAATAATGGGATCGTCCTTGGATACCCGGCAGGTAGACGCAGAGGGAAGAGTGGTGGGGCTTAAAAATAAGGAGATCCGATCGGGATAAAATTCGTTGGAACGGCCGGGTCCTTCGGGACGGAAGGAGTCATCGGTCAAGGAAGCGTAATCGCCGTATTTGCGGAATTTTTCCAAGGAAAGCTCTTGAACAGGAATTTTCAGCATATTTGTCACCTTTCTTTACAAAAAGGCGGCGCCGGCTGGCGCCGCCTTTCCAAATGTTTATAAGCTCTTAGGACCGTCGGCATCGGGATGATCGTAGATCAAGCCCAAATACCGGGCTGCTTCTTTCAAAGCGGCCTGATAATTGCCGTACATACCGCCTACATGGTGGATGTAAGGACCGTACATCAGACGGTCTTCCCATTTCGCCCAGTCGTCCACCTCAAACCAGACATAGGTTCCGGTGGTCTTGGGACCGGTAGTAGATTTGCCTTCGCCGGCAAAGAGATAGTAATCGCCGTCCAAATCGTCGAAACGGGCAATGGTAATGGGACCCTGTTTCAATTCCCAGCATTCCTGGCCTCTTTGAGACATACAAGCGGTGCAGTCATCCGCTTTCAGGGAGTAGGGGAAAGGACCGCAGTGCCACAGAAGCTCCGCATTGTCGTTTTGAGGATGACGGATGGTGAGGTCGGCAAAGAACTGGCTGTTTTCGTATAAGCCTGCCGCACGGAGGATCGCTAAAGTAATAGCGCCGTTGACGTCGGTTTCACAGGCGATGGGGAGTCCCTCGTCCGCCATTTCACCCAAGGTCATGCAAGGAGGCACGCCGGCAATACCGTTAAAGGCAGACCAGCACTCCATAGCGCCTACGGTACATCCGTTTTGGAGCATCAGTTCCTTTGTTGCCATTTTGATACCAGCAACCAGCTTGGCATCGTTTTCCGCCATTTTGCTGAAATCGATGCGGGAAGTTAAATCCGCAAAATAAGCTTTAAATTCATCGCCGTTTTCCTCAACGATCTTTTTCGCCAAATTGACAATGGCGGTGGGAGCGATGGGAACGGTAATGATGCCAAAGCGCTTGAGCAAAGCGGCTTCATCGGTCATAACGCTCATAAAGGAAGAGGGACGAGCGCCGATCTTGGCGACCCGAAGACCTTTAAGGGCTTTGACCACCGCGGCTGCGCGAAGGAAGGTCACAAAACCGTTTTTAAATTTTTCATCTTCCGTCTCACAGTTGGTGATGTAGCTGAAGGTGACACCCTGACGGCGCATAACCTTGGTGGAAGCGAACATACCGCACTGGGTATCTCTGCCCCGTTTTTCGTCGGTGTTGGGAACCGCGTCTCTCGCGCCCCAGACCAGAGTGGGAAGCTTAAAGGCGCCGGCGATGACCGCGGCGACCTGTTCCTCGCCAAAATCGCAGAAGGGAACAAACAACGCGTCTACATTGGCGGCCTTCAGCTTTGCGACGACTGCGTCCACGTCCGCGGGCTTGAAAGCGATCCCGTTTTCACAGATATCGTCGATATCTACGTACTCCACCACGTCCGGCTTGATTTCCCGGATCACTTTCATAAACCGGTCTTTTTGCCGTTTGGCTTCATCCATACTCAGCATCATACGTTTGGTTGGCACAATACCCAAAGTCAGGGTCTGTTTATACATAGTGAATCCCCCTCTTGTAAAATTCTACCCGCTGATCCAACTCGGTATAGTCGATCTCGCCGGTGGCCAAAAACTTCTCCACCATTTCTTTGGTGGGAATACCGCTTCTTCCTCCGATGCGGGTGCATTTGATGGCGGAAACCGCCGAAGCGTACCGGGCGCTTTCCTTCGCGTCCATACCATATACCAGCGCGGCCAGATAACCGCCATGGAACACATCACCGGCGCCCAAGGTATCGGTGGCGTCTACCGAGAAAGCGGGGATCTCAAAATACCCCGTCTCTTCGGAATAACCGACGCAGCCTTTCTCTCCAAAGGTAAATACCACAATGGAAGGTCCTTTGGCGGCGATGGTTTTACAGTTTTCTTCGAAGTTTTTATCCTGGAACAATGCGTCATAGACAAATTCCGAAGCCACAAACACGTCGATGAGCCCAATATTTTCCATTAAGGAATCGCTGTAATTATCGGCGTCGATAAAGACTTTGGCTCCCGCCTGCTTGGCAACGTGGCAGGCTTTGATGACCACATCGCTGAAACGGGCGATATAAAAATATTTGGTATTCTTTAAGAAATCTTCGTTAAGCTCCTCGTAGCGAATCGGTTCAGCAGTACCGGCGCCGGTGCCTAAAATGCTGCGGCCCATCGTTTCTCTGTCACTTAAAATGACATTGAACATAGTAAACTGCCCTTCGCGCAGGATCATGTTGTCTACGTTAATGTTGTGACGCTGAAAATCCTTGTAGCAGAATTTTCCGAAGATATCGTCCCCCAAAGCACCCATAATGGCACAGCTTACACCCTGACGGGCGGAGGCGACGATACCGCTGGCCACCTTTCCGCCTCCCTGCCAGCTGCTGGCGTTGACACGAACGCCCTGGTTGGGAGTGGGGAGGTGATCGACGTTCATTACAAAATCCTGACAAGGGGAGTCAATGCCCACAATATCAAATGGTTTCATAAATTTGTTTATCTGATGCCGGCTTCGCATCCAATGCCGTTTTGACAAGCGGATACGGCCGGCATCCATCCTTTCTGGTTATTTTTATCCCACAAATTCTTACAGGCTGAATTTATTGGGGTTCAGCAGGCGGATCTTGCTCTTGACAAAGGAAACCATGGCTTCTTCAATACCCACCATGACCGCCCGTCCGGATGCTCTCTGGGCGCCCGCGTAATCGGTGTCTTTCAGCGCGTTAAAGAATGCACGGTCATACTCGGTGGCGATATTAAATTTGCTCATGCCTTGGTTTACCGCTTCCTGCATCTGCCAGTCGGGAATGTCGGAACCGCCGTGGAGCACCAGAGGAATGGGGAGTTTGGCCCGCAGCGCTTTGATGCGGTCAAAGTCTAAGTTAGGGGTGACGATGTAGGTACCATGCGCGTTACCTACGGCGACCGCTAAGCTGTGGCATCCGGTTCTCTGTACGAAATCCACCGCCTGATCCACATTGGTGTAATGGTCGCTGTTTTGGATATCGTCAATGTTGGCGCCGCTTCCTACATGTCCCAATTCCGCTTCAATATCGATTCCGAAGACGGCGGCGGTCTCTACAACGCTCTTGGTCAAAGCGACATTTTCCTCATAAGGAAGCGCGGAACCATCCACCATAACCGAGGGGAACCCATCCCGAATACCGGCAACGGCAATCTCGAAGTTTCTCGAATGGTCCAGATGGACACCAACGGGAACGGAAGCTTTCTCCGCCAGATCCTTGGCGATGTAGCTGACGTATTTGTTGGCCATATGTCCTTCCAAGCCGGGGAAGTACTGGATAATAATGGGCACCTTCTCCTCTTCCGCCGCTTGGATGGCGTATTTAATGGTTTCAAAGGTAAACATGTTGACGGCGGCAACGCCGTATTTGTTTTCGGTAGCGTGTTTTAAAATGTCATTGACTTTTGCTAAAGGCATAAGAAAACCTCCTTGTTGACGAATATGTAATGATAAATGAATCCGAATTAACCAATTGCTAACCGCTCTAATTCCTTGTTGAGGCGATCAAATTCCTCGTCGCTTAAGCTCCATTCAAAGGTGGCGCAGTTTTCTTTCGCTTCTCTTACATTGGAAAGACCGCAAAGAGCGGTACCGACGAATTCCTGTTTGGCGCTCCAGTTGATGGCGACCTGAGCCACCGGCTTGTTATGAGCGGCGGCGATCTCGTCCATAACCTTCAAAAGCTCCATGACCTTGGAGAACTTGGGCTCTTTGAAGAAATCATAGAAGGTGTTGCGGATATCCCGTTCGTTTTCGAATTTGGGGATTTCGCGGAACGCGCCGGTCAAAATGCCGGAACCGAGAGAACCGTAAGTCAGGGTGTTGATTCCCTTGTCGTAAGCCCATTTCATCAACTTTTCATCCCGGCGGTTAACCATAGAATAAGGAGGCTGGATCACGTCCACCTGTCCCCATTCTTCCGCTTCCAGGATCTGTTCTTCGTTAAAGTTGGATAAGCCGATGTACCGGATATAACCCCGTTTTTTCAGTACGTTTAACGCCGACATCGTTTCGGCGATATCGGTAGCAGGATCCGGCCAGTGGATAAAGTAAAAGTCCACATAATCCGTCCCCAGGAGATTCAAAGAGGTCTGGATTTCACGCATAATGTTCTTATAGCTGGCATTTCGGGAATTTCCTCTGGTCACAGGGGAAGCGTAGGGAACCAAGCCGCATTTGGTGGAAATCAAAATTTTGCTGCGGTCAAAGCCATGGATCGCTTCACCGACAATTTTTTCCGAAGCGCCGGTACCATAGCAGGGAGCGGTATCGATGAGATTGACGCCGCCGTCTAATGCCGCCTGGATCGCTTCGATGGCGTCGTTACGGTCAACGTTCCCGTAACGGCCGGATTCGCCGATGGCCCAGGTACCTACTGCGAGCTCCGATACGTCTACGTTTGCATTTTGAAAGTGTTTATAACGCATATTCTTTCCTCCGTTTCTTTGTAATTGGACGGTTCGCTTCGACACACGTCCACAGGTTACCTTCATTATAACCAAACCTCCTATGTTTGTCAATGATGTTGAATAACAAAAATAATGACTACTTTTTAATTATTTTCACCACAAAAGATTTTGTCAAAAACAATAATAAAAATTTATTTTAGAGAATATATACTATCTGTTTTTAAATAATAACCATTTCTTGACAGGAAAAAAAGATTCTTCTATAATAAAGGAAGAATGATCGGAGAGGAGAAATGAAAATGAAAGTGCTGCTGTTAAACGGAAGCCCCCATAAAAACGGATGTATTGCCAGAGCCCTTCGCGAGGTGGAAGGTGTTTTTCAAAAAAATGGGATCGAAACCGTGAACTTTTGGATCGGCGCCAAGCCGGTGGGAGGATGTGCCGCCTGCGGAGGCTGCCGGAAAGGGGAAGGCTGTGTTTTCGGAAAAGAGGACGGGGTCAATGCATGTCAAAAGCTTCTGGCGGAGTGCGATGGTGTAGTGATCGGTTCTCCCGTCCATTACGCTTCTTCCGCTGGCTCTTTGGGAGGCTTTTTGGACCGCCTCTTTTACAGCAACCGCACACCCTTTGACGGAAAGCTGGGCGCTGCGGTGGTGAGCTGCCGCCGGGGCGGCGCTTCCGCCGCTTTTGATCGGATCAACAAGTATTTTACCATCTCCGGAATGCCAGTGGTGGCTTCCCGATACTGGAACAGCGTTCATGGAAATACCGCCGAAGAGGTGGAGCAAGACGCCGAGGGCCTTCAGACTATGCGGATCCTGGGCGAGAACTTCAGCTGGCTTTTGCGGTGCATCGAGGCGGGAAAGAGCCAGGGTATCGTTATGCCTCCCGCGGAGACGGGAAACCGCACTAACTTTATCCGGTAAATCAAAAAACCATCCGTCTTTAGACGGATGGTTTTTGCTTTGCCAAAGCGTAGCGATCAAATCATCGAAAAACTTTTTAGCACAAAGATCCAGAGGAAAATGGTAAAGGTGGCGAGAATGCTTCCAAATACTACGAGCTGTCCCGCTAATTCGCCGTCATAACCATAAGCGGACGCCATCGTGTAGGATGTGACCGCCGTAGGCGAAGCGAACATGATCACCAGACAGAGAAGATCCAGTCCCCGGAATCCCAATAAAATGGCCGTCGGAAGGATCAGCATAGGAAACAAAATAATTTTTCCGCCGAGCCCGACCAAAAGAGGTTTTACATTGGAGCGCAAAGAGCGGAAGCGGAAAGATGCACCCAGCAGAACCAGGGAAAGGGGCGTAGATACCCGGCTTAGATCGGTGATGGTTTTTTCTACTGCCGTGGGAATGGGGATCTTAAGCAATAAAACGACGAGCGCCGCCGATACCCCGACGATGGCGGGATTGGTGAGAAGCCCCCGAAAAAGGGATTTCATCCCTTTTTTACTTGGCGAGTAGTATTCCATAACAATAACGGCGAAAACGTTGAACAAAGGAACACAAACTGCCGCCAGCAGCGCCGCCTCCCCCACATTTCCTTCTCCGTAGATGCTGGTGGCGATGGGGATCCCGAAGATCACATAGTTGCCCCGGAAGATGGCTTGCGTCAGTACTGCCCGGGTCCCGCCCTCCTGGAAAAAACGGCGGATCCCGAAAAAGGACGCGAAAAAGACACCTGTTTCCGCAATTACCGCAAAAAGGATCATTTTTATTGCCGAAAAGGATGAAAGGTCAGCGGTGTAAAGATTGGAAAATAACAAAAATCCCATAAACACCTTAAAGGTGAAAGCGTTGCACTTGGTGACAAAAGCGTCGTCGACCCATTTTCGAAGACGCACAAAGTAACCGACGCCCATAGAAAGAAGCAAAGGCAAAACAGCGTTGAGACTGATGATCAAATTTTCCAAAGGGATCCCTTCTTTTGCATAGCGGTCAACTTTAGTATAACGTTTTCTGTAAAAAATGTCAATTACAGGGAATAGTGCGCAAATGGCATAAAAAGAAGGCGGCTTTTTTGTTGTGTTTTGCCGGATAAGGAGAAAAAGGAAAAAAGTATTGCTTTTTGCCTTTGAATTGCTTATAATACGCTAAGGTTAGATGGTAAATTATTTAGGAAAGGACGAAGAACGTGGATAACAGTAAAGCCACTCGAATGGGGACGGCGCCGGTTTTGCCCCTGATCTTGAAAATGTCTTTGCCGGCAATTCTTTCAATGTTGGCCCAAAGCCTTTATAACATTGTAGACAGTATTTTTATTTCCTGGGATTCCGAAGCGGGTCTGACCGCTGTTTCCCTGGCTTTCCCAATCCAGATGCTGTGCAGCGCAGTGGGTGTAGGTACCGCGGTAGGTATCAACTCCCTGGTTGCCAGAAGATTGGGGGAACAAAGGCAGGAAGACGCGGATAACGCGGCGACGCATGGACTGATTTTGGCGGCGCTGAGCAGCGTTCCCTTTATCCTTTTCGGCATCTTTTTCTCCGGAATGTTCTTTTCCGCTTATTCCTCAGACGCGGCTGTAATTGCGGCGGGCAAGGATTATCTTTCGGTGGTCACGATTTTCTGTTTCGGCGTTATGATCGAGATGGCTTGTGAAAAGACTCTTCAGGCAACCGGAAATATGATCGCGCCGATGATCTCCAAGCTTATCGGTACCGTGACCAACATTGTACTGGATCCCATTATGATTTTCGGCCTGTTAGGCTGTCCCCGTATGGGTGCGAAAGGCGCCGCTATCGCTACGGTAGCGGGTCAGATTCTGGCGATGCTGTTTATGCTGACAGTGCTTCTGAAAGGAAAGCATGCGGTCCATATCGAGTTTAAGGGATTTCGGTTCCATGGCCGGACCATCAAGGATATTTACATCGTCGGTTTCCCTTCCATTATTATGCAGGCCATCGGTTCGGTCATGACCATGGGATTAAACGGCATTTTGGCGGGATTTTCCGATATGGCGGTTTCGGTTCTTGGTATTTATAATAAGCTTCAGTCCTTTGTGTTTATGCCGATTTTCGGCTTGAATCAGGGCGTTATGCCCATTATGGGCTACAACTACGGCGCACAGAATAAAGAGCGTACCGTTGCGACACTGCGTTACGCGACGATGATCGCGGCGTTGATTATGGCGGTTGGAACGGTTCTGTTCTGGGCGATCCCCGATTTGCTTTTGGAAATTTTCGATGCGTCGGACGAAATGCTTCGAGTCGGTGTACCGGCATTTCGCTCCATTAGTATCTGCTTTATTCCGGCAGCGTTTGGTATTGCTTTTTCCACCTTGTTCCAGGCGGTGGGCAATGGCTTTAAGAGTATGATGGTCTCTTTGTTCCGCCAGCTGATCCTTTTGCTTCCGGCGGCGTATATCCTTGCCAAGATCGGCGGTCTTGAGGCGGTATGGTACGCGTTCCCCGTGGCGGAAGCGGCGTCCCTTTTGATATCTATCATCTTCTTAAAACAGGTTTACAACAGCCACATCAGAACGATGGGCGCTTCTTCTCAGGCATCATAGTAAAAAACCGGCGGAATAAACCGCCGGTTTTTCTGTAACGGAAAACGGCCTTCCCTTTTTGTGGAAGGCCGTTTATATTATTTTGCGTCAGCAGCTTTTTTCCGCAGTGCGGTACGGGTGATTTTTCCTGAGGTGGTTTTGGGCATTTCGTCCAGATACTCGATCACACGGGGGTACTTATAGGGAGCCGTCATCTTTTTGACGTAATCCTGGAGCTCCTTGGTCAGTTCCGGCGTCCCTTCATATCCTTCTCTCAGCACGATCATCGCGCAAACCACCTGTCCCCGGATCGGATCATCCCGGCCGATGATGGCGGATTCCTTGACGGAAGGGTGGGTATTGAGGACGCTTTCGATCTCGAACGGCCCGATCCGGTAGCCGGAGCATTTGATCATATCGTCGTTTCGGCCCACATACCAGTAATAGCCGTCTTCATCCTCGTAGGCAATGTCGCCGGTATGGTAAACGTCGTCATAGTTGCGAAGGATACTTCCGTCAGGCTGCATATAGCCTTCCATCAGTCCCAGCACGTTTTTCTGGCTCTTTAAGCCCCGCATGACCACTTCGCCGGGCTGACCCACTTCGCAGGGGTTTCCTTCGTCGTCGATGATCGCCACATCGTAAAGGGGAGAGGGTTTTCCCATAGAACCGGGGTGTACTTCGCACCACTCAAAGGAACAGGTGATAGGGGTGGTTTCGCTTTGACCGAAGCCTTCATGGATGGAATGGCCTGTCATATCCAAAAAGGACTGGTTCACCGCAGGGGAAAGTGGTTCGCCGGCGGTGGAGAACCACTGGATGGAAGAGATGTCTTCTCCCTTTAATCCGTCCCGGAGAAGGAAACGGTACATGGTGGGAGGAATGCAAAGGGTAGTGGGACGGCATAACCGCATCGCGTCGATGAGCCCCTGGGAGGAGAATCGAGCGGGGTCATAGCCTAAGATCGCCGAGCCACAGATCCACTGTCCGTAAATATTGCCCCATCCAAATTTCGCCCAGCCGCTGTCCGCCTGGGTCAGATGAAGCCCGTTGTTTTTGACGTTTTGCATATACCGGGCGGTGGTCAGATGGCTTAAAGGATAGGTGCGGGTATGCGCCACCATTTTCGGCATCCCAGTGGTGCCAGAGGTAAAGTAAAGGATGAACAGATCGTCGTTATTTAACGTCGGATATTCTTCCAGTACGGGGGATTCCAAAATGCCCTTCGTAAGGGAGAGCTCGCTGGGAAGCTCATCAGTGTAGAGAATGTTTTCCAAAGAGGGGCATTTTTCCTTCAGATTTTTCACCTGGTCGATCACGAAGGGATCGTTGAGCGCTAAAACCATCTTGACGTTAGCGGCGTTGAGCCGGTAGGTGAGATCCTTTTCCCGAAGCTGAATGGACGCGGGGATCACCACCGCACCCAAACGGTGGAGCGCCACGGCACAGATCCAGTACTCCCATCTCCGGCGAAGCAGGGTCAATACCCGGTCGCCCTTTTGGATCCCCAGGGAAGCAAAATAGTAAGCAGCCTGCTTGGATAAGATGGAGATATCCCGGAAGGTAAATTCCTTTAAGGAAGAAGGCCCGCTGTCGTCCAGATAGCAAAGCGCCCGCTTTTGGGGCTCCTCTTTTGCCCAGATATCCACAATATCCCGGGGAAAATCAAAATTTTCCGGGACATGGATGGTGAAATTTTTCTTAAAATCCTCGTAGCTTTCAAAATGTTCTCTCGGAAGATACCGGCTTAACAGTTCCAATTTTGTCGCTCCTTTTTCTATGATACCTGCTATGCAAATGCTTCAAAATAAAAAAGCCATTCGCCCATTGATTAGGACGAATGGCTTCGTGTTACCACCTAACTTCACGCAAAAAATGCGCCTCAGCCGCCACAGGATACCCGATGGCGTTTCCTATTATACGGGAGGAGACCCGTCGAATCCTACTTGGAAACATTCCGTTCAGTTCGCAGCTCCAAGACTACGTTCCCCGATCCTTTCGCGAAACCTTACACCAGCCGGTTTCTCTCTGCGCCGTCCAAACCGAGTACTCCTTCTCTTCACAGCCTTTGCATATTCAGTTTCTATCATCTTAGCACGATGTTTTTTCTTTGTCAAGACCTTCCCAAAAATATTTTACCGATTCACAGGGGAAAAGGGCTTTTTTCAGCGCGACGGCTTTGCGTCCGAAAGCAGCGAGGAGATCCGGCTCAATAAGGCGGCCACCATATAGCAGACCGTTTCATAATGCATATATCCCAAGATCCCCCGGTCGGCGTAGACCTGAAGGCTCGCGGGAAATTCGTCGTCGGAATTCCAAAATGAAAAGAGAAGGACGATCTCTTTGATGACGGGGATCTGGTAGGAAACATCTCCTTTGCCCTTGGGGACTCCGTTTAACGCTTCACATGCGGCGCGCAGCGCTTCGCTTTTTTGGTCAAACAGCTCTTCGTACCGGGAAAACATTCCCTTTCCGGCAAAGGAATAGGCGTTTTGAACGGTAGATAACCCGGCGAGAGACACCATGTCTCCCGTCAAAGGACCGCCTTTTCCAAAAGAAAGCAAGTCGTATAAGGTCATCGCCGTGTTAAAGCTCGCTTCCTCGTAATGCCCGTCGGAAGCCAGAGATTCACAAAGCCCCGTTTCCTTTTGGATCCGAAATGGGGTGGAAAGAAATTCCAGATAAATATAGGTTTCGTCCTCTCCCGAGGAAAATCTGCGGATTCGTTCGTGCTGATAGGAAGACAAAAACAGCTTTTGCGCCGTATGCTTTGCGGTTTCATAGTTAGACATCTCTTTTCCCCCTTTTTTTCATTTTATCATCTTTTTTTAAAAAAGGAAAGGCTTTTCTTCGTTGAGAAAAAAAGGAATCTGTGGTATACTAAAGGGGAAAATTCAAAGAAAAGGGGTTTATTTATGCCGAAATTTACCTTTATGTTTGAAGTGACATGCAGCGTCGATATTCCGGTGGTCGTGGGACAAGACGAAGTAAACGGACGCCGCCAGCTGATTCCTGTTACCGGCGGAGAATTAAAAGGGGAAGGCATCCACGGCGTTTTGCTCCCCGGCGCAGTGGACAGCCAGATCATCCGTCCTGACGGGAAATGCGACCTTTCCGCACGGTATGCCGTTCGCATGGACGACGGGGAAGGGATCTATATCGAAAACAACGGCATCCGGACAGTCCCCGCCGAGTATGTAGAGGAAGTAAAAAACGGCGGCTTTATCGATCCATCCCTTTACTATTTTTGCACCACGCCGAAAATCGAGACCTATTCGGAAAAATATCGTTACCTTTCCGATTTTATCTATGTTTGTTCCGCGACGCGGACCAAAGACAGTGTGATCATCCGCTATTATCGGGTGGATCAGGAATGAGACGGTTCTTTTCTCTCCTTTTGGCGGTGCTGCTGCTTTCGGGATGTGCCGGCGACGGAAAAGCCTACGGAACGGTAACATTGACGGCGGGGGAGCGGTCGGTTTCTCCTTACGCCAATATCTACCAGGAGGAGACAGGCGACGGGACCTTTACCGAGCTTCCCTTTCTCGCTTTAGAGGAGGTGGATTTATCCCTTCTGCCCGCGCTTACGGTATTTCCAAATGAGGAGATCACCGTGGAAACCGAGGAGCGAAAGATCGCTTTTCCCCAAAAGTACTCTCTGTACGACGCAGAGAAAAACCAGATCTACGCTTTTTATGATGAGATTTTGATCCCCGAAGAGGAAGGGCGCTATTACCTTTCTTTTATTATCCTTTGGGGCGACGAAACGGGGAATGCCGCCGGACAGTATTTTCTGATTTTGGAAGTAAAATCTTCTTCTTTTTCTTGACTTTTTTGCCCTTCCCTGATAGAATAGCAAAGGAATTTTTTTCTAAAAGGAAGAGACAGCATGTGGTTTATGTACGCGTTGATTACCGCTCTTTGCTGGGGCGGCGCCGATCTGTTTTACAAAAAGGGAGCCGATGAAAACGAAGCCTATTCCCATTTAAAGACATCCATTATGGTGGGGTTGGTTATGGGCATTCATGCGATCGTGGTGCTGCTGACCGCCGATTTTCATTACGATCCCATCAACCTTTTGATTTACGCTCCCGTATCCCTGATGTATATTTTGTCTATGACCATAGGGTACTTTGGATTAAAATATCTCGAGGTTTCCCTTTCTTCCCCCATACAAAATTCTTCGGGCGTTGTGGTGAGCCTTCTTTGCTTCCTCTTTTTGCAGCAGACCATGGATCTGGTTCCTCTCGCCGCTGTTATTTTGATCGCCGTGGGCATTTTCCTTCTGGGTGTTTTGGAGAAGCGCAAGCAAAAGGAATATGAGCTTCAGTTCGACAAAAAGTACCGGATTGGTTTTGTGGCTTTCCTGATGCCGATTTTTTATTGTATTATCGACGCGATGGGAACCTTTTTCGACGCTTTTTATCTGGACGATTTCGAAACGACGCCTCTTTCCGGTGTGACTGAGGACAGTCTGGAACTGGTGGCGAATACCTCTTACGAGCTGACGTTCCTTTTGATTGCCGCGGTACTGTTTATCTATGTTTGTGTCATTAAAAAGCAAAAGCTTTGGACCAAAAACAATCCCGCGAGAACGGCGGCGGCTCTTTTGGAGACCGGCGGGCAGTTTACCTACGTTTACGCTATGAGCGGAAACGCCATTGTGGCAGCGCCTATGATCGCTTGCTACAGCATTTTTTCCATTCTTTTCGCCAGAATCTTTATCAGGGAAAAGCTTTCCGCATCCCAATACGCGGTGATCGCTTTGGTGTTGGCGGGGATCGCGGTTTTGGGCATTTACGATATCTGATCAACGACAAAAAAGCTCCGGAATTTCCGGAGCTTTTTTCTGCGTTTATTGGTGTTTTTCCTGAAGCTTTTGGATCATCAGCTTTGCCGCTTTGTAGATATCGCCGCAGCCTAATGTGATCACAAGATCTCCTTCCCTGGCAACAGAGACCACATAATCAGCGATCTCTTCAAAGGTCGCAAACTGTTTGCAGCCCGGGATCAGCGCCGCTAAGTCTTTCGCGTAAATGTTGTAGGTGTTCTTTTCTCTGGATCCCATAATTTCCGACAACACGACCTCGTCGGCAATGGGAAGGACCTTGGCAAAATCGGAAAGGAGCATCGCGGTGCGGGAGTAGGTAAAGGGCTGATGAACCGCGATCACTCTTTGGAAGGGGAGCGCCTTTGCCGCTTTTAGGGTCGCTTCGATCTCAGCGGGGTGATGGGCGTAGTCGTCGGCAATGGTGATGCCGTCGATTTTTGCCAGTACCTCAAACCGTCTTCCCGCGCCGAAGAAAGCGTCGATTCCTTTTTTGCATTCCTCCGGGGTGACGCCCGCGTCTATGGCAGCGGCGACGGCGGCTAAGGTGTTTAAAATGTTGTGACGCCCCGGGACATGGATGGTGACGTCGGTGAGGGCTTTTCCTTGATACATGACGGTAAAAGCGGTGTCTATGCCGCCTAAAGAGCGGATGTTTTCGGGGTAGTAGTCGTTATGATCTGCAAAGCCGAAGGAAATCAACGGCTTTTCGATCCCCACAAGCGCCTTTTTGGTGTTGTCGTCGTCCCCGTTATAGATCACCGCTTTGGTGGCCTTTTGGGCAAACTGATGAAAAGAGCGAATAATGTTCTCTAACGTCTTAAAATAGTCGAGATGGTCGGCGTCAATGTTTAGGATCACCGCCACGTCGGGGTAAAGCTTCAAAAAGGTGTCTACAAATTCACAGGATTCGCACACCATAATTTCCGAGCTTCCCGCCCTTCCGTTTCCGCCGATGGCGGGAAGCTTCCCGCCGATGACACAGGAAGGATCCTTCCCGGCGTCTAAAAGAATCTGGGTGAGCATCGCCGAGGTGGTGGTTTTGCCGTGGGTGCCGCTGACGCCGATCATATGGGAATAACGGGCGGTGAGTTCCCCTAACATCTCGCTTCGCTCTATAGTGGGGATGCCGCTGGCTTTGGCGGCAATCAGCTCCGGGTTATCCGCCATAATGGCGGCGGTATATACAATGAGGTCGGCGCCTTCGATGTTTTCCGGACGCTGGCCCAAGGTCACCTTGGCGCCCATCTTCCGTACCAACGCCAGGGTATCGGTCTCGTTGTTATCGGATCCGGAAATGGTAAATCCTTCGGCATGTAAGATCTGGGCAATGGGGAACATCCCCGAACCCCCGATGCCGATGAAATGAATATGTTTCTTTCCTTCGAGATACATACAAGGTCTCCCTTTCTTTTTTCGCTTTCTTTATTATACGGCGAATTTTTTATTCCGTCCATAGCTTTTTTTGAATCCAGTCATGTTGCACCTTTTCCGATAAGGGCCGATGTTCCTCTTTTTCCAGCTTCGGATCTTCTTTTAAAAGGGATCGCGCTTCTTCCCGGGCCGTTTGGAACAAAAGGGAATCCTCCATCAGGTCGGCGATCCCCAGCACCGGTACGCCATGCTGCTTTTCTCCGAAAAAGTCACCGGCGCCCCGGAGCTTTAAGTCCTGTTTGGCAATGAAAAAACCGTCGTTGGATTTTCGCATGACCGAAAGGCGGCGCCGGGTGTCCGGATTGTCGTGGTCGGAAAGAAGGATACAGTAGCTTTCCCTTTCTCCTCTTCCCACCCGGCCCCGAAGCTGGTGAAGCTGGGAAAGGCCGAACCGTTCGGCGTTTTCAATCAGAATGATATTGGCGTTTGGCACATCCACTCCCACCTCAATGACGGTGGTCGCCACCAAAAGAGAGATCTCTCCCCGGGCAAAAGCGGACATCACCGCATCCTTTTCTTCCGCGTTCATTTTCCCGTGGAGCAGTCCCACCGAAATGCCCCGAAAGACGGTTTCCTTTAACTCTTCGGCGTACCGGGTGGCTGCCGTCAATTCCCCGACCCCTTCTTCAATGAGGGGGCAGACAATGTATCCTTGTCCGCCCTCTTCGATCTGTTTTCGCAAAAAATGAAGGGCGCGGGTCCGTTTGTCCGAATGGATGACAAAGGTCTCTACCGGTTTTCTTCCCGCGGGGCGCTGATCCAAAACCGAAAGATCCAAATCCCCGTACAGCATCAGCGCCAGGGTGCGGGGAATAGGGGTAGCGGACATCACTAAATGGTGAGGCGTGTCTCCCTTTTGGATCAGGGCCTCCCGCTGCCGGACGCCGAACCGGTGCTGTTCGTCGGTGATGACCAGTCCCAGCCGGTGAAAGACAGTGGCTTGCTGGAAGAGGGCATGGGTCCCGATCACCACGTCAAAATCCCCGTTTTGGATACCGGCGCGAAGAATCATTTTTTCCTTTTGGGAAAGGGAACCCGTCAAAAGGCCGATCCGGATCCCTAAGGGCGATAGCATCCCCTCGAGGGTTTTTTCATGCTGGGAAGCGAGTATCTCGGTAGGCGCCATCAAAGCGGATTGGTAACCGCTTTGCGCCGCAGCGTAACAGGCCGCCGCCGCGACCACCGTCTTTCCGCTTCCCACATCTCCCTGGAGCAAGCGCCGCATAGGATGGGGAGAAGAAAAATCCTTTAGGATCTCGTCGATGGACCGCTTTTGACAGTCGGTGAGTGAGAAGGGGAGGGACTGGTAAAACGGGGACATAGAGCAGGCGGGGATGGGGACCCGGTTTGGCTCCTTAGGACGTCCTTTGAGCAGAAAAAGCGCCAGAGAAAAGAAAAACAGCTCTTCAAAGCAAAGCCGTCGTTTGGCTTCTTCGAACGCCTTTTGATCCTTGGGGAAATGGATGGAGGCGATGGCTTCTTTGATGGGAAGAAGCCGGTACCGCTTTAGAAGAAAGGCGGGGAGCGTTTCTTTAACCAACGGAAGATAAGCGGCGATGGCGTCTTTGATATTTCGAAGCACACCCTTTAACGGAAGCCCTTCCGTCAGCCGGTAGACGGGGCGAAGGGTCTCGCTTTCTTCGGTGGGGATCACGGCGGAGACGGTCATCTGGTATCCGCTAAGATTTTTTTCCAGCCGGCCGGAGAAGAGATAGGTTTCTCCCAAAGCGAGCCCTTTTAACGCATACTCGTTGTTGAAAAAGGTAATCTGACACCGGGAAAAGCCGTCGGTGATAAGCCCTTTATAAAGGGTCATCCCTTTTCGGATGTAAGCGGGTGGATATTTTTTGAGCAGGGTCCCCTCCACCAGCGCGGTGGTTTGGGACTGCCATTGACTGAGCGGGAGAGGGTGGGAAAAATCCTCGTACCGTCTGGGGTAAAAATGCAAAAGGTCTTCCACCGTTTCGATCCCCAGTTTTTGGTACAGCTTTTGACGTTTCGGTCCTACGCCGGAAAGGGCGGTGACCTTATCGGTAAGCGAAAGCAAAACGTCCTCCTTTTTTCTCTGCCTTACAGAGGGCAGTTCCTGTCGAAAAAGGACGAAAGAGAAAAAACGAAGCCGCCGCTTCGTTTTTCCCGTTCTCCTATTCTACTGAGATGATATAATAATAGACCGGCTGTCCGCCGCTGATCAAATTGATCTCCACATCGTCGTTGATCTTGCTTCGCAAAAGCGAATACGCTTCCGATGCCTGGTCATCGGAGACATCGGCGCCGTAAAGCAGGGTCACAAAGGACGAGTCCTTCTTTACCATAGAGCGGGTCAGCTTGAGCAAAGCCTTGTTCAAATCCTTTTCCACGAAAGCAAGCTTTCCGTTTTCCATCGCCAAAAGCTCGCCTTCTTTGATGTTGTGGCCGTCATAGTCGCTGTCTCTCGCGGCAAAAGTGATCTGGCCGGTTTGGACCTTATCCAACGCTCTGGTCATCTCCACCTGGTTTTGCTCCAGGCTGGCATCGGGATCAAACGCCAGCATCGCCGCGATCCCCTGAGGGATGGTGCGGGTCTGAAGGACACAAACCTCCCGATCGGCCAGCTTGGCGGCCTGCTCCGCTGCCATAATGATGTTCTTATTATTGGGAAGGACAAAGACGGTTTTTGCGGGAATGGACTGGACCGCGTTTAAAATATCGTCGGTGCTGGGGTTCATCGTCTGTCCCCCGGTGACCACCTGATCCACGCCCAGATCGGAAAAGAGGTGCTGTACCCCCGCTCCGGCGGCGACCGCCGCAAATCCGAAGGGCACTTCGGGATCCGGCGCCACATAGGTTTCATTTGCCCCTACCAGTTCCGCCTCCAGTACCTGAGCGGAATGCTGTTCCCGCATATTTTCGATCTTCAAAGAGGTGAGCATACCGAATTTCAATCCCTCTTCGATGGCGTTCCCAGGATGGTTGGAATGGACATGGACCTTGATGATCTCGTCGTCGTCCACCACCACGACGCAGTCGCCGATGGATTCTAAATACGCCCGAAGCTTTAACGCGTCTTCGGCGTCTTTCTTTTTGAGCACAATATATTCGGTGCAGTAAGCAAACTCAATGCTGCCGTCGCTCTCCGCTACGGCCGACCGTTTGACCTGCTTGGGGGCAGCGACGGTTTCGGCGCTTTTTACCACTTCGCCTCCGGCAAAGACGTTTTGCATCGCATGGAGGATCACACAAAGCCCTTTTCCCCCTGCGTCGACGACGCCCGCTTTCTTTAATACAGGAAGCATCTCCGGCGTTTCCGAGAGGGTTTTATCCGCTTCCTCTACCATGGCGGAAAAGACAAAGAGGGGATCCTCATTTTCCTCGGAAACCTCTACACCCTTTGCCGCGGCCATACGGGCCACCGTCAAAATGGTGCCTTCGGTGGGCTTCATTACCGCCTTATAAGCGGCCTCCACGCCGAGGGAGAGCGCTTTGGCGAGATCTTTTCCGTCTGCTTCGCTTTTTCCCTCCAGTCCCTTGGAAAATCCCCGGAACAAAAGGGACAAAATAACGCCGGAATTTCCTCTCGCGCCCCGCAAAAGAGCGGTGGCGGCGGTTTTTGCGGCCTGTTCCGCCGAAGGATCCTTCAGGCGGCTCAGCTCCTGGACAGCGGCGCCAATGGTCATAGACATATTGGTTCCCGTATCACCGTCGGGGACAGGGAAGACGTTTAACTCATCCACCGACTGCTTTTGGTTTGCGATATCATAAGCGGCGGAAACGATCGCGTCCCGCAGCAAAGCTCCGTTGATCACAAAAAGCACTTCCTTTTTGATTTTTTTTGGATATCGGTCTTACGAAAGGCGCATACCGTCTACATAGATATGGACAGCGTAAGCGGTGAGCCCCGTTGCCTCCTCGATAGCGTAGCCTACTTTATGGATGATGCTGTCAGCGATGGCGGAGATGTTGGTTCCGTAGCTGACAATAATATGGAGGTCAACGGAAAGTTTTCCGTTTTTGACCCGAACCTTGACCCCGTCCCGAAGGGCGGGCTTATAGACTTTATGCAGCATTTCTTTCGGCAGATCGGCCGGGGAGAGGGCGGCAACGCCAAAGCAGCTTACCGCGGTCATTGCGACAAGGCTTTCAAAAAAGCTCTTGGAAAGCTCGATAGCTCCTAAGTGGTTTTCGATTTTAACCATAGCGGCCTCCTTTTCACTTTTGAGGCTTTTCCTCAATTTGCACAGATATACAGTTTCATTGTACCGAAAAAGAATGGAATTGTCAATCATTGGAACATCTTTTCCTTGGGAATACCAAAAGCCCGCTCTCGGAAAACCGAAAAGCGGGCATGTCGTCATAAGAAATTTTTACAATAGGAAGATCACTCGCCCTGAGCCGGAAGCACGGTCAAAGGATCGGCCCATTCGCCGTTGACCCGCAGCCCCAGGTGAAGATGGGATTCTTCTAACGATTCTACCACCGAGGTGTTCCCCACATAGCCGATCACATCTCCCAAAGCCACAGCCTGGCCGATTTTCACCGGAACGTCGGTGGAAAGACCGGCATAGACGAAGGTGCCCGCGGGATACTCGATCTCGACTACGATACCCCACTGCCGGTCTTCTCTGACATCGGTTACCGTGCCGTCAAAAACCGATTTGACCGGTGTTCCTTCTTCGGCGAGAATATCGATCCCGTCATGAGTGCGCCAGTCTCCCAAAGTTTTTGATTTCACTAACTCTCCGTTGCTGAAAACCTGGGATAGGGTTCCCTCTAAGGGCATAATATAATTTTGACTCTTCAAAGCTTCCGCTTTGGTTTCCTCAGCCGGCTCCGAAGTGGTATCCACGGAAGTGCCGGTCTCTTCATTTTCCAAAGAGGGATCGGATTCGTTGGCGGTTACGCTGGAATCCTCGGCTTGATCCTCCGAAGCGCTGCTTGCATCCTCGTTTTCCTTGGGGATGCCCGACTGGGGCTTGGACGCCTCTTCCACGGGGGAACTGCTTTGTGCCGTGATATTGCCGTCGGGAATGGAACCGATAGACTCATTGAGCCGGTTGAGCGTTAAATAGGAAACCAGTCCAATGGCGGCGACGCTTAAAAAGAGAGCCAGATAAAATCCTTTGTTGCTCCGGCTGTCGCTGTTTTTTAAAAATCCTGATTTTTTCATTTATTGTGACCTCCCAAGTCATAATGTTGGTGATTTTGGTTCAAAGGTAGTTTGTGCGAAAAAGTACACTTTATGCTAACAAAACCATTCCCTTTTTTGAAAAAAAGGTTACAAAATGCAAAAAAGAGCAAAGCTTCTTTCCTGTTCTTTTGTCAATTTGGGAAAAATACCGGATATTGTTAAAATATTTTCAAAAACACTTGTATTTTAAAAAAGGGTATAGTATAATGATTGCAATCTGTATTTTACTCAAAAATACATGTTTCTCAAATGAGTACAGATTTTCGTTCATTGTTGGGTAATGAACAATTTTTATTCAAAAAATGATGGAGGTAACAGTATGAACAGAGTCTATAATTTCAGCGCCGGTCCTTCGATGCTGCCGGAGTCCGTGTTAAAGAGAGCGGCGGATGAAATGCTCAACTACCAGGGAAGCGGCCAGTCGGTTATGGAAATGTCTCACCGGTCAAAGGTGTACGAGAAAATCATTGGTGAGTGTAAGGCTCTGCTTCGCGAAGTCATGAACATTCCCGACAACTATGAAGTGCTTTTGCTTCATGGCGGCGCTTCCACCCAGTTTGCTATGGTTCCCCTGAACCTGGCGGTTAAATCGGGCAAGGGCGACTACATCGTTACCGGCCAGTTCAGCAAAAAGGCCTATCAGGAAGGCAAAAAGCTCATCGAGGCGAAAGAGGTCCTTTCTTCTGCGGATCAGAATTTCACCTGCATTCCCGAGCTGGATTCTTCCAAATTCACCAAGGACGCGGATTTCTTACATATCTGCATGAACAATACCATTTATGGAAGCAAGTATGTAGAGCTTCCTGAAACGGGCGACGTTCCCCTGGTTGCGGACGTGAGCTCCTGCATCCTCTCCGAGCCTATTGACGTTTCCAAATTCGGCCTTCTGTACGCCGGTGTCCAGAAGAATATGGCGCCTGCGGGTATGGCGGTCGCCATTGTTCGGAAAGATCTGATCGGCGAGCCTAGAGAAGGCACTCCCACCATGCTCACCTACAAGATCCATGCGGAAAATGATTCCATGTACAACACTCCTCCCGCTTACACCATTTATATGTGCAAGTTGGTGCTGGAGTGGCTCAAAAATGAAGTGGGCGGCTTAGAGGAGATCAAGAAGGTCAACGAATACAAAGCGGGACTGCTTTACGATTTCATCGACAACTCCAAGCTGTTCTCCAACCCGGTCGTAAAGAAATACCGTTCCATTATGAACGTTCCTTTTGTCACCGGAAGCGACGAGCTGGACAAAAAATTCGTCAACGAAGCCGAAGCGGCGGGACTGGTCAACATCAAGGGCCATCGTTCCGTAGGCGGTATGCGGGCTTCTATCTACAACGCTATGCCGGTAGCCGGTGTGGAAGCGCTCATCAAGTTTATGGGTGAGTTCGAAAAACAAAACGCGTAAGGAGAACCGACTATGTTTCAGATTCAAACGTTAAATAAAATTTCCCCTTTGGGCACCGACCTTTTGGATCGGGATCGTTATCGCTTCGGCGACGAGATCGAAAATCCGGATGCGATTTTAGTCCGGTCCGCTTCCATGCATGAAATGGAACGTCCTGCTTCCTTAAAAGCCATCGCCAGAGCCGGCGCCGGCGTCAACAACATTCCTTTAGAGGATTGCGCCAGAGAGGGTATTGTGGTATTCAATACTCCAGGAGCCAATGCCAACGCGGTCAAAGAGCTGGTATTATTGGGACTTTTGATTTCTTCCCGTAAAATTGTTCCCGCTATGGAGTGGGTCAATACCTTAAAGGAAGAGGGCGACAACGTCTTAAAGGTGGTAGAAAAAGGAAAGTCCAATTACGTCGGCCCGGAGATCAAGGGCAAGACTTTGGGCGTTGTGGGCCTTGGCGCTATCGGTATCCTGGTTGCCAATGCGGCGGCGGAGCTTGGTATGAAGGTGCTGGGCTACGATCCCTATCTGAGCGTTGACGCGGCGTGGGGACTGTCCCATAAAGTGCAGCATGCCACCACCCTGAAAGAGATCTATGAAAACAGCGATTACATTACGCTGCATGTTCCTTATAATAATGAAACGAAATATATGATCAACTCTTCCTCCATCGCTATGATGAAAAACGGCGTTCGCATTTTGAATCTGGCGAGAGGCGAGCTGGTCAACGAAGACGACCTTCTCCCCGCTTTGGAGGAGCGGAAGATCGCGGTCTATGTGACCGACTTCCCCAGCGCGAAGGTCATCGGCCAGTACGGCGTCATCGCGTTCCCCCATCTGGGTGCGTCGACTCCGGAATCGGAAGATAACTGCGCCAAAATGGCGGTAGAGGAGATCAAGACCTATCTTGAGACCGGAAACATCGTCAACTCGGTGAATATGCCCAACGCTTCTATGCCCAAGAGCGGCGTATCGAGACTTTGCGTCATTCATAAAAATGAAAGCGGCGTAATTTCCAAGGTTTCCGGTATTCTCTCCGAGACAGGGATCAATATCGAGAATATGATCAACGCTTCCAGAGGCGAGTTCGCTTATTCGATGCTGGATGCAGTGGTTCCCATCAGCGAAGAGCTGGCCAAAAAGGTGGAGGAGATCCCCGAGGTCATCCGCACCCGCCTGATCTAAAATTTCTTTTCGGCATCCTCCTTTGGGGGATGCCTTTTTCTTTTTGGAAAGCGGTTTTCTCTTTACGGGACGGGGAAAACAGGGTATAATAGCAGCAGAACCACCGGTAGGAAAGGAAATGAATTATGAAATACAGCATGTTGAAAACGGCGGCGGTCAGCCCCAGAGTGACGGTTGCCAACCCGGACAAAAATGCCGAAGTTATCCTTTCGGAGATCCGAAAGGCAGTTTTGGAAGGCGCAAAAATCATCGTTTTTCCCGAGCTTTGCCTTTGCGGGTACACCTGCGGCGACCTGTTTGCTCAGGACGCGTTGATTGCGGGGTGCGAAAATGCCCTCAGCCGGATCCTTTGTGAAACCAAAGATCTGGATGCGGCGGTGGCGCTGGGGCTGCCGGTGCGGGGAAGATACGCCCTTTATAACTGTGCCGTTATGATCCAAAACGGAGAGATTTTGGGCGCCGTGATCAAAAACTATATTCCAAACTACAAGGAATTTTATGAGAAACGCTGGTTTGCCTCCGGACTTTCCGCGCCGGAAACCAGCCTTTCCCTTTGCGGGAAAACAGTGCCTTGCGGGGAGCTTTTGTTCTCCTTCGGCGAAGAGATCCGGGTGGGTATGGAGATCTGCGAGGACCTTTGGGTCCCGGTGCCCCCTTCGTCCGCGCTTTGTCTTGCGGGGGCGAATCTCATTGTCAATCTTTCCGCCAGTAATGAGATTGTCACCAAACACGATTATCGCCGGTCGCTGATTTTACAGCAGAGCGGGCGTTGTATTTGCGGGTATCTGTTCGCTTCGGCAGGGGTCGGGGAATCCTCTACCGATCTGGTGTTTTCCGGAGATTGCGTCGTGGCGGAAAACGGAAGCCTTCTCGGGGAAGGCAAACGCTTTGCCTTTGATGGCAGCAGCGCCTATGGCGTTATGGATTTCGGCCGGTTGGAGGCGGAGCGGCGAAATAATACTTCCTTTTTCGATAACGCCAAAAAATATGCCGCCGATGTGACGGTGATCGCCGGCGCACCGTTTCAGGATGCAGAAGAACAAAAGCTTGACCGTTTTGTGGACCCTCATCCCTTTGTGCCCTCGGATCCCTCGAAACGGGATGAGCGCTGCCGGGAGATCTTCGCCCTTCAGGCCAACGGCCTTGCCAAACGCCTTTCCCACACCGGACTCCATAAAGCGGTGGTGGGTATTTCCGGAGGCCTGGATTCCACTTTGGCGCTTTTGGTTTCCGTCGAGGCGATGAAAATTTTAAAGCTTCCCACGGAAAATGTCCGCTGTGTGACCATGCCGGGCTTTGGCACTACCGGACGCACCTATCACAACGCGGTGGAACTGGTAACCTCTCTGGGAGCGTCCCTTTCGGAGATCGACATCCGCCCCGCTTGTTTGCAGCATATGAAGGATATCGGCCACGATCCGTCGGTCCATGATGTGACCTACGAAAACACCCAGGCCAGAGAACGCACCCAGATCCTGATGGATTTAGCCAACAAAGAGGGCGCGATCTTAGTGGGGACCGGAGACTTAAGCGAGCTGGCGATGGGGTGGTGTACCTATAACGGGGATCATATGAGCATGTACGGCGTCAACGCGTCGGTGCCCAAAACGCTGGTGCGCCATTTATGCGCTTATGTGGCGGCATCCTCCGAGGAGCGGATCCGGGCGGTGCTTTTGGATATTCTGGACACCCCGGTGAGCCCCGAGCTTCTTCCCCCCGATGAAAACGGGAAGATCGCCCAAAAGACCGAAGACAATATTGGGCCTTACGAGCTTCATGACTTCTTCTTATATTATTTTGTCCGGTTTGGTTTCTTAAAGGAAAAAATCCTCTTTTTGGCAAAAAAAGCCTTCGGCGACCGGTATTCGGAAGAAGAAATTCAAAAATGGCTGTCGGTATTTTTAAAGCGCTTTTTTATGAGCCAGTTTAAGCGCTCATGCCTTCCCGACGGGCCGAAGGTGGGGTCGGTGTCTTTGTCCCCGCGGGGAGATTTCCGTATGCCCTCCGACGCCGACGGAAGCGTATGGCAGTTGTAAGGAAGGAGTGCTTTCTTGACCATCGAGGAACTCAAACAAAAGGCGTTGAGCCTGACGCTGGAGCCGGGCGTTTATTTAATGAAGGATAAAAACGGAGAGATCATTTACGTCGGTAAGGCCAAGGCGTTGAAAAACCGGGTAGTGAGCTATTTTCGAAATGTAAGCGCCCACAACAGCAAGACCCGGAAAATGGTAAGTTTGGTCAATGATTTCGATTATATTGTAACGGGAAGCGAATTTGAAGCGCTCATATTGGAGTGCAGTCTCATCAAGCTCCATTCCCCCAAATACAATATCCTTTTAAAAGACGATAAGGGGTATTCCTATATCCGGATCTCCGACGGTCCCTTTCCCCGTTTGAGCCAAAGCTTTAAGCGCGGGGAAGAGGGCACCTTCATCGGACCGTATTTGAGCGCCTTTGCCGTGAAGCAGATGGTAGAGCAGGCGAATCTCATTTTCAAGCTTCCCACCTGTAAAAAGCAGTTTCCCAAGGACTTTAAAAAGGCGCGCCCATGCTTAAATTTTTACATCAACCGCTGTATGGGGCTTTGCCAGGGAAAGATCAGCGAGGAAGAGTATCAGAAAATCTTTTCCGAAGCGTTGGAGTATATCAAAGGCGGCGGCGTGCTGTCGGAGGAAGCACTGCAAAAAGGGATGGAAGAGGCGGCGGAAGCCCTCGATTTCGAAAAGGCGGCCCAGCTTCGGGACCGAATCCGCGCTTTGCACCATATCGCCGACACCCAAAACGTGCTTTTGGGGGAGGACCGGTTTTTGGACGTATGGGGCTTTGCGGAAAACGGGGACACGGTGTTCGCCGTGGTCATCAAGGTACGAGAGGGTATTTTGGCGGACAAGCAAAATTTTTCCTTCGAGGGCAGCAGCCTTTCCGAGGTCAAAAACGAGCTGTTATTCCGCTACTATTCTCAGACCAGAGAATTTCCCAAAGCGGTTTTGGTGGATGAGGAAACGGAAGATTTGGACCTTTTAAGCGAATTTTTGAGCCATTGCGCCAACGGAAAGCTTTCCGCCGTGATCCCCAAACGGGGCGAGCGGAAAAAGCTTTTGGAGATGGCGAAAAACAACGCGGTGGAGCAGCTTTCCCTGAAAGTGAGCCGCACGGGAAAAGAGGTCGCGGTATTAGAGGAGCTTTCTAAGCTTTTGGGACTGGAGAAAACGCCCCTTCGCATCGAATCCTACGATATCTCCAACTGGGGAGAGACGGGAAAGGTGGGAGGCATGGTGGTGTTCGAAAACGGTCGTCCCCTCAAAAGCGCATACAAGCGGTTTTCCATCAAGACGGTCGCCGGTCAGGACGACTACGCATCCATGAAAGAGGTGCTTTCGAGAAGGCTCACCCGGTTTTTAAGCGGCGACGAAAATTTTGCGCCCTTGCCGGATCTGATCCTGTTAGATGGAGGAAAAGGGCATGTTTCGGCGGTAAGAGAGGTATTAAACGAGTTGTCCCTTTCCATCCCTCTGTTTGGTATGGTTAAAGACAGCCGCCACCGCACCCGGGCGATTGTGACCGAGGATGGAGAGATCGCCATCTCTCCGGTCAGAAGCGTATTTACTTTTGTGACCGCGATCCAGGACGAGGTCCATCGCTACGCCATTTCCTACCAGCGCACCCTCCATAAAAAATCCACTTACCAAAGTGTGCTCACCGAGGTCAAAGGCATTGGAGAGAAAAAGCAAAAGGCGCTGCTTCGGGCGTTTAAGACCAAAAAAGCGCTCAAGGATGCGACCGTAGAACAGCTTATGGAAGCGGCTAAGATCAAAGAGGAAACGGCACGGGAACTGAAAGAAAGAATCGATGATATGTAAGGAGCGATTATGTTAACATTAAAACAGCTTCAAAAGGATCCCGATGTGCGGGCGTACATCGAAATGGAGGACACTTTTTTAAACAGTCTGGGATATACCGAGCATGGCTTTGCCCATGTCACCGCAGTAGCGGAGATGGCGGGGATGATCCTAAAGCGGCTCGGATACAGCGAACGGGAAGTAGAGCTGGGAAAGATCGCCGGTTATCTCCACGACCTTGGGAATATCATCAACCGGATCGACCATGCCCAGTCGGGGGCGGTCATGGCGTTTCGCCTTCTGGACCAGCGGCGGATGGACCCTAAGGAGATCGCCGTGATCATCAGCGCTATCGGAAACCATGACGAGGGCACCGCCTATCCGGTGACGCCGGTGGCGGCGGCTTTGATCTTAGCGGATAAAAGCGATGTGCGGAGAAGCCGGGTGCGAAAGGAAAGCGACGTAAAGACCGATATCCATGACCGGGTCAATTACGCCGTTTCCCGGTCGGAAGTCCATCTGGATCCGGAAAAAAGGACCTATTCGCTGTCTTTGACCATCGATACCGCCATTTCGCCGGTGATGGACTATTTTGAGATCTTTTTGAGCCGGATGCTTTTGTGCCGAAAGGCGGCGGAGGCGCTTTCCCTGACTTTTCATCTGGAAATCAACGGACAAAGTATGATGTAACGGGGAAATGTGCACAAAAGGCGTTTGGATGGAACCTCCGTTTTCTTAAGATTCGTTCTTGAAAAAAGGGGAGGAATGCTTTATAATGAAGATAGATTTCCCCTCGAAAGTTTGTAAGAAAGGGAGGAAAAGGAATGAGACGCGGCGTTTTTTGTCCCGGTGTGTTCAAAAATAGCGGGAGCAGTGTATCTTCCTTTGCCTTTGCGGGAGGAAAAGCTTAGAGGCTAAAAGCTGCGTTTTGCCGCAGCTTTTTTGTTTTGGAAAGGAGAAGCCACATGAAAAAAGTAGCGGTCATTATGGGAAGCGACAGCGACTGGGGCACGGTAAAAAAGACGGTGGATGTGCTCAAGGAGTTTGAGGTAGAAACGGAGGTTCATGTGTTTTCGGCGCATAGAACGCCGGCGATGGCGATGGAGTTTGCTTCCAAGGCGAAAGAAAACGGCTTTGGCGTTATTATCGCGGCGGCGGGTAAGGCGGCCCATTTGGGCGGCGTTTTGGCGGCGCATACGATCTTACCGGTGATTGGTCTTCCGATTAAGGCCTCTACCTTAGACGGATTGGACGCCCTTTTATCTACGGTTCAGATGCCAAAAGGCGTTCCGGTGGCCACGGTCGCCATTGACGGTGCGGAAAACGCCGCTTATTTAGCGATCCAGATTCTGGCGGTGTCCGATGAAAGACTCAGTGAAAAGCTGTCGGAAGTGAAGAGGAAAATGGAAGCGGACGTTTTAAAGAAAGACCAGGAAATGCAGGAAATTTTTAACGCGTAATGCGAAAGGAGCTCATAGTATGAAAAAAGGGAATCTGCTGTATGAGGGAAAAGCAAAAAAGGTATTTGAAACCGACGATCCTAATATTTTGATTGTGGATTACACCGACAACGCTACGGCGCTGAACGGATTAAAGAAGGGAACCATTGTAGGAAAAGGCGCCATCAACAATCGGATGACCAATCATATGATGCGGCTTTTGGAGCAAAAGGGCGTTCCCACCCACTATGTGGAAGAGCTTTCCGACCGGGAAACGGCGGTAAAGAGAGTTTCTATCGTTCCTTTGGAGGTCATCATCCGGAATATTGCCGCCGGATCCTTCTCCAAGCGGTATGGTGTTGAAGAGGGTACCCCTTTGAAGATCAGCACCATTGAGTTTTCCTACAAGGACGACGCGCTGGGCGATCCCCTCATCAACGATTACCATGCGCTGGCGCTGGGCCTTTGCACCGAGGAAGAGCTGAATACCATCAAAAAATACGCTTTTGCTGTCAACGATATGATGAAGGAATACCTTTTGAACCTGGGTATCATTTTGGTGGACTTCAAGCTGGAGGTTGGCAGACTCGCCGACGGTACCATTGTTTTGGCGGACGAGATCTCTCCCGATACCTGCCGCTTCTGGGATAAGGACACCATGCAGAAACTGGATAAAGACCGGTTCCGCAGAGATATGGGCGGCGCCGAGGACGCGTATCAGGAAGTGATGAAGCGTCTGATGGGCGAATAACAGCAGGAAGAAAGGCGGAAAAAAAGTGAAAAGTTTCAGCGAAAGCTATAAACAGGCGGGCGTAGACGTTACCGCCGGCTACAAAGCGGTAGAGCTGATGAAAGAGCATGTCAAAAAGACCATGACCGATTCGGTGCTGACGGGGCTGGGAGGCTTCGGCGGCCTGTTCGCCTTGGATCTCACCGGGATCCAAAAACCGGTTTTGGTTTCGGGCACCGACGGCGTAGGCACCAAGTTAAAGCTGGCCTTTTTGATGGACAAGCATGATACCGTGGGGATCGACTGTGTCGCTATGTGCGCCAACGATATTATCTGCTGCGGCGCCAAGCCCCTGTTCTTTTTGGATTATGTGGCGGTGGGAAAAAACTTCCCCGAAAAAATCGCTCAAATTGTCAAAGGCGTGGCGGACGGCTGCGTAATGGCGGGATGCTCTTTGGTAGGCGGTGAAACGGCGGAGATGCCCGGCTTTTATCCCATCGATGAGTACGACCTCGCCGGCTTTTGCGTGGGCGTTGTAGACCGGGATCGGATCTTAAATAACGAGACCCAAAAGGCGGGAGACGTTTTGATCGCCCTTCCCTCCAGCGGCGTTCATTCCAACGGCTTTTCTCTGGTCCGGAAGATCTTCAATATTGAAGAGAGCGGCAATTTGAATGAGTATGTGGAGGATTTAAACGGTACACTGGGCGAGACCCTTTTGACCCCCACCAAGATCTATGTGAAACCTATGCTGGCGCTGATGGAAGCGGTAACGGTAAAGAGCGTTGCTCATATCACCGGCGGCGGTTTTTACGAGAACATTCCCCGGTCGCTGAAAGCGGGATTGTCCGCGAAGATCCGCAGAGGGGACGTGAAAGTGCTTCCCATTTTTGAGCTGATTCAGCGGATGGGTAAAATTCCCGAGCGGGATATGTTCAACACCTTCAACATGGGCGTCGGTATGGTGGCTTGCGTCGCGAAGGAAGACGCCGATAAGGCCCTTTCGGTGCTGAAGGCGGCGGGCGAGGACGCTTACATCCTCGGCGAGCTGGCAGAAAGGGACGAGGGCGTCCTCATCGAGGAATAACTATGAAACGGATTGCGGTTTTGGTTTCCGGAGGCGGAACCAATTTACAGGCTTTGATCGACGCCCAAAAGCGGGGCGAGATCCATAACGGCGAGATCGCTTTGGTGCTTTCCTCTTCCTCGAAGGCGTATGCTCTCACCCGGGCGGAGGAAAACGGCATTTCTTCGCTGGTGATGCGCAAGCGGGATTTCCCCGACCGGGATGCCTACAGCGCGGCGCTGGCGGAGACTCTTACCGAGCGGAACATCGATCTGGTAGTATTGGCGGGATTTATGCTTATCTTAACGGAAAATTTCGCCAAAGCGTTTCCCAATCGGATCATCAATGTCCATCCGGCGCTGATCCCGTCTTTTTGCGGCGAGGGCTTTTACGGGCTCCACGTCCACGAGGCGGCGTTGAAGGCGGGGGTCAAGCTCACCGGCGCCACTGTGCATTTTGTCAACGAGGTCTGTGACGGCGGCCCCATCATTTTACAGGGCGCTGTCGCCGTAAAGGAAGGGGATACGCCGGAGATCCTGCAAAAGCGGGTCATGGAGGAAGCGGAATGGAAGCTTCTTCCCAAGGCGGTGTCCTATTTTTGCGAGGACAGGCTTTCGGTAGATGAAAACGGAATCGTACATATTGCGGAAGAGAAGGAGTAAGCTATGTTTCAGATCGAGACGTTATTAAAGGAAAACAGCTACCCCGGACGGGGAATCGTTTTGGGAAAAAGCAAGGACGGAGCAAGCGCTGTGATCGGCTATTTCATTATGGGAAGAAGCGTCAACAGCAGAAACCGGATTTTTGTCACCGAGCCGGACGGGATCCGTACCGAGGCGTTCGACCCGGCGAAGCTATCCGACCCGAGCCTGATTATCTATCATCCGGTTCGCCGTTACGGCAAGGAGACGGTAGTGACCAACGGGGATCAGACCGATACCATCGTTGATTACCTCAAAGAAGGAAAAACCTTTGAAGAGGCGCTTCGCACCCGGACCTTCGAGCCCGACGGTCCCAACTGGACGCCCCGCATCTCCGGAATTGTAAAAGAAAACGGAGATTATACCATGAGTATTTTGAAAAGCTGCGAGGGGGATGAAAATACCGCCCTTCGGTTTTTCTTTGAGTACAGCGACGTGAAACCCGGCACCGGCCACTTTATCCACACTTATCAAAAGGACGGAGACCCCATTCCTTCTTTCTACGGGGAGCCGGAGATGGTGTCGTTGGATTATAACTGCATCAACTGCTTTACCTCGGCGCTTTGGGACAACTTAAACGAAGACAACAAGGTTTCCCTTTATACCTGCTTTATCGACTTAAAAACCGGGGAATGGACCGAAAAAATCGTGAACAAAAATCAGTAGGAGGGATTGCTATGGCGAAGGAATTGGAACTGAAATACGGCTGTAACCCCAATCAGAAGCCGGCGAAGATCTTTATGAAGGAGGGGGAGCTTCCCCTTACCGTATTGAACGGCAAGCCGGGTTACATCAACTTTTTGGACGCCCTCAACAGCTGGCAGCTGGTCAAGGAATTAAAGGAAGCCACCGGGCTTCCCGCGGCGGCGTCTTTTAAGCACGTTTCTCCCGCGGGCGCGGCGGTAGCCTGTCCTTTGGATGACGTTATGAAAGAGATCTATTTCGTCAAGACGCTGGAGCTTTCGCCCATCGCCTCCGCTTACGCCAGAGCCAGAGGCGCCGACCGGATGTCCTCCTACGGCGACTGGATCGCTTTGTCCGATCCCTGTGATGAAGTGACGGCGAAGCTCATCTCGAGAGAGGTTTCCGACGGGATCATCGCTCCCGGCTACGACGACGCGGCGTTAGAGATCCTGAAAAAGAAGAAAAAAGGCGGCTACAATGTGGTTTTGATCGACGAAAACTATCTTCCCGCCCCCATTGAGCACAAAGATGTATTTGGCATCACCTTTGAACAGGGCAGAAACAATTATAAGATCGATGAGAGCCTGTTTGGTAACATCCCCACCAAGAACAAAAACATTCCCGAGAGCGCCAAGCGGGATCTGATGATCGCTTTGATCACCTTAAAATACACCCAGTCCAACTCGGTCTGCTACGTCAAGGACGGCCAGGCGATCGGTATCGGCGCCGGCCAGCAGAGCAGAGTCCACTGCACCCGTCTCGCCGGAAACAAGGCGGATAACTGGTATCTGCGCCAGCATGAGCGGGTCAGAAGCTTAAAATTCAAAAAGGGAATCGGCCGTGCCGACCGGGACAACACCATCGACGTCTTTATCTCCGACGATTATATGGACGTGCTTCGGGACGGCGTTTGGGAGAACCTCTTTGAGGAGAAGCCGGTGCCGCTGACGAGAGAGGAAAAGAGAGCATGGCTTGATACCTTAAAGGGCGTTTCGTTAGGCTCCGACGCTTTCTTCCCCTTTGGCGACAACATTGAGCGCGCTCATCGCAGCGGCGTAGAATATATTGCCGAGCCCGGCGGATCGGTGCGGGACGATAACGTGATCGAGACCTGTGACCTGTATAATATCGCCATGGCCTTTACCGGCATGCGGTTATTCCATCACTAAGAGGAGACAGTTTCATGAAGCTATTAGTGGTAGGCTCCGGCGGAAGAGAACATGCTCTGGCGCTGAAGCTGAAAGAAAATCCCAAGGTGGAGGAAATTTTTGTAGCGCCGGGCAACGGCGGTATGGAAGCCACCTGTATCCCGGTGGACATCAAGGCGACAGATATCCAAGGAATGGTAGACTTCGCCAAAAAGGCAAAGATCGACTTTGCGGTGATCGCGCCCGATGATCCTCTGGTGATGGGGATGGCGGACGCTTTTGAGGAGGCGGGAATTCCCCACTTCGGTCCGTCCAAAAAAGCGGCGATTATCGAGGGAAGTAAGGCGTTCAGCAAGGAACTGATGAAAAAATACAACATCCCCACCGCGGCTTACGAAACCTTTACCGACGAGGAAGCGGCGAAAGCGTATCTTTTAGAGCGAAACCAGTATCCCGCCGTCATCAAAGCGGACGGACTGGCGTTAGGCAAAGGGGTCGTGATCGCGCAAAACGAGGAGGAAGCGTTAGAAGCGGTTCACTCTATGATGAGCGAGAAAATTTTCGGCGATTCAGGGAATACTGTGGTCATCGAGGAATTTTTGACCGGTCCCGAGGTTTCGGTTTTGTCCTTTACCGACGGGAAGACGCTGGTGCCCATGGTGTCTTCTAAGGATCATAAACGGGCGCTGGACAACGACCAGGGGCTGAACACCGGAGGCATGGGAACCATCGCTCCCAATCCCTATTACACCGAGGAGATTGCCAAGATCTGTATGGAACAGATTTTTCTCCCCACCATGCGGGCGATGAACGCCGAGGGGCGCACCTTTAAGGGCTGTCTTTACTTCGGATTGATGATCACTCCCGGCGGCCCCAAGGTGATCGAGTATAACTGCCGCTTCGGCGATCCCGAGACCCAGGTGGTGCTTCCTCTGTTAAAAACCGATCTTCTGACCATTATGGAAGCAGTGTATGAGGAGCGGCTTTCCGAAGTGCCGGTGGAATTTGAAGACGGCTGTTCCGCATGTGTCATTCTCGCATCCGGAGGCTATCCCAAAAAGTATACCACCGGTTATCCCATCGGAGGATTGGATCCCTTAGGACAAAAGGAAGGGGTTACCATCTACCACGCGGGCACCCGCTATGAGGACGGAAAATTTGTTACCTCCGGCGGACGGGTGCTTGGCGTTACCGCCAAGGGCAAGACCTTAGAGGAAGCGCTTCAAAAAAGCTACGCTGCCGCGAAGGAGATCACCTTTACCGACGTCCATTTCCGGAAGGATATCGGCGTGATCCGGTAACCGACGGCTGTAGAAAAAATGAACGGTTTACAGAAAAAACTGTATCAAAGTGACAAGTTTTCCAAAAAAAGGCGGATACAAGGGGAAAAACGTCCGATTATTAACAAAAAATTCATATTTTAGCCCCGTTAATTTTCTGTCACACCCTTGTATATTTTTTCAAATTAGTATACAATAAGAGCAGGCTAAGTAGTCCACAAAAACAATTTTGGAGGTATTATCATGGCAGTAAAAGTTGCAATCAATGGCTTCGGCCGGATCGGTCGTTTGGCTTTCCGTCAGATGTTCGGCGCGGAAGGATACGAGATCGTTGCCATCAACGATCTGACCAGCCCCTCTATGCTGGCGCACCTTCTCAAATACGACACCGCGCAGGGACGTTATGATGGTCATACCGTGACCTCCGACGACGATTCCATCGTTGTTGACGGCAAGAAGATCACCATTTATAAAAACCCCAACCCCGCGGAGCTTCCCTGGGGCGAGTTGGGCGTAGACGTTGTTTTGGAGTGCACCGGCTTCTTCACCACCAAAGAAAAAGCCAAAGCGCACATTGATGCCGGCGCCAAGAAAGTTGTTATTTCCGCTCCTGCGGACAACGAGACCAAGACCGTTGTTTACAGCGTTAATGAGAGCATCCTCACCAAAGAGGACACCATCGTTTCCGCCGCTTCCTGCACCACCAACTGCCTGGCTCCTATGGCGAAAGCGCTCAATGATTACGCTCCTATCGTAAGCGGTATCATGACCACCGTTCATGCTTACACCGGCGATCAGATGATCTTGGACGGCCCCCATCGGAAAGGCGACCTTCGTCGTGCCCGTGCCGGCGCTTCCAACATCGTTCCCAACTCCACCGGTGCTGCGAAAGCCATCGGCCTGGTTATCCCTGAGCTGAACGGCAAACTCATCGGTTCTGCGCAGCGTGTACCTGTTCCCACCGGATCCACCACCATTCTGGTTGCGGTCGTAAAGGGCAAAGATATCACCAAAGAGAGCATCAACGCGGCGATGAAAGCGGCTTCTTCCGATTCCTTCGGCTACACCGAGGATCCCATCGTTTCCTCTGATGTCATCGGTATCACCTACGGTTCTCTCTTTGACGGAACCCAGACGATGGTCACCAAGATCGACGATGAACCCTATCAGGTACAGTTCGTTTCCTGTTACAACCACGAAAACTCCTACACCAGCCAGATGGTTCGCACCATCAAATACTTTGCTGAACTGGCCTAATCGCCGTTCAAACAGCAATTCTGCATGTAAGAATGTGCTGCCACGAAAGCGGCAGCACATTTTTTTCAGAACGAACACCCAGCAGGGTCGTTTTACAGGAGGTAAAAAAGATGACTTATTCTCATGAAGTGGAAAATATGTGTCCCGTAGCCCAGGGCGTTGCCCATGGCGCGGCGCCTATCCCCGAAGAAGCGAAATGGATCCAGGCCAAGGAGATCAAAGACATTTCCGGCTTTACCCATGGTATCGGCTGGTGCGCGCCTCAGCAGGGCACCTGCAAGCTTTCTTTGAACGTTAAAGACGGTATTATCCAGGAAGCGCTGGTGGAGACCATCGGCTGCTCCGGTATGACCCATTCCGCCGCTATGGCTTCCGAGATCCTTCCCGGAAGAACCATTTTGGAAGCGCTGAACACCGACCTGGTTTGTGACGCCATCAACACCGCGATGCGG
>CALWZB010000123.1 GCA_944385915.1 uncultured Clostridia bacterium | reverse complement strand
CTTTCTACGTTGTCCTTATCAGCAGTGGTGAGATTGTATAAAAAGGTTTTCAAAACGCCGTTTTCAATGACCGCTTTGGTTTTGGTGGCAACACCCTCCGCGTCAAAGGCGGTTTGCATAGGCGCGCCGGGGTAAAAGGGATCGTCCATATAGGTGACCAGATCAGACGCCACTTTTTCTCCCACTTTCCCTTTCAAAAGGGAAAGGCCGTTTTGAACCTGCTCCGCTGAAAAAGCGGAAATGAAGGTGCTTACAATGCTGTTCATCTGGCGGCCGGAAAAGACAATGTCATATTTTCCGGTTTTGACCGGTTTGGCGCCGATCCGGGCGAGGGCGTTTTCTACGGCGGATCTCGCCTTTTCCTTCAGGTCAAAGGAGCCGAAGGGACCGGTGACCATTTCGTAGCTTTGCTGTTTTTCGCCGTCCTTTTCTACGACCGCTTCGATCACCGATTCCACATAGCCCCCGTGGGTAGAAAGGGAAAGGCCTTTGGAATTGTAAAGGTGGATGGTAATTTCTCCCGCGCCGGCGGCGCAGCCGGTCCCGTCCGCCACCAGGGGGCTTTGTTCATAAACGGTTTTTTGGTAATTCAGTACCGTTTCTTTCAACTCTTTGGCGGAAGGGGGAGCGTAAGGAGCGGGAGCGGGGGTTTCGTAATGATCGCTTCCTGCAAAGATAAACGCTTTGTCGTCACTTTCGATGCATTTGGCGTTGTTGACCGCTTTTTCCACTAAGGCGCTCACTGCTTCTTCGGTTAAATCCTCGGTGGAAGCGTATCCCATCTTCCCGTCTACGATGCAGCGGTAGCAAAGCCCGCCCAGCACGTCGCTTTGGAAGGAACGGATGTCATCCTTTAACGCGTCAGCGGCGATGTTTTTGACCTCCATCAGGTATACTTCATATTCTTCGATCCCGGCTTTTTCCGAGAGGGAAAAGAGCAGGGATTTGCATTCATGACTGTTCATAAGGATCTCCTTTCTCCGCTTACGATCTTCCGCCTACCGTGATGCTGGAAACACGAATGAGGGGCTGGCCTACATCGGTGGGGATCGAGCCGCTTAACGATCCGCACATACCCTGTCCGGTGGCGAGGTTTTGACCCACCATATCGATGTCCATTAAGATATCCGAGCCTTTTCCGATCAGGGAAGCGCCCCGGACCGGTTCACAGATCTTTCCGTTTCGGATCATATACGCTTCGTTGACGCCGAAGTTGAACTCGCCGGTGACCGGGTTGACCGAGCCGCCGCCCATGCTCTTGGCGTAAAGGCCATATTCGATGGATGCGATAATGTCCTCGTTTTTGTCCGGACCGTTGTCGATAAAGGTATTGGTCATTCTCGAGGTAGGCTCAAAGGCATAGCTTTGACGGCGGCTGTTTCCCGTTACCTCCATACCCATTCTTCTTCCGCCCAGTTTGTCGATCATATAGCTTTTCAGAATGCCGTTTTCAATCAGGACATTGCGTCTCGACGGCGTTCCCTCGTCGTCGATGTTGACCGAGCCCCATGCGTTGGGGATGGTGCCGTCGTCGATGGCGGTCACCTTTTCGTTGGCGATCTTCTGGCCTAATTTTCCCGCCATCTGGGACATGCCGATGGAGACGCTGGTGGCCTCCAGCGAATGGCCGCAGGCTTCATGGAAAATAACGCCTCCGAAGCCGTTTTCGATCGCCACCGTCATTTTTCCCGCGGGGCAGTATCCGGCGCTTAAATTGGTGAGCGCCTGCTTCGCCGCCTGGATCCCGATCTCTTTTGGAGGAAACAGGGTAAAGGTTTCCAATCCCATCCGCCGTCCCGGAGAACAGGTGCCGGACTGGTTTTCGGTCCCTTTGCTGGCAACGGCGTTAATAACCATTCTGGTGCGGATCTGCCGGTCGGTGGTGAAAAGGCCGTCGCTGTTGGCGATAAGGATGTTATGGTCGAACATCAAAAGGCGACCTACCACCTGGGAAATGCGCTCATCGTATTCCTTTGCCGCGAAATAGCCTTCCTTTAAAAGGTCGATCTTCTGTTTGTTTTCGGCGGTAAAGGGCGCCACCCGAATGGGGTGAATATCGGGAAAGATGCGCTCGGTGAGATGGATGGATATGGGAGCATTTCCTTCTCCCAAGGCATCCGCTACCTGAAGGGCGCATTGGAGCAGTCCCTCTCTGCTTAAATCGGTGGTAGAGGCGAAAACGCTTCGCACGCCCTTTAACGCGCGGATGCCGACGCCGGACAGGACACTGTCCTGGATCTTGTCCACCTTGCTGTCCACCATTTCGATGGCGCCTACGTCGGTATGTTCCAAAAAGACTTCGGCAAAATCCGCTCCGGTGGATGAGGCTTTGGCTAAGATCTCCTCCAATAGTTTTTTTTGTATCATAATAAACTCCTTTCTTAAGAACGATAGGTCAACTTCGGCACCGTCCAATGCTCGATCACTTTCAGGTACTCTTTGCATGCCGCCTTGGCGCCGGAAAGATCCTGCTCCAAAAAGTTTCCGCATTCCTTTCGCGTAGCGCCGGGGATATCCCCGAAAAATTCGGTGATCTGTTTGACAATGTCGATGATCAGCTGGATCGCTTCGCTTTTGTCCACATCCCGCAGCAGAAAATAAAATCCGGTGCGGCAGCCCATAGGTCCGAAATAGATCACCCGATCCTTATACGCACTGTTTCGCGCAAAGGTGGCAAAAAGATGCTCGATGGTGTGCATCACCGGGCTTGGCAAAAAGGGCGGGACGTTGGGGGTGATAAAGCGAAGGTCGTAGGTAATAATATCGCCGTCGGTGCGGGAAAGATAGATTCCCGGGGTCAAAAGATCATGATCGACGGTAAAGCTTGCAATTTTTTCCAAGGGAAAGCTCCTTTCCATTTTTGTTTTCAACCTGTCTTGCTAAGAGTATACACTTTTTTCCATCGAAAAGCAAGAAAAGGGAAATGGAAAATCTTCTTGTTTCCAAAGTGAGGTTATGTTAAAATAGGGGTACTGCAAAAAATAGGATGTGCTTACAGGGAAAGGAAGGAACGTATGGCGCAGACATGGATACAAAAAGCCCTGACCCGCCGGTTTTCGAGAATGAACGACCGGCAGCGGGAGGCGATCTTTCAGGTAAAAGGTCCTCTTTTGATCTTGGCGGGAGCGGGAAGCGGAAAAACGACAGTCATCATCAACCGGATCGCCTATATGGTGCGGTTTGGGGACGTGTATCATATGCCGGATCCCGAGGACGAAAAACGACTGGATGTGATCAAACGGTATGCCAATGGAGAGGATTTTTCCGACCAGGTCCTTTCGGATGCCATTGGAGGAGATCCGGTGCGGCCATGGAATATTATGGCCATTACCTTTACCAATAAAGCCGCCAATGAGCTGAAAGAGCGGCTCCAGTTCACTGTAGGGGACGAGGCGCAGGACGTTCACGCATCCACCTTTCACTCCGCATGTGTCCGGATTTTGCGAAGGACCATCGACCGATTGGGGTACGATCGGAACTTTACCATTTATGACAGCGACGACAGTCTTCGGATCATTAAAGATATTATGTCCTCTTTGGAGATGAGCGATAAGCTCTTTCGCCCCAAAGGCGTCCAAAGCGAGATCAGCCACGCCAAGGATTCCCTCATTTCTCCGGAAAGCTACGCCGATACGGCGGGGGACGATTTTCGGTTAAGCCGGATCGCCAAGGTCTACGACCGGTATCAAAAGCGCCTTTTCGAAGCCAATGCCCTGGATTTTGACGACCTCATCTGCAAAACGGTGGAGGTGTTTGAGAAGTTTCCCGATACTCTGGATTATTTCCAGAACATGTATCGTTATCTTCTGGTGGACGAGTATCAGGACACCAACCACGCTCAGTATAAGCTGGTGAGCCTTTTGTCTCAAAAAAGAGAAAATATCTGCGTAGTGGGCGACGACGACCAGAGTATTTATAAATTCCGGGGCGCCACCATCGAGAACATTTTAAGCTTCGAAAACCAGTTTCACAACGCGGCGGTGGTGCGGTTAGAGCAAAATTACCGCTCTACCCAGACCATTTTGGATGCCGCCAACGAAGTGATCCGCCATAACGAGGGGAGAAAGGGGAAACGCCTTTGGACTGAAAACGGCAAAGGCGAGGACATCATCCTTTGTGAAACGGGAAACGAGCAAAGCGAAGCCGCCTTTATCGCCGATACCATTGAAGAGAATGTGGGAAAGGGGATGCATTACGGAGATCATGCCATTTTATACCGGATGAATTCTCAGTCCAGTCCCATCGAACAGCATTTCATCAAGGCGAACATCCCCTACCGTCTTTTTGGAGGCACCAAGTTCTTTGACCGGAAAGAAATCAAAGACCTTGTCGCTTATTTCAGCGTCATCAACAACCCCAGCGATGTGGTTCGCTTAAAGCGAATTATCAACGAACCCAAGCGCTCTATTGGCGACGCCACAGTCCGCACCGTGGAAGAGATCTCCGAAATGGAGGGGATCTCCATTTTCGAGGTGCTGAAAAATGCGGATACCTATGGGAACCTGTCGAGAAAGAGCGGGCCCCTTTTGGCGTTTGCCAAAATGATCGATGAATTTCGGGATACGGCTTTGCGTATGCCGTTAGACCGGCTGCTCGACGAGGTCATGGAAAAAACGGGCTATCTCGATATGCTCAACCGCCAGGGGGAAGAAGGTTTGACCCGGTTAGAAAATATCGGCGAGCTGAAAAACACCCTGGTCAAATACCAAGACGACAATCTCGGCGGGGATCTAGAAGGCTTTTTGGAGGAAATCGCCCTCTATACCGATCTGGACGCCTTAAACCAGTCGGAGGACGCGGTGGTGTTGATGACTATGCATTCCTCCAAGGGACTGGAGTTTCCGGTGGTATTTTTGCCGGGAATGGAAGACAATATCTTTCCGTCCTCCCGCTGTATGTATGATCCTGCCGAATTAGAGGAGGAACGGCGCCTTTGCTATGTTGCCATTACCCGTGCCAAGCAAAAGCTCTATCTGATCCATAGTGACAGCCGTATGGTATTTGGCCAGACAGGGAGAAACCGCCTTTCCCGGTTTGTAGAGGAAGTCCCGGAGCAGTACTTGGAGAAGGTCAAGACCAAAGATACGGTGTCTTCTTTCGGCTTTCGGAGCCAGCGGGAGCCGCGGCCCGCTTTTTCTCCTTCCGTTTCCCGGCCTGCAGTCCCCACCGTAGGCCAATCCCCCAAAGCGGCGGCGTCGGATATCCATTTTTCCGTTGGGGATCAGGTCCGCCACAAGGTGTTTGGTAAAGGCACCATCCTTTCTATGACCCCTATGGGCAACGACCACCTGCTGGAGATTATTTTCGAGACGGCGGGAACCAAAAAGATTATGGCAAACTTTGCGAAGCTCACCAAGGAATAAAGAAAAAGCCGCCTCATTTGAGGCGGCTTTTGTCATTTTACCGTTTGCTCCCTTTGCTTCCGCCAAAGGAAGCGTTGGCGAGGATGTCGGTGTCAAAGCTGTAGTTAAGTTCTTCGCTTTCCCGGCGGCGCTTTAGCGCCAGTTTTACCGCTTTGGTCAAAAGCTCAGAATAAGGGACTCCCAACGGCTCCCAAAGATAAAACGCGAGAGAACCGGGAATGGTATTGACTTCGGTCAGATAGATTTTTCGGGTCTTGGTATCCATCATAAAATCGATCCGGGCGATCCCGGAGCATCCCATAGCCAAAAATGCCCTGACCGCCAGATCGCGGATGGTGTCCCGTTCTTCTTTCGAGATACCGGCAGGGATCTTTCGGGAAACGTTGGCCATGCCGTCGCCCTTGCTTCCTTTTCCGCCCTTGCGGTATTTGGCGTCAAAATCCAAAAGTTTGCCGTCGCTGATAGGCTCTTCGCATTCCGACGCTTCGGCGCCGTCTCCGTCGCCTACCACCGAGCAGTTGATCTCTTTGAGGTTTTGCACCGCTTCCTCCACCAGAATTTCCGAAGCGAAGGAAAAGGCATATTCGATGGCGTCTCTTAACGAAGAGGCATCCTCCGCCTTCCGGATACCAATGCTGGAGCCCAAATTGATCGGCTTTACAATACAGGGAAAACCGATCGTTTCTTCTACGTTCCCGATAAATGCATCAGGGTCGGAGAAATACGCCCGCTTGCGGATCCGAAGACAAGGAAGGATCGGTACGCCGTTGTCTTTTAATACCGCCTTCATCACATATTTGTCCATGCCCACAGCGGAGGACAAAACGTCGCACCCCGCAAAGGGGATTTGTAGCGTGCGGAAAAATCCCTGTAAGGCGCCGTCTTCTACGTTGGTTCCGTGGACGATGGGAAACGCTACGTCGATGACGTCGTAAAGGCTTTTTCCAAAATGCTTTAAGGGATAGTAATGAAGCTCCGCCTGGCCGTTTTTCGGGATCAGCACCACCCGTTTGCTTTCCTTTAAAAGAGCGGGAACATTCCGGTAGGCTTTGATGTCTCCGATCTTTTCGCCCACATAAAAAGCGCCGTCTTTGGTCATGTAAATGGGGATGACATCGTAAAGATTGCGGTCAAAGGCAGCCACTGCCTGTAACGCGGAGATAATGGAGACCTCGTGTTCCACCGAGCGTCCTCCGAAAAAAACGCCGATTTTTGTTTTCATCATTTTCCTCCTCAATAGTTGTCGGGAAGATCATTTTCCAACAGGATCACCTTTTCCTTCTGTCCCGAGGGGAGGGCGTAGGCTCTTTGGATCCCTTCGGCAAACTGACGGTAGACAAAAAGCTTTTCTTTTGGAAACCCTTCCTGGATCAGGCCGTTTTGGATCGGGACCGTCCGATCGCCGCCGATCAAAATAGCGTAATCGCAAACCTTCGCCATCTGGCGGCCAAAGGTAAAGTTGCATTCCTCTTCTTTTTCACCCAGCTCCACCATACCCGGCGTAATGACGATCCTGACGCCGTCAAAACAGCTCAAGGTGTCCAGCGCCGCTTTGGCGCCGGTGGGGTTGGAGTTATAAGCGTCGTCAATGATGGTAATGCCCTGTCTTCGAGTCAGCTCCAGCCGGTGGGGAACGCTTTGGATCTGACGCACTCCCATTTGCAGCTCTTTTACCGGGACTCCCAACGTATGGGCGGCGGCAATGGCGCCGACCAGGTTTTGGACATTGTGAGCGCCGATCAGAGAGGTAAAAAAGGGCATGGACTCTCCCTTATGGATCACGCGAAAGGAGGTCCCGTTTTTGGAAACCGAAATATCAGTCCCGAAATAATCCGCGTTTTGGTATTCAATGCCGTAGCTTACCGTTTTACAGGATACCGGACGGTTTCGGATCCACTCGTTGTCGTAGTTTAAAAAGGCGGTCCCTCTGTCACCCAGGGAATCGATGAGTTCAAATTTGGTTTTCACAATGTTTTCGATAGAACGAAAGCTTTCCAGATGCTGAGGCCCAATAGCGGTCAAAATGCCGTAAGACGGAAGGACGATGTCACAGATCTCCCGGATGTCCCCGATATTGCGCGCTCCCATCTCACAGACAAAATACTCATGGGTGGGATGAAGCTGCTCCCGGACAGTACGGACAACACCCAAGGTGGTATTATAGCTTTCCGGCGTCATCAAACTGTCGCAGACGGTGGAAAGAAGGGTTTGCAGAAAATACTTGACGCTGGTTTTCCCGTAGCTTCCGGTGATGCCGATGACCTGTAAGGATGGGCTTTGCCGGATGAGACGTTTGGCGTCGTTGATATAATGGTTGTTGATCCCCGTTTCCATGGGGCGGTTGATGAAATTGGCAAAAAGAAGGATCCACGGGGCAAAAAAGGATGCCGCCGCCAGTAAAACCGCCGCAAGGGGGAGAAGGTTTCGGAAAAAGAACAGGAAAACGCAGATCAAAACCCACAGGATCCCGTCGGTACAAAGGAGACGTTTGACTCTCGCGGTATAGACCAACGGCTTTTTCGCTTTTCTCGGCCGGCAAAGATAGGCGGAGAGCAAAAAGCAAAGGATGGAAACGATTTTTCCTCCCACGGGGAAAAAGGGCACAAACACAAGTCCGAAAAGGATAAGAAGACAACGCCCCAAAATGGGGGGCAGCCGTTTGGCGAGCCAGGCGCGCTGGACCTTAGGCTTATATCCGTTTAGTTGAAACATATGAACATAATACAAATTGTTGATTATGTTATAGCATAAAAAAGCGGCAAGCAACAGCAAAAACAAAATCACAGTCAATGTTCCTCCAAGTCGAAAAAGGACGAAAGTACCCGAGAGACAAAGGGAAAGTCGTCTAAAAAGACGTAATGTCCCCCTGTTTCGGAAACCGCAAGCCCGCCGTTGGGAAGAAGGGCTTCCATTCGCTTTCCGTCGGAAAGGGGAGTGGCGGTATCTTTGGCGCCCCAGAGCAGCAGCACGGGGTTTTGGATCTTCGGAAGGTCTTCCTGAAGATCGGTGTTGACCGACTTTACTAAGCTTTCCCGCATTAAGGGACTGGCGGCGTTGTAATCGGCGGAGCCGAATTTTTTCCGCAGGGCTTCAAGGGATTCGGGATACATGGCGGCTACCGGCTTTTTGGTCAGAATCCATCTTCCCATTTTATAGATCCGGGTCCTCATCTTTTGGCGAACGGTCTTTTTCGGCACGATGCCGGCGCTGTCCATAAGCACGATTTTCTGTAAAGTAAAATCCTTGTCAGGATGGGATGCTAAGAAAATAGCGATGCGTCCGCCATGACTGTGTCCCACAAGATGGAGCCGCTTCAAGCCCAAAAAACGAATAAACGAAGAGACGAAGCGGGCGTAATCGCTGACGCCGAAGGGGGTTTTCGGCTCGTCGCTCTCTCCGAAGCCTGGAAGGTCCAGAATATGGACCCGGTATTTGGTTTTCAAAAGATCGGTAATATTCTGGTACACTTCGATCTTGCATCCCCAGCCATGGAGGATGAGAAGATCTTCTCCTTCTCCCTCGCTTTGGTAGCGAATGCGGATCCCATCGATGACCGTTTCCATACATTCCCTCCATATATGAAAAATACTCTGCTTTAGTATAAGCTTTTTTTCCTCTTTTTGCAACCAAATCCACTTTTTTCCCGAAAAAAACCATTTGTCCCTTTCTGTGCCTTTCCCCCAAAGGGGTTTTGTGCTACAATAAAAGGTACCGGGGAAAAGACCGGGAGAAAAGGGAGAGAAGATATGGGGAGAAAATTATTTTGCGAGCTGTCGCCGGCGGCATACCGCATTTCGGTATGGAAATGCAGAGGGGTGCGCGCCCTTCAAAACTTAGCGAATCGAAATCTTTCCAAACGAAAAAGCAAAGACAACCTGCCGGTGGTGATCTACCGCCATTCTTCACTGATCCAAAGGCGGTTAGGGGACGTGGATCCGGTGCTCCAGCAAAACAAGGCGGTCAATCTGGCGATTGCGGCGCCGAAAGTGGACGGGATCCTGATCTATCCGGGGGAAACCTTTTCCTTTTGGTCATTAGTGGGATCATGTACCAAACGAAAAGGATATCGAGACGGCTTAGTCATCCGCGGGGGAAAACCGGATGTGGGCATGGGCGGCGGTATCTGCCAGTTTACCAACCTCATCCATTTTATGGTGCTCCACAGCCCTCTTACCATTACCGAGCACCATCACCACGACAATGTGGATCTCTTTCCCGATTATGGAAGAAAGGTCCCCTTTGGAACAGGAACCTCTGTTTTGTATAACTATCTGGATTACCGTTTTTACAACGGGACCGACAATCTGTACCAGCTTCGGGTTTTTGTAGACGGCGAGTACTTAAAAGGGGAGCTGCGGGCCAAAGAGCCGCTGCCGGTCAAATACCATATCCGGGTGGAGGATGAGCATTTTTCCGAGGAAAACGGTGTGATTTACCGAAACAATGTGATTTACCGCACCGGCATCGATAAACGGACGGGAGCGGTGGTTTTCAATGCGTGTATCAAGAAAAACCATGCTAAGGTAATGTACGATCTTCCAAAAGAAGCCCTGGATAGGATCCGGGGAAAATCCTGACAAGATCGAAAAATACAGGCGTAAAAAGAAAGGATGAATGGGTTTGCCGGAAGAGAAAAGAAGCGGACTGCATCAAAATCACCGGTCCCGGATGCGGGAGCGGTTTTTGAAAGAGGGAACGGAATCTTTTGCGGATCATGAGCTTTTGGAGATGCTTTTGTATTCGGCGATCCCGAGAAAAGATACCAATGAGGTGGCACATATGCTGCTGATGGAGTTCGGCTCCCTGTCCAAGGTGATGGGAGCCGACGTATGGGCTCTTTCCCGGGTGAAGGGGATGACCGAAAACGCGGCGGTTTTGATCAAATTCATCGCGCCGTTTTACAGGAGAGTTTTAGAGGATGAAGTCAAAAGCCGGAAGGTGTTAAATAATTCCCAGGTCATAGGGGAGTTTTTGCTCCCCCGGTTTGTGGGAAGAAGTGTCGAAACGGTGTTTGCCTTATATATGGACGCCGCATGCAAGCTTCTTCGGTGCGAGGTGGTCTCCGAGGGGAGCTTTACCAATGTGCCGCTGGATCTGCGAAAAATTGCCGAGACCTCCTTTAAGTACAACGCAGTCAATTTGGTTCTCGCTCATAATCACCCTTACGGCACCACCAAGCCGTCGCAGAAGGATATTTTTGTCACCGAGCAGGCTAACGCGGTTTTGGGAAAGCTTTCCATTCATTTACTGGATCATTTTGTCATCGCCGGGGGAAGATATCTTTCTATGATGGAACAGGGACTTTTGGGAGTCCAGAAGGCGACGAACATTTCACTCTGACCGGATCGTTTTTCCGAAAAAAGGGGTTACAATAGCATTGACAAAGAAGGGAAAAAAGGGTAGAATGAGTACGAAAATTTGTTCTTTTTTCTTTTGATCAAGAATGGGAGAAGTCGATATGGATCGAACGGGCGTTTTTGAATTGGTATCCTCTTATCAGCCCACCGGGGATCAGCCCCAAGCCATTGACAGCCTGGTGGAGGGGATCCAAAAGGGATTAAAGGAACAGGTCCTTTTGGGTGTGACCGGTTCGGGAAAAACCTTTACCATGGCGAACATCATCGCCAGAGTGAACAAACCGACGCTGGTACTGGCCCACAATAAGACCTTAGCCGCCCAGCTTTGCACCGAGTTTCGGGAATTTTTCCCTCATAACGCGGTGGAGTATTTTGTTTCTTACTACGATTATTACCAGCCGGAGGCCTATATTCCCGGCACCGACACCTATATCGAAAAAGACAGCGCCATCAACGACGAGATCGACAAGCTGCGCCATTCGGCGACCTGCGCGCTGGCGGAGCGAAATGACGTCATTATCGTCGCCAGCGTCTCTTGCATCTACTCATTGGGAAGCGCCATCGATTACCGGAACATGGTGATTTCCCTGCGGACGGGGATGGAGATGGATCGGGACGACCTTTTGCGCAATCTCATTCGGATCCAGTATGACCGCAACGACATCAACTTTATCCGCAACAAATTCCGGGTGCGGGGCGATGTGGTGGAGATTTTTCCCGCGGGAAGCAGTGAAACGGCCATCCGGGTGGAATTTTTCGGCGACGAGATCGACCGGATCAGTGAGATCAATCCTCTTACCGGGGAGGTCAAAGCGGTATTGTCCCATGCGGCCATCTATCCCGCCTCGCACTTTATTACCCCGCCGGAAAAGATGAAGGAAGCGTTAGATGAGATCGAGCGGGAGATGATCGAGCGGGTCAAGTATTTCAAGGATCGGGAGCTTTTGATCGAAGCGCAACGCATTGAACAGCGCACCCGGTACGACATGGAAATGTTAGAGGAGATCGGGGTTTGCAAAGGGATCGAAAACTATTCCAGGATCCTTGCGGGAAGAGAGCCGGGAAGCACCCCCCATACCCTTTTCGACCATTTTGGAAAGGATTTTCTGCTGCTGGTGGACGAGTCTCACGTCACCATCCCTCAGGTGCGGGGGATGTATTTCGGAGACCGGGCGCGGAAAAAGTCGCTGATCGATTACGGATTTCGCCTGCCATCCGCTTATGATAACCGGCCGATGAATTTTGACGAATTTTACAGCAAGATTCATCAGGTCATCTATGTTTCCGCGACGCCGGCGGAATTTGAGCGTTCCCATGCCCAAAATATCGCGGAACAGGTGATCCGTCCTACCGGACTTGTGGATCCCGAGGTGGATGTCCGTCCGGTGGAGGGACAGATCGAGGACCTTCTCGGAGAGATCAACGAGCGTGCCGCCAAAGGGGAGCGGGTACTGGTGACGACGCTGACCAAAAAGATGGCGGAGGACCTCACTGATTACCTGAAAGGGATGGACGTCAAAGTAAGGTATATGCACCACGATATCGATACCATCGAGCGAATGGAGATCATTCGAGACCTTCGGCTTGGGGTATTCGACGTGCTGGTGGGGATCAATCTGCTGCGAGAGGGATTGGATATCCCGGAGGTGAGCCTGGTGGCCATTTTGGACGCGGACAAGGAAGGATTCCTTCGAAGCGAGACGTCGTTAATCCAGACCATAGGACGGGCGGCGCGAAACGCCGAAGGCAAAGTCATTATGTACGCCGACAGCGTCACTCCATCTATGGAGCGGGCGTTAAAGGAGACCTACCGGCGCCGGGAGATCCAGCTTCAATACAACAAAGAACATGGTATTACGCCCAAAACCATCAAAAAATCGGTGGCGGAGATTTTGGAGATCTCCAAGCGGGATACCATCGATAAAAAAGGAAAACGCCTTAGCCGTCAGGAGAAAGAGAAGATGATCAAAGCGCTCACCGCGGAGATGAAACAGGCGGCGAAGCTTTTGGAATTTGAGCAGGCCGCGTTTTTACGGGACAAGATCAGCAAATTGAAGGAAGAGCTTGCTTCCGGGAAGTAACGGGAGAAAGGAAGGATTATTTTGGCTTTAGATCACATTACCATCAAGGGTGCGCGGGAGCATAATTTAAAAAACGTAGATGTGACTATCCCGCGGGATCAGCTGGTGGTGTTTACCGGGCTTTCCGGTTCGGGAAAGTCCTCTCTCGCTTTTGATACCATTTACGCCGACGGACAGCGCCGGTATATGGAGAGCCTTTCTTCTTACGCGAGAATGTTTTTGGGCCAGATGGAAAAGCCGGACGTAGATTATATCGAGGGGCTTTCCCCCGCCATTTCCATTGACCAGAAGACCACCTCGAAAAATCCCCGGTCCACGGTGGGGACGGTGACCGAGATTTACGACTATCTTCGCCTTTTGTATGCCCGTATCGGGGTGCCCCATTGCCCCATCTGCGGACGGGAGATCAAACAGCAGACGGTGGATCAGATCGTGGATCAGCTGATGGCCTATCCGGAGAAAACCAGGATCCAGATTTTGGCGCCGGTGGTCAGAGGAAGAAAGGGCGAACACCAAAAAGATCTGGATTCCGCCCGGAAAAGCGGTTATGTGCGGGCAAGAGTGGATGGGATCCTTTACGATCTCTCCGAAGAGATCAAGCTGGAAAAAAACAAAAAGCACGACATCGAGATCGTGATTGACCGTCTTTCCATCAGCGATAAGATCGAAAGCCGGTTAAGCGATTCCATCGAAACGGCAAGCCGCCTTTCAGGGGGCTTGATCCTTGCCGATGTGGTGGGAAAAGAGGAGATCCTTTTTTCCCAGACCTATGCCTGTCCGGAGCATGGCATCTCCATCGACGAGCTTTCGCCGAGAATGTTTTCCTTTAATAATCCCATCGGCGCATGTTCTACCTGTACTGGGCTTGGAACCTATATGAAGGTGGATCCGGATCTTGTGATCCCCAATAAAAACCTTTCCATCAACGCCGGCGCCATCAAGGCCAGCGGGTGGTATATCGGCGGCAGCGGCACCATTGTACAGATGTACTACGCCGCCTTGGCGGAGCATTACCATTTTTCTCTGGACACGCCGGTAAAAGACCTCACCAAGGAGCAGATGGATGTGCTCCTTTACGGGAGCAAAGGGGAACGGATCCGTATGGTGCGCCAAAAGGAGTACGGCACCGGCACCTACGAGATCGAATTTGAAGGGATCGTCAACAATCTGGAGCGGCGGTTTCGGGAGACAAACTCCAACTATATCCGGGATGAGATCGCATCCTGTATGAGCAGTATCCTTTGCCCGGACTGTAAGGGAGAACGGCTCAAAAAGGAATATCTGGCGGTGACAGTGGGAGGAAAAAACATCAGCGACCTTTGTAAGCTTTCGGTGGTGGAGGCGCTGGAGTTTTTAGAGGAACTTACCCTTTCCGAGCGGGAGAGGATGATCTCCGCTCAGGTATTAAAGGAAATCAAAGCACGTCTCGGCTTTTTGAAAAATGTGGGATTGGAGTATCTGACCCTTTCCCGCGCCGCCGCGACTCTTTCCGGCGGGGAAGCCCAGCGCATCCGTCTGGCGACCCAGATCGGTTCCAGCCTGATGGGAGTTTTGTATATTTTGGATGAGCCCAGCATCGGACTCCATCAAAGGGACAACGATAAGCTTTTGTCTACTTTAAAACGGCTTCGGGATCTGGGGAATACCCTGATCGTCGTAGAGCATGACGAGGACACCATGCGGGCGGCGGATTATATTGTGGACGTGGGTCCCGGCGCGGGGGTCCATGGCGGCGAGATCGTCTGCGCCGGAAGCATCGAAGACGTTATGGCCTGTGAGCAGTCCTACACCGGCCAGTATCTTTCGGGAAAGCGGAAGATCCCGGTTCCTAAAGAACGCCGGAAAGGAAACGGAAAGGTGCTTACCGTGGTGGGTGCGAAGGAAAACAACTTGAAAAATATTACGGTAGATTTTCCTTTGGGAACCTTTATCTGTGTTTCCGGCGTCTCCGGTTCGGGAAAGTCCTCGTTGGTTAACGAGATCCTCTATAAAGCGCTGGCACAGGCTCTTTCCTCTTCCACCAAGATCAAGCCCGGAAAATTCAAGGAATTAAAGGGTGTTGACGCGTTGGATAAGGTCATCAACATCGACCAGTCTCCCATCGGCCGCACCCCCCGTTCCAATCCCGCCACTTACACCGGCGTGTTTGGGGATATCAGAGAGCTGTTCGCCCAGACGGCGGACGCCAAGCTTCGGGGTTATACCAGCGGGCGGTTTTCCTTTAACGTCAAGGGGGGACGGTGCGAAGCCTGTGAGGGAGACGGCATTTTGCAAATCGAGATGCATTTCCTTCCCAATATTTTCGTCCCTTGTGAGGTCTGTAAGGGAAAGCGGTACAACAGAGAGACTTTGGAGGTCCATTTCAAGGGGAAGAATATCTATGAGGTGCTGGAGATGACGGTGGAGGAGGCCCTTGCCTTTTTCGATGCCTTCCCGAAAATCAAACGGAAGCTCCAGACGTTATACGACGTAGGACTCGGGTATATCAAGTTGGGTCAGCCCGCCACCACTCTTTCCGGCGGGGAGGCGCAGCGGGTCAAATTAGCCACCGAGCTTGCCAGAAGAAGCACCGGAAAGACCATTTATATTTTGGATGAACCCACCACAGGGCTGCACACCTATGACGTCCACAAGCTCATCGAGGTGCTCCAGGCGCTTTGCAACAGCGGAAATACGATAGTGGTCATCGAACACAACCTGGATGTATTGAAAACCGCCGATTATCTCATCGACTTGGGTCCCGAGGGAGGAGACCGGGGCGGTACTGTAGTGGCTACCGGAACCCCCGAGGAGGTCGCGAACAACCCCGCGTCCTATACTGGAAAATATCTGAAACCCCTGTTGGAGGAAACAAAATGAAACTGATCTCCTGGAATGTAAATGGATTAAGGGCTTGTGTAAAAAAAGGCTTTTTCGATTTTTTGAAGAATTGCGGCGCCGATGTGGTCTGCCTTCAGGAAACCAAGCTTTCCCCCGACCAGATCGATTTCGATTTTGGGGAGTACACCCCTTACTGGAACAGCGCGGAGAAAAAGGGCTATTCCGGTACCGCGGTGTTGACGAAGATTCCTCCGCTTTCGGTGCGGTACGGACTGGATCTGCCGGAGCATGACGCCGAAGGACGGGTCATTACCTTAGAATTTCCCCATTTCTTTTTGGTCAACGTCTATACGCCCAATTCCCAAAGAGGATTGACGCGGCTTTCTTACCGGATGGAGTGGGAAGACGCGTTTCGCGCCTATCTGACTGGCTTAAATCAGCAAAAGCCGGTGGTGGTTTGCGGGGACATGAATGTGGCCCACAAAGAGATCGATTTAAAAAATCCCAAGACCAACCGGAAAAACGCGGGCTTTACCGACGAAGAGCGGGAAAAAATGACGGCCCTTTTAGATGCCGGCTTTGTAGACAGCTTTCGCTACTTTTATCCCGATTTGACGGGCGCTTATTCCTGGTGGAGTTATCTGTACCACGCCAGAGAGAATAACGCGGGATGGCGTATCGATTATTTTTTGGTTTCGAAAGACTTTGAAGAAAAGATGGAGGATGCGTTCATCCTTTCCGATGTTTTGGGAAGCGATCATTGTCCCGTAGGGTTGATTTTGAAATCTTCCCCCGGGGTTGACGAAAACAAGGGGTAGGCACAAAAAAGTGCCTACTTGACGGAGCGCCTTGTTTCTTTTACCATAGTGCCAAGAACATGGATTGGAGGCCTGGATATGAACGAAGTAATAAAGGCGATACAAAGCCGTCGCACCATTCGAAAATTTCGGAGTGACCCCATTTCGAAAGACGCTGTCGAGGCGATTTTGGAAGCCGGACTTTGGGCGCCTTCCGCCGGCGGAAGGCAGCAGGCTTTGTTTTTGGTTTCCGAGGACAGAGACGCGAACCTTTTGCTTGGAAAGATCAACCGAAATTGTTTTGGCGGAGCGATGAAAAATAACGATCATGAAATCAACCAAAAACAGATCAGCATTGCCGAAGACGATTCTTTGAAAAACGCTTTTTACGACGCGCCTTTGGTAATCTATCTGTTCGGATCGGGAAACCGGTATACGGTGAACGATTGCTCTGTCTGCGCCGAAAATATGATTTTGGCGGCGTGGTCGATGGGGATCGGCTGCGTTTATGTAGGAAGAGCAGAGGAGACCTTTGCGACCGAAGAAGGAAAAGCCATAATGCGGCGGGGAAATATCCCCGAAGACGCGAAGGCGGTTTGCTGTTTGTGCTTTGGATACCCCGATGGTGAGATCGGGGAAGGACGTCCGAGAAAAAGAGAGCGGATCCATTATTTGAAATAATACTTTTTCATCGCAAAAAAAGTCGAGACAAGGACGGTTTGTTATGGTATCCTAGAGACAGCGGAGGAAAATATGGACGAGCGGGCAAAAGCGGTACAGCGCATGCAGGAGTATATCGAGGCGCATCTTTTTGAAACCATCACTCTTGCTGATTTGGCGAGAGTGTCGCTGTTTTCCCCCTGGTACGCCCACCGCTTGTTTGCCGCCTGGACCTCTTTGACGCCGGGTGAGTACATCCGAAAGCTTCGTCTTTCCCGGTCGGCGCTGCGGCTTCGGGATGAAAAAGACTGCACCGTGGCGAAGATCGCGCTGGAGATGGGCTTTTCCAGCGTAGACGGCTACCAGCGCGCCTTTTTTCGGGAATTTGGACGAAATCCCGGAGAATATGCCGCCCATCCCTCACCGCTGTATCTGTTTGTTCCGTACGGTGTAACCTATCGGGAAATGGGAAGGAGCGAAAAAATGATGGAAAAAGCGAGAACCATTACTGTGACCTTGACATCCCGTCCCCGGCGCAAGGCGCTTATCAAGCGGGGAATTCGGGCTGACGACTATTTTACCTACTGTGACGAGGTGGGCTGCGATGTGTGGGGGCTGCTCCAAAGTATTCCGTCTTTATACGGCGAACCGGTCTGTATGTGGCTTCCGAAAAAAGCCATCCTTCCGGGGACTTCTACATATGTCCAGGGCGTAGAGCTTCCTTTGGGTTATGACGGCGTTGTCCCCGAGGGCATGGAGATCTTGGATCTGCCCGAGGCGGAATATTTGATGTTTCAGGGGGAGCCTTTCGAAGAAAAGGATTACCAGACCGCCATCGGGGAGGTCTGGGACGCCAAAAAACGATATGACCCATCCTTGATCGGCTATGACTGGGATGACGAAAATCCCCGGATCCAGTTAGAACCGGTGGGGAGCAGAGGGTATATTGAGTTTATACCGGTAAAGCGGCGGTAACAAAAAAACGGAGAGGATATCCTCTCCGTTTTTTGTGGTTTTATGGAAAGCTTATTCGGCGAAAGCAGACTCCACTAATTTGACCAAACCATCTACCGCGGCCTGTTCATCGGCGCCGTCAGCAATGATCCGGATGGTGGTGCCGCCAACGATCCCGAGAGAAAGAACACCCAAAAGGCTCTTGGCATTCACTCTCCGCTCATCTCTTTCGACCCAAACCGTAGATTTGTATTCATTGGCTTTTTGAATAAAGAAGGTAGCGGGACGGGCATGAAGTCCAACTTGATTTTGTACGGTAACGTCTTTTAAATACATTTCTCTTGCTCTCCTATTACTCAATCTGTTTTACGGACACTTACAAACTCATTATATCATTCCCCCAAAACCAGTCAACGGATTTTCTGGGAAAAAGGGGGCTTTTTGGAAAAATTCGTTACAAAAATGAAATAGTGAATAATAGTTTTTCACATCATTGTGCAACTTAACCATTATTTTTCATCATTTTTTTCACGCTTTTTTTGATACGCTGCGTAAAGATCCGGCCGCTTTTTCTGGGTCCGGGAAAGGGACTGAGAGAACCGCCAGCTTTCAATGTTCTTATGATGCCCCGAAAGAAGGACGTCGGGAACCTTCTTATCCTCCCAAAGCTCGGGACGGGTATATTGGGGGTATTCCAAAAGCCCGTTCATTAAGCTCTCCTCTTCAAAGCAGGACGCGTCCGGCAAAACGCCGTCGCAAAGCCGCGCCACCGCATCGGTCACCACCAGCGCCGCCAGCTCCCCGCCGGTGAGCACATAATCGCCGATAGAAAGCTCTTCGTCCACGATTTTTTCCAAAATCCGCTCGTCCACTCCCTCATAGTGTCCGCACAAAAGCAAAAGATGGGGGGTCTCCTTAAGCGCCAAAGCTTTTTTTTCGTCAAACACCTTTCCCTGGGGGGAAAGATAGATCACATGGGGGACCGAAGCGCTTTGACGCAAAATATCCAGATAGCATAAGTAAATGGGCTCCGGCTGCATCACCATACCCTTTCCGCCGCCGTAGGGGGAGTCGTCTACCCGGTGGTGGCGTTGATCGGGGGAATAGTCCCGAATGTTATGGCAGTAAATGTCAATGAGTCCTTTTTTTCTTGCTCTTCCAATGATGCTTTCGCTGAGCACCTGTTCACACATTTCGGGAAAGAGCGTAGCAATATCGATCCGCATATCAGTCCTCAAACAACCCTTTTAAAGGGCGGATGCGCATGACCTTGTTTTCCAGGTCGGTTTCGATCACAACGTCGGGAATGGCTGGGACATACCGGGTCTTGCCGTCGGCAAACCGGATATGATAGACGTCGTTGGCGCCGGTCTGGCTTACATCAGTAAGCGTTCCGTAGGTGACCGTTTGGTCGTCAGCATCCACTACCGTCAGTCCGATCAGATCCGCGATGAAATAGGTGCCTTCGGGAAGCTCCACCCAATCTCTGTGGATCCAAAGGATCTGCCCCACTAATTTTTGCGCATCTTCGGGGGTATTGACGCCGGCGATCTTTAAAAGCACCATATTTTTTTGTACTCTGGCTTTTTCAATTTCCACTTCTTCCCCTTTGAGATACAGGGATTCAAACTCTGTCAGAAACGCCGGTTCATCGCACCAGGGCTGGACCTTTACGTCTCCCCGGATGCCATGGACCGAAACGATCTTTCCGATCTCCAATAAATCTTTTTCCATAGGATCCCTCTTTTCCGGTTACTGGGCTTATTGTATCATGAGCCGTTTTCTTTGTCAAAAAACGCTTTGATTTTCAGCCAAAGCTCCCGGATATAGAGAGAAAATACGTAATCCGGTTCCTCTTTGAGCATGGAAAGCTCTTCATCGGTAAACAGCTTTTCCCCTTCGTCCGATGCCGCGGGGATACACAAAGAAGGATACAGGACGCACCACCAGTTTTCCCCCTCTCCCTCTCCCAAAACGATCCGAAGGGCATCGTATTCACCGGCGGGAAAGGTGTATTCCCCGTAAACCCGTTTGGGGAAAAAGATGCGCTCGGTTTTCGCCTCAGCCTTGCTTTCGCTGCCCCGCTGTTTCAAAATTTCGTTGGCTGCCGTTTCGCTTTGGTTTAACAGCGCTTGTGAGGTCATCTGTTCCTCTTTGGTTTCGGGGATGGAAGCGGTTTTTAACAGCGTATCCCGCACCATCAGCTTGGTCTCCTGGTCATAGGGATCGTTGGATTCCGCCAAAATGTGGAGCCGGAATACCTTATCGCTTACCGAGCGGCAGAGTAAATCGGTCTTTGCTGTCAGCGTGCCTAATCCCAGTAAGATCCCTAATCCCAAAACGCAAAGAAAAAGTTTTTCCTTGGACGGTTTCATTTTTTTCTCCTTTCCTTTTTTTGCCAAGGAAAGTATGGAAAAAAAACGGCGGTTTAATCCGCCGTTTCCTATTTTTTTCGATTTTGTACCGCGATTACGGTAATCAGTATCAGTATCACCGTAGTCAAAATGGTGGAACCCCAGATCAGGATATCCCCGCCGGATAAAATCTGGACAATAGATAATACCGACGCCAGGATGGAGACGATCCCGAAAAGGGTAATGATGTTGATGACCGTTTCACTTTTGGCGCGCTCGAGCTCCTCTTGATGAGCGGTGAGGATATGGATCTTGCTGCTGATATCCTCGATTGCGGAAGGGATGTCGTTGACCCGAAGCAGCTGGGCGTAAATTTGCTTTACATTGTGCCAGCGGGATAAATTCGCCGGAGTTACCGTTCCAAATGCCTGAAAATTGAGCATCAGGTTTTTCAGTTCCCTGATCTGTCCCTTCTTCATATGGGCGATCAGTTCGGTAAAGCGAAGGCAGGTATACTTCTCATACAGGGATAAAAGGACCACGGGAAGCCCGTCCTCCGCCTGGTCGTTTCTTTGCCCTTTGAAATCTCCGTTTTCGTCCGCCACAACGTAAGCGGTGGTTTGGGATGTGACGCAGCAGCCCCAGCGGTAGGCGCCGGTATCCCGGTTTCGCACCGCGTAAACATAGCAAACATCTTCCTCGGAATCATCCTCCGCCGGACAGTCTAAAGGAAGCATTTTATGGAGATTAAAGGTCATTTTCTGCATTTGCTGTAAGGTGTCAAAGCGGCTTGGGGTCACCGCGAAAATATAGGCATACGCGTCTAACAGGAAAGAAGAGGGGCCGTCGAAAAATTTTTTAAGCCCAAAGGGATCCAGAAAATCGTCCAGCCAGCG
>CALWZB010000122.1 GCA_944385915.1 uncultured Clostridia bacterium | reverse complement strand
AAGGAAGCCCGGGAATGGGTAGATTCTCTGTTTTGTTAGCAAAAGGGGGAAGTTATGGGAAATATTCTCATTACCATTGTTATTTTTGCCTTGATCATCTTTGTTCATGAGTGCGGACATTTTGTCGCCGCCAAGCTTTGCGGCGTTCAGGTCAACGAGTTTGCGCTGGGAATGGGGCCGACCTTACTCAAAAAAAAGATCGGCGAGACGGTGTACGCGCTTCGTCTTTTTCCCATCGGAGGCTTTGTAAGCATGGAAGGGGAGGACGACGCGTCAGATAACGAACGGGCATTTTGCAACAAAAAACGCTGGCAGCGGTTTATCATTTTGGTAGCGGGCGCTGCAATGAATCTCATTTTGGGATTTTTCGTTATCCTGTCCGTTGTGGCAAGCGAAGATATGATCGCTACCAACCAGATCGCGCTGTTTTCCGAAAATGCCGTTACCGAACAAACCGGCTTGCAGGTGGGAGATGTGATCCAGTCCATCAACGGCCGGAGAATACTGGTGGAGACCGACATTATTTACGAGCTTTCCAAGGATGCTGACGGTGTGGTATCCATGGTGGTGCTGAGGGATGGAGAAGAAGTGACGCTGCCCGCGGTTACATTTGCTTATTCCGAGACGGAAGAGGGTAACGTGCTGAATATCGACTTTAAAGTGGTGGGCGTAGAAACCAATTTTGGAAATGTTTTGTCCTATACCGCGAGAAAAACACTTTCCACCGCTCGTCTTATTTGGATCTCCATCGCGGATCTGTTTACCGGAAGGGCATCCATCAATGATCTTTCCGGCCCGGTAGGCATTACTCAGGTAGTAGGAGAGGCGACCAGCTACGGGTTTGCCACATTGCTTTCCCTTTTGTCTTTTATCACCATCAATGTGGGGATCTTTAATTTGCTCCCCATTCCCGCCCTGGACGGAGGAAGATTGGTCTTTTTGCTGATCGAGGCAGTGAGAAGAAAGCCCATCAAGCCTGAGCATGAAGGCTTGGTTCATTTGATTGGCTTTGTGCTGGTGATTTTGCTCTTTATTTTTGTTACCATCAAGGATATTCGAAATTTGTTCGCTTAGAGGAGGCGGCAGGATGCGGAAGCTCATACCGGTCAAATTAAAGGATCTCGTTTTCAACGGAAAAAAGATTTACATTCAGTCTATGCTCAACGCCAAAAGTACCGATATCGAGGGAAATGTCAAGCAAGCGAAAGCTTTGGAACAAGCAGGATGCGAGATTCTTCGGGTAGCGGTTCCCGATATGGATGCGGTGAAGCTGATTCCCAAAATCAAGGAAGCCATTTCCATTCCTTTGGTCGCCGATATCCATTTTGATCACCGTCTGGCGCTGGCGTCCTTGGACGCGGGGATCGATAAAATCCGGATCAATCCGGGAAATATCGGAAGTGACGAGAAGGTCAAAGAAGTGGCGGTAGCCTGCAGAAACCGGGGTGTCCCCATTCGTATCGGGGTCAACAGCGGCTCGGTGGAAAAGAAGCTTTTGGAAAAATACGGCGGCCCTACGGCAGATGCGCTGGTGGAGAGCGGATTGTACCATGCGTCCCTTTTGGAAAAATACGATTTTGACCAGATCGTCATCTCCTTAAAATCCTCCAGTGTACCCATTATGGTAGAAGCCTACGAAAAATTATCGGAGCGTTGCCCTTATCCCCTCCATTTGGGCGTCACTGAAGCGGGGACTGAGCGAATGGGGCTCATCAAATCCGCGGTAGGTATTGGAAGCCTTCTCCTTCAGGGCATCGGTGAGACGATACGGGTTTCCTTGACGGCGGATCCGATAAAAGAGATCGCCGCGGCAAAAGATATTTTACAAAGTATCGGAAAAGACGTAGGACGGCCGGAAATTGTTTCCTGTCCCACATGTGGTCGGACAAGGATCGATTTGGTACCGTTAGCCAAACGGATTGAAGAGGAACTTTCCGGTATCCAAAAAAACATCAAAGTCGCGGTGATGGGATGTGTGGTCAACGGCCCCGGAGAAGCGAGAGAGGCGGATATTGGGATCGCCGGAGGCGATGGATGCGCGGTTCTTTTTAAAAAAGGAGAAGTGATCCGAAAGATCCCCGAGGATCGTATCGTCGAAGAGCTGTTGGATGAGATCCAACAGTTACCGTAAGAAGTGATCGAAAGAAAGGAAGTATTATGTCACGAAGCAGTTTTCTCACCATTTTCTCCGATTACCTTTCTTTAGAGCTTTCTTCTCCTTTTGAAAGCGCCGAATTGATCAAAATCACAGCCGATCAGCAGACGAAATCCATAGAAGCGACTGTAAAAGCAAATACCTTTATCCCTTGTCTTGTTGTGGAACAGGCACAAAAAGCCATTGCCGATGCCGCCTCACTTTCCCAAATGCGGATCCACATGAAATATCTTCCCACCTTACTGACTCAGGAAAATCTGGAAAAAGGACTTTGGGAAGAGCTGATTGCCGCGCTGAAAAAACAAAACGGGATCGTCAATGGGTTTTTTAACGAAGCGACATACCAGTTAAGCCAGGACGGGCTTTCCTATAGTCTGTCCATTCGGCTTGCCCGGGGAGGCAAAGAGCTTTTACAAAAGGCGCAGATCGATACGCTGTTCCAGCGTTTACTGGGAGATCTGTTTTCCGTAAGCGCAGCGGTCACTCTTGCCGAAGGGGAACAAACAGGATCCGACGATTACGACGTTCCTCCCCCTATTGAATATGAAAAGCCTGTAGCGCCTCTCCCTAAAGAGACGGTAAAAGCTTCGCCGTTTCCGTACCGGCGCCGGCGGCAGCCTGAAATCAAAGAGCCGACACCGGTGACTGTTGACTTTATGTCGGAACAGTTCACTGGAGAAAACGCCATGCTCTTAAAGGGAAGAAAGATCACCTCGCCTCCTGTTCCGTTAAAGGATATCAACAGCTTCAGCGGAGAGGTCGTGGTTTGGGGCGAGATCTTTACCGTGGACAGTAGGGTCACCCGGGACGGAAGCCGGGTCATTTTAAGCTATTCCTTTACCGATTACACCTCCAGCAACACCTTAAAAATCATTGAAAACGTAGAAAATCAGTCCCGGTACGACGCGCTGAAAAAAGGGACAGCGATTTTGGTGCGGGGCGATGTGGTAGATGATAAATACGATAAGGAGATCTCCATTAAGCCCTATGACATTATGACTGTGACCAAAAAGGTGAAGATGGATAACGCTCCCAAAAAGCGGGTAGAGCTTCACTGTCACACCAAAATGTCCGCGATGGACGCGGTGGGAGATGTCAAAGACATTATCAACCTCGCCTACAAATGGGGGCATAAAGCTATAGCCATTACCGATCATGGGGTAGCCCAGGCGTATCCGGACGCTATGAATTGCGTTGACGCTATCCATAAA
>CALWZB010000121.1 GCA_944385915.1 uncultured Clostridia bacterium | reverse complement strand
CTCCTCAATGAAAGCGACGATCTTTTTGATCTCCTCATGTCCCTCGGCGATGGCGTTGAGCATCACATCGTTGGGGATCTCGTTGGCGCCCGCCTCGATCATAACGATCTTTTCCGCCGAACCGGCTACCGTCAGATCCAGATCGGAAGCTTCTCTCTGGGCGGTGTTGGGATTCAAAACCACCTTGCCGTCCACCAAACCGACGCTTACCGCACCAATAGTCCCGTTAAAGGGGATATCGGAAATGGAGATGGCAATGGACGCCGCCAGAAAGCCGATGATCTCCGGTGCGTTGTCTACGTCGCTGGAAAGTACGGTCACCACAACGGTCACATCGTTGCGCATATCCTTGGGAAACAAGGGGCGAAGGGGTCTGTCGATCATACGGGAGGTCAAGGTCGCATGCTCGCTGGCTCTGCCTTCCCGGCGAAGAAAGGAACCGGGGATCTTACCTACCGAATAAAGCTTCTCCTCGTAATCAATGTTCAGAGGGAAAAAGTCGATCCCCTCTCTGGGTTTGTCGGCGGCGGTCACATTCGCCATCACCACCGTCTCGCCATAGGTGAGCCAGCACGAACCGTTGGTCAGCTCGCTGGTCTTCCCCGTCTCCACCGTCAGTTCCCTTCCGGCGTACATGGTCTTAAACGTCCTTTTGGCTGCTGCCATATTATTTCCTCCTTTTCTGCTTCTGCCGGGGAAAGGAGGCCTATAGCAATAAATCCTGCCCGCAAACGATTACGAGTACGATTTAATGCTAAATTCCATACCTTTCTCCGGCAACCATAATCCTACGGTTACACCAAAAGGCAGACGGTCGCCCATCTGCCCTCTGGATGTAAACAAAATTATTTACGGATGCCCAATTTGGCGATAATCGCACGATACCGTTCAATATCGGTTTTGATCAGGTAGTTCAACAGGTTCCGGCGGCGACCAACCATCTTCAGCAAGCCGCGGCGGCTATGATGGTCGTTTTTATTCTCCTTTAAATGCTCGGTCAAATCGTTGATCCGACGGGTCAGGATCGCAATCTGCACCTCGGGAGAACCGGTATCGCCCTCATGGAGCTTGTTTTCCTCAATAATTTTCGTCTTTTCTTCTTTTCTCATCATGATCATGCACCTCTTTTTTATTATTTACCGGCAGGATCGTCAAGGGCAGGTGTTTTCCCCGTTGGGGCTTACTCCACAAAACCATCCATGCGGTAACCGAAACAAGTATAGCATAAGTTTTCCCGGTTGTAAAGGATTTTTTCAAAAACAAAGCGGTTAAGAGAAAAATCCTTCTTTAAAATCAATGATACCAGTATCGAAATCATATGTCAGCCCGCCGACCTTTCGGTTCTGGTAAAAATAAGAGAACCGATAATACAAGGGCAAAAGGATCCCCTCATCCACCAAAAGCGATTCCGCCTGGCGGTATTTTTCCTCATTTTCCTCTTGTTTTCCTTGGTCTACAAGGCTGTAAAAATCCTCGGAAGGGGTAAAATAGCTGGCTTCCGAAGGGAAAAGATCCAAAAGATAAGAGGAAGGATCCTCCTGCTTTCCGCCAAAAGAAAGCACCGCACAGTCGTAATTTCCCGACTCCAGCCGCCGGCCAAAATCCTTTTTCGGCAGCACCTCCACCGTAAAAAACAAACTGAGATCCCTTTGCCAGCTTTGGGAAAGCTCGGAAAAATACCCTTCGTTTCCGCTTCCCTCTTCAATAATCACCGTCAAAGAGGAAAGCCCCTCGGGATGATTTTGAAGCCAGTTTCGATACGCCGAAAGGGCCGCTTGCTCATCGTAAGGAAGGGTGATCTCTTCCGAAACCACGTTCCGGTAGAGCCCTCCCCCAAAAGCAACGCCTCCCGGGATCACGCCGTAAGCGACGGTGCCTTTATCTCCCAAAAGATCCTCTAACCGCTGCCGCTCACAGGCATACCCCAAAGCCAGCCGAAGATCCCGGTCAGCAAAGGCGCCTGTTTTGGAAAAAACGATACCGCAAAGGATATTTTCCTTTTTTTCCACCCCGTAAGCGTCGGAAAGAACAAGGTCATCCTGACTTAAATACGCACAGGTCGTACCGGAAAGAAACCGTTTTTTGGGATCATCCTCGTTTTCATCCAAAAAAGAAAACAGCACCGAATTTGCCGTCACCTGATCTGCGTCAAAATAGGTCGCACTTTTACGGAGCCGAAGATATCCGTCCCGCCAAATGGAAACGTAAAACGCCCCATTGCCTAAGATCATATCCTCTTCCAGGCCATACTTTCCGTGGGTAGATTCAAAAAACGCCCGGTCGCATGGCATTGCCGCCGCAGTCGCTAAAAGGGACAAAAAATCATCTCTTTTTTCAGTGAGGACAAACACCACCGTTTCCTCCCCGTCGGCGTAGACTCCCAATGCATCCGGCGAAGCGGTTTTATGGTAAACCGCTTCGGCGTTTTCCAAAAAGAAAAAATTCGAAGCGTCAGGCGCCTGCGTTTCGTAAGACAGCAGTCTTTGGAAAGCGTAAACAAAATCCTCTGCCGTGACCTTTTCCCCATCTTGCCAGCAGAGATCCTCCCGAAGCTGAAACCGGTACACAAGGCCATTATCGGTAACAACGCATTTTTCCGCCGCCGACAGCACAATATCGCCGTCTTTGTTTTTCGCGGTCAGCCCCTGGAAGATCGACGAGATGATCTGTAACGACGATGGATCCGAAGCGGACTGTGGATCCAAATTCAAAGGGGAAGCGGAAAGATCATAGGTAAAATCGTTTTCTTCGCTGCCGCATGAGGGAAAAAAGCAAAGAACCACAATACACAAAGCCAAAAAACGGCGCATAACTCTCCTTTCCGGCGGCATTATTCCAAAGGCGCCCATCGTTTGATGATCTGCAAGGCGATCCGAAGGCCGTCTACCGCTGCACTCATGATCCCTCCCGCGTAACCGGCGCCCTCGCCGCAGGGATACAGCCCGTCCATACCGGGGGAGCAAAAAGATTCATCCCGCAGGATCCGCACCGGCGATGAGGTTCTGGTCTCCGGGCCGGTCAAAAACGCGCCTTCGCAAAATCCGGGAAGCTTTTTTTCGAAAACCCGAAGCCCGGTTTGCATCATTTCGGTCACCGGCTGAGGAAAAAGGCAGGATAAATCCGTTTCCGTCACTCCCAAAGGATAGGATGGATCTACGGTAACCTTGCCCTCTTCTCCCAAAAAGGCAGAGGTCCCGCTTCCGCATGCCCGGTAACGTCCGCCACCGAGGGCAAATGCCCGCCGCTCCATCTGTTCTTGGAATGCGACGCCATCCAAGACCCCGTTTCCAAAATCCTTTTGGTCCACCGACACCACCAGAGCGGCGTTGGCGTTTTCCTTATCTCTTCGGTACTCGCTCATCCCGTTGGTGACTACCGTCCCCTCTTCGGAAGCGGCGGCAACCACTGTCCCGCCGGGGCACATACAAAAGGTATAGACCCCGCGGTCTCCCTTCCGGTAGGAAAGCTGGTATTCTCCCGGTGGGAGCAAAGGATTTCCCGCTTCCTCTCCGTAAAGTCCTTTGTCGATCACCGACTGCTTTTGCTCGATGCGAGCGCCCACCGAAAAAGGCTTGTTTTCCATGGGGATCCCCTTTTGATACAGCATCTGGAAAGTGTCTCTGGCGCTGTGTCCCACCGCTAAGACCAGTGCGGATGCCGGAAAACGTTCTCCATTCACCTCAACAGACCGAAGCGTGCCTCCTGTTTCTTCAAAATCTGTCAGCTTGGAAAAAAAGCGAACCTCTCCTCCCAGCGCGACGATCTCCTGCCGGATCCTTTTGACGATCTTACGAAGATGATCGGTCCCGATATGAGGCTTGCTTCGCTTTAACGTCTCTTTGGGCGCGCCAAAATCGGAAAACAGCTTCAACACCTGATCGCAAAGGGGATCGTTGATCCGCGTCGTAAGCTTGCCGTCGGAAAAGGTCCCGGCGCCTCCCTCACCAAACTGGATATTGCTGACAGGGTCCAAACCCCCGCCGCTAAAAAAGCCTTCCACTGCGGCGACCCTTTGATCGACGTCGCCGCCCCGCTCCAAAACGATAGGGCGATACCCCTCTTTCGCCAAAAGGTAGGCGCAAAACATCCCCGCCGGTCCAAATCCCGCAATATAAATGGGCGCTGACAAAGGCGCCTTTCCTTTTTCCACCTGAAAAGCCCCATCCTGGCGAAAGCGGACCGAGGGCATTCCCATATATTTGCTCTCATCATTCTTCAGCCGGACCGCCACGGTACTGACTAACAGGATATGGCCCTTTTTCCTGGCATCCACCGAAGACTTATATAAATACACGTCCCAAACCTGGGAGGGAGAAAGATGAAGCCGCTTCAATGCCGCGGCGACGATCTCCTCCTCCGGCGTTCCGATTTTGGACTTGATGTTATCGACAAAGAGCATACTGCCTCCTGTTACAGTAAAAACGCAGGAGGCAAGCCTCCTGTGTTTTACTCCTCATTTTCGGTAATTTGAATATCGACCTTGTATTCTCCTACAGCCCATGCCAGGACGCGATTTTGGACATACACCTTGACGGTGACGTTATATCGTCCCTTCCCGATACCGATCTGGCTTAGATCCACTGCCGCAACCAGATCCTCGCTTTCCAAATCCCGCATAACGCTGTTTTCCCCTACGATCTTTACATTGGTCAGCGAGCTTGTGAGCACCGAAGCCTGGTATCCTGACGGAAGATTTTCCAAAATAAAGTTGCTCACCGAGAAGGTCTCGGTAGTCAGACCATAGGTGGGGAAGGTCACAGTGACCTCGGTAACCTGTTCCACATTCTTCAATCCCGCGTTCAATACCACATCCAAAACAAATTCGCTGCCGATGTCAATGGTGCGAAAATCGATAGGCCCCAGAGAAACGCTCTCGATATTGTCCACCGTATCCCCCGGCGCCGCCACCAAAATACTGGTCCGGGTCATCGTGTAATTGAGGGAGCTGATGGGGAATCCTTTGGGAATATTAATAAACTCCACTTCGATGGGAAGGAGTTTCGTTTTATAGACCGGAACCGTAACGGTAGCTTCCTTGTACTCCGTCTGAAAATACTCGCTTTCAATAGCTGCACCGCTCTCGTCCAGATATTGCACCCTTCCGGTGGTAATCAGCGTATCGGTCAGTGTTCCGTCGTCCTCCAAAACCACAACACAGCGCTTGATCTTCTCAATATCGCTTTGGGGACCTCTCACCGTCACCGTATCTAAGTCTGAATAGGCAGTTTCCATCAAATAGCCGTCCTCCGCCGTTAAATAAGGCGCGCTGACCTCCAAGGGAAAGCTTTTGGACACCATCTGGTCAAACCTCAAAGAGACTTCGGTCAAATTCCACGAAACCACACTGTAATCCGGGTCGCTGACATTTTGAAGCACCTGGACGGGAAGGGTATACGTCCCCGCTTTGCTTACCGTATTGAGGGACACCGACGCCGAAAAATCCGACGCCGTCAATTTGGTGATTTTTGATTTTTTCCCGTTCACGGTAATGTCCACATAAAAAACCGGCTCCCCGATGATCTC
>CALWZB010000120.1 GCA_944385915.1 uncultured Clostridia bacterium | reverse complement strand
TGAATTGGTATACCGGCTGATAAAAGCCTTTGGTGTCGTAAAGATAAGCTTGTTCGCATTGGGCAATATACAGGATATCTCCCGGTTCAAAGGGAACATATTGCTCAAAATTGCCCTGTTCCACCTGGGTATAGGCCTGGCTTTCGGAGAGGACCTCTTCGGTTGCCCAATATTCGTTCCAGGTAATTTGATAATAAAAGTTGGCCAAAGCGCCGTTTTCGTCCAACTGAATCATTATAGAACCTTGCTCAAAGGCTTCGGCGTTTTCAAAAAAATCCGGATTTGGGGCGACGTCCCACCGCAGAGTATCTCCGTTTTGCAGGGAAAATACAGTATTTTTTGGAAGCAGTCCCAGCTGATTCATAAAGTTTTCATATCGTTCTTTCTGTTCCTTTGCGGTTCCTTTGGTCAGCTTTGCAATCTTTTCGGGAAATGTAGTATAATTCCACTCTCCGCTGCGGAAGAAAAAGATCATACGAAAAGAAGTGCCGTGGGTATCTGTTCCCATATAACCCAGGTTTTCGTCCTCCCTCCGTTCGGCGCTGGAGAAGGAAAGGCTTTCCAGCTGGGCAAGTTCTGATTTTATTTTTTCCACATAAGACCGGTTCTCAGCATATCGATTTTTATAGATGAAAGCCTGGGATGTTTGATCGGACAGTTTTTGATTCATTACAATTTGGACGTCATCCATATTCTGCTTGACGGCGGGCAGGATAGACATATTTCCATACGGCCGGCGTTCATAAGCGTAAAATACACATCCCAGCGTTAAGCCCATAACACAGGGAATCAGCAATGCTTTTCCAATAGGCATAAACCGAACGGCTTTTTCACGGATGATTGTGAGGATCGCTGTAATGCAAAAATAGCCAAAAAGGCTGCCAATCAGGTTATGGAACAGGTCGTCCAGTTCAAAGATGCCGGTTCCGGCAATTAGCTGGAATATTTCGATCATCGCAGTGACGCCTAAAGCGGAAAGGCACAAAACCCAAAACGTTTCCGCTTTTTTCCAAACCAGAGGCAGCAAAAAGCCAAGCTGTGCAAACATCATCATATTAAAAAGAATCAGTTGTAATTCGCTGAGGGACCAGTGGTTCCACGCGCTGAGATATCCGCTTAAAAAATCGAGGTTCAGCGAACCGGTAAAATTAGATCCTCGGCTTAGAGAGGTCAGACCAATCACTAAAATCAGCCAGCAGCAAAGCAGTACTGCACAAACTATCTGAATCCTGGTAATTTTTTCCTGCCATGGAAAACTTTTCTATAGATCAGGTATCCGCCGAAAAAAAGGAAAAGCAGCCCGGCCCCGCCAATTAAGGCAGGGATTCCCCAGCGTAACAGCGCTTGAAAAATGGTAATCAGGTCCATACGATTCTCCTTAAGCTTGTTTTTTTATATTAGTATACCGAAAAGGAAAAGGATGTTTTTCCTTTTCGGTAAATAATTTTTTAAAAATTTGCAAAGGCGCTTTATTGGAAAAATCAAAACCCGTATATTCGGTGCAAGACGGCGCTTTTGTTTTTTGCATATGGAAATACGGATATCTGCAATATCCCTAAAAAGGCTTTTATAAGAATAAAAATCCCCCGATAGGATTCGCTCTATCGGGGGATTTTTTAAATACGCAGGGTCTTTTGCAAAAAGGCTTTCAGCCGTTCACTTTTAGGGTGGTTAAAAATTTCCTCCGGCGTTCCTTCTTCCGCGATCTGGCCGCTGTCCATAAAGATGACCCGGTCGGCGACCTCTCTGGCAAAACCCATTTCATGAGTCACCACCAACATGGTCATCTGCTGTTTGGCGAGATCCTTCATGACCGCCAATACCTCGCCGGTGATCTCCGGATCCAGCGCGCTGGTAGGCTCGCCAAACAGCATCAGAGCGGGGTTCATCGCCAGTCCTCTCGCAATAGCGACCCGCTGTTTCTGGCCGCCGGAAAGCTGGGCGTGATAGGCGTCCGCCTTATCTTCCAGCCCCACCAGCCGCAGCAGATCTTTGGCCTGCTTTGTTGCCTGCTTTCGGTCCTCTTTTTTGACGACGATTGGGGCGTAACGGATGTTTTGAATACAGGTCATGTGGGGGAAAAGGTTAAAATGCTGGAAAATCATGCCCGTGTTTAAGCAGATCCTTGCGGCTTCCTTTTCCGACACATAGACGGGTCTTCCGTCATGCCCTGTGGAAACCAGCGTCTCACCGTTAATGACGATATTGCCGGAGGAGACCCGCTCCAGCCGGTTGACACAGCGAAGCAGGGTGCTTTTTCCCGATCCGGAGGGACCGATGATCGCCACTGTTTCTCCTTTGTTTACGGAAAGACTGACATCTTTCACCGCGTAAAAGTCGGAGAACTGTTTTACGATATGTTCCATTTGTAATACAGGTTCCATGTCAGTTTCCTTTCGCTTCATGGCGGGAGAACCGCTTCTCCAAATAGCGGGACAGGAAGGTCAGTCCCGCGGTAAACAGTAAGTAAATGATTGCCGCCACCGCGTAAGCCGCGGCGTTGACATCCCGGTTGACCGCTCCTTTCGCCGCCTTGAGCAGTTCGGCGACACCGATGGTGGAAACCAGCGCTGTGTCCTTGATGAGAGTGATCATCTCGTTGGAAACCGGCGGGAGCACCCGCTTGATGGTCTGGGGAAGGATGATCCCGAACATGGTCCTGGCTTTTCCGATCCCCAAAGAGAGCGCCGCTTCATGCTGGCCCCGGTCGATGCTTTCGATTCCCGCCCGGTAAATTTCTGCCAGATACGCCGCGTAGTTCAATACAAAGGTGATGACGGCAGTAGTGAAGCTGGACCAGGTGATGTCAAAGGCAATGGGAAGAAAGAAGTAAAAGAAGAAAAGCTGGAGCATCAGCGGGGTGCCGCGAAAGATCCAGATATAGCTTTTCGAAAGAAAACGGACAACGCGAAACCGGCTGTTGCTCCCAAGAGCAAAGGGAAGACCCAGGGGGATGGACATCAGCAGGGTCAAAACAAACAGCTTCACCGTGGTGACGGCGCCGCTCAAAAGAGCGGGAAGCAGCGTTTCCACATAGGTCAGCGTTTCGATCAGTTCCTTTAAAAATGTATCCAACCAGTCCATAGGCCGCTCCTTTTGTTATGGATTATTCGTCGTAGCCTTCCAAAATGACGATGTTTTTGCCAAACCACTTGTCGCTGATCTCAGCAGCGGTACCGTCTTCGATCAAAGCGGAGATGGCTTCCGTCAGCTTCGCCGCTACGTCGGTGTCCTCTTTCCGGCAGCCAATAGCGTAAAAGTCGTCGCCGAAGTTAAATTCCGCAACCGCCATTTTTTCCTCTAACTGGCTGTTTTTGTATTCGCCCAGCACTTCGTCTACTACCATACAGTCGATCCGTCCCGCCTGCATATCCATGATGACTTCGTCGTAGGTGGGATACTGGGTGATCTTGTCCTTAAAAAGGTCGTAGTCGGCATTCGCTTCCATCATTTCCAAAGCGGCGCTGCCCTCCTGGGTACCAATGTTGTAATTGGCGAGGTCGGCAGCGGTAGTAATGGAGACGGACGCGTCCTTGGCCATAATGACGATCCGGTTATTTAAGTACTTATCGGTGAGCGCCATGCTCTCCTGGCGTTCTTCGGTAGCGGACATACCGTTCCAAAGGCAGTCCACCCGCTTGGATGAGAGGGCTAACTCTTTTCCATTCCAGTCGATGGGAAGAAATTCTACGGTAATGCCAAGCTGTTCGGCGACGGCATTGGCCAAATCAATGTCAAAGCCCACTAAATCGCCGTTTTCATCCCGAAATCCCATGGGTGCGAAGGTATCATCCAAGCCGATAGTGAGGGTGCCTTTGTCTTCAATATACGCCCAGCCCGTGAGCTCGCCGTCGGTGGACGCTTCGTTTTCTTCCGAGCTGTCCGAGGCGGTGCCTTCTTCTTCCGTCTGGGAAGAACTTTGGTCGGTGCTGGAATTGGTGGTGCCGTCATTACAGGAAACCATAACCGTCAGCATCATCATCGAAGACAGCAGCAGTGCCAGTATCTTTTTCATATTCATTCCTCCAAAATTTAATACACTACTCTAACAGCGTGCTATCAAACTATAACATATTCCCCCATGGTTGTCAAGAAAAGGAAGCAGTTGAAAAAAGAGCGCATATATGATACACTTTCCTCGAAACAGGAGGGGCTTATGAACGAATACGATCTGCAAATGATGCGGCTGGCGCTACGGGAAGCGAAAAAGGCGGCGGCGGCAGGAGAGACCCCGGTGGGAGCGGTGCTTTGCTGGGAAGGAGAGCAAGAGCCGGTGGCGAAGGCGGGTAACCTTCGGGAGACGAAAAAAAACGCTTTATACCATGCGGAACTTTTGACTATTCACGAAGCCTGTACCCGGCTTGGCGGATGGAGGCTTTGGAAAGGGACCCTTTATGTGACACTGGAGCCATGTCCTATGTGCGCCGGCGCCATTTTAAACGCCAGGCTCAAGCGGGTGGTATTCGGTGCTTATGATCGAAAAGGGGGCGCTATGGGAAGCGTTTTTTCTCTGTTTGATCATCCCTGGAACCATAAGCCGCAAATCGAAGGCGGCGTTTTGGCTGAAGAGTCCGAAGCGCTGCTCAAGCAGTTTTTTTCTGAGCTTCGAAGCAAACGAAAAACCTCTTTTTGGGATAAATAAAAGGCCCGGCTCTTGCCGGACCTTTCTTTTTTATTTTTCGGTAATCATATTTTGTACCGCTTCGCAGATCTTCCGCGCTACATAGGGGTTGTTCATAGTATACAAATGGATACCGTCCACTCCCTGTGCCAGCAAATCGACGATCTGGTCGATAGCGTAGGCGATGCCCGCGTCTCTCAGCGCTTCGGGATTGTGCTCATAACGGGACATCATTTTTGCGAATTTCGAAGGGAGGGACGCGCCGCAAAGGGTGACCATCCGCTCGATTTGTTTTTTATTGGTGACCGGCATGATCCCCGCTTCAATGGGGACGTTGATGCCGGCGATCTTGGATTTCTCTAAAAATTCATAGAAGCATTGGTTATCAAAAAACAGCTGGGAAATAAGATGGGTCGCGCCGGCGTCGATCTTCTCTCGAAGATGGATGATATCGGTGACCATATTTTCCGCCTCGGTATGCCCTTCGGGGTAGCAGGCGCCGATGATATCAAAGTCGCCATGCTCCTTGATAAAAGCGACCAGATCGGAAGCGTAGCGGAAATCCTTCTTCGGTTCCAGATCCGGGACCGGGTCTCCCCGCAACGCCAGAATATTTTCGATGCCCTCCGCTTTAAATTCCTCAAGCATTTTCAAAACATCTTCCTTGGTCAGGTTGATGCAGGGAAGATGGGCAACGCTTTCCACATGATACTTATTTTTGATATCCGAAGCGATCTTTAACGTCGAAGCGCAGTTTTCGCTTCCTCCCGCGCCGTAGGTGACGCTGATAAAATCGGGATGGAGATCGCAAAGCTCATCTAAGGTTTTATATACCGTCTCAATGGGAGCGTTGCGCTTCGGCGGAAAGATCTCAAAAGAGAGGACCGTTTTCTTTTGAAAGAGGCTGGATGTTTTCATAAAAATGCTCCTTTTTCCGAATGAAAGTAGAAAACTGACAGTTGTGAAAAATTTAACTGTTTTACTCATTATATCGTTCTTTTTTTAATTTTTCAAGAAAGAACCGTGATTTTTTTGAAAAAACGAACGGCTTTTTTCTTTTTTCACTGTTGTGGAAAATTTTTTTCCAATATAGCAAAAGAATTAGTTTTGTTTTGATAAGCTCGGTAATATTTTGGCATCTTCACCAAAAAGAAAGGTCTTTGTTTGTTTGTTAATGAACCTTGAAAACAAACTCAAAGCGTGGTATAATGAAGCCAATAAAATTGAGGAGGGAAAAAGATGTCTTTTAAATGGGCGGTCAATTGGATGGGCCGTCAAAAATGGAGGCTGATATTGTCCATTGTATTGAATATCGTAGGAGTAGGACTCATGACATATGAGCCTTTTATTTTTTCCGATATAGTGGATAATATTTTGATGCCGCAGGAGTTTGACCGGCTGCTTCCAGCGCTGGGCTACTCCCTTTTTATCGGCTCTTTGTTTATGATCTGCCGGTATTTTGTAAGCATTCTCGCGGAACAGGCGGCACAGCATGCCGTATATCAGTTGAAAGGAGCGTTGTTTGATAAGCTGTTAAAACAAACCCCCAGCTTTTTCCGGGGAACCAAAGTGGGAGATCTGATCAATAAGTGCAGCGGCGACGTCGAGGTTATGAACCGCTTTTTATGCTTCATTATCCCCCAGGCAGTGGAGTCGGCGCTGATGCTGGCGTTTACGCTGGTGGTCTTTTTGCGGATCAACTGGGTGTATACTCTGATTTTGTTTTCCATTACTCCGTTTACGGCGCTGGTGGCATCTCAGCTTGGAAAAAAGGTGCGCCCGGCGTTTAAGGCCGCCCGTGAACAGTTAAGTGATTTGAACACGGTGGTACAGGAGAATATCAGCGGAAACCGGGTAGTTAAAGCCTTTGTCCGGGAAGATTTTGAGATGGAGAAATTTCAAAAGGAAAACCAGGCGTACAAGGATAAGAATATCCGGGCGATGTACATATGGCTCACTTACGGCCCCATCATCAGCTCCCTGTCCAGCCTTTTGACGGTGGTAAACCTGACGGTTGGCGGTGTCATGGTGGTTTTGGGGAACATTACTTTGGGTCAGCTCACCGTTTTCCTCTCTTTGGCGTGGGCGTTAAATGAACCGATGGAGATGCTCGGAATGCTGGTCAACGATTATCAACGCTTTTTGGCGTCCATCGAAAAGGTTATGGAGCTATACTATTCTCCTGTAGAGATCGAAAGCCCTGAAGTGGACCAGTGTCCCGAAGAGGTATCAGGAGATATCCGGTTTGAGGATGTATCCCTTTCCTTTGGGAGTACACATGTATTGTCTCATATCAACATTCACATCACGCCGGGAGAGACCATCGGCATTATGGGGCCTACGGGTTCGGGCAAAACGATGCTCGTCAATCTGATCAACCGGTTTGTAGATCCCACCGAGGGCGCTGTTTATATCGACGGTGTCAACGTCAAAGATTACGCTCTTCCCCGGCTTCGGAAAAATGTAGGCATGACCATGCAGGACATTTTCCTTTTCTCCGATACGGTAGAGTCCAACATCGTTTACGGTGTTCCTGATGCGCCTATGGAGACAGTGATCCGGTCTGCGGAGATCGCTGACGCCAAAGGATTTATCGAGGAGATGCCGGAAAAATACGACACCATTGTCGGTGAGCGGGGGACTGGACTGTCCGGCGGTCAAAAGCAGAGGATCTCGTTAGCAAGAGCGCTTGCTATGAATGCGCCGATTCTGATTTTGGATGACACCACCTCGGCGGTGGATATGGAAACCGAGCAGTATATCCAAGAACAGCTTCGCGCCCTTCCGAAAAAGGCGACGACCATCATCATTGCCCAAAGAATCTCCTCGGTGATGCATGCCGACCATATCTACATTCTGGATAAGGGAGAGGTTTTAGAGCATGGCACTCATCAGGAGCTGATGAAAAACAAGGGCTATTACTATACCACATGCGTATTGCAGCATGGATTACTGGAAGAAGGGAGTGAAGCGTAGTGGCCAGAAATAAATTTAACGTGGATGAAGAGCTGGAATCCCCATTTGACATAAAACAGTTTGCCAGAAGTTTAGCCTATATCAAAAAGTACAAACTCCAGTTCTTTTTGGCGTTTACTTTCAGCGCTCTTTCCAGTGTACTGGCGCTGATTTCTCCCAAGATCCAGGCGTACGTGATCGACGTTTTGATCCCTGCAGAAGGGATTTCTTGGATCGTGATTCTGGGCGTCCTTTATTTTGCGGTCAATATTTTGATCGTCTTGGCCAACCGTGCCCGTTCCCGGATCACGGTTCGGACCGCTCAAAGCCTGATCACCGACATGCGCACCGATGTTTTCACTCATCTGCAAAAGCTCAGCTTCGATTACTACGACAGCCGTCCTCACGGAAAGATTTTGACCCGTGTTATCAACTATGTCAACTCGGTGTCTGACTTTCTTTCCAACGGTTTGATCGACGCGGTGCTGCAGGTGCTGAACATGATCTTTATCTTCTTCTTTATGCTCAGCATTTCTCCCCGGATGACGCTGGTGGTTTTGGCGGGTCTTCCCGTCTTTCTCATCTATGTTCGGATCACCAAGCCCAAGCAGCGTTTATACCGTCAGCTTCGCGCCAACAAGCAATCCAACACCACGGCGTATCTGTCGGAAAACATCAACGGAGTAAAGGTGACCCAAAGCTTTGCCCGGGAGGAAATGAACTCCGGGATCTTTCATGGCCTGTTGGAGGAGACGAGGGTCTACTATCTGCGGGCGGCGTATTTGGCCCACGGTATGTGGCCGATGTCCGCCTTTTTGAGCCGCGTGGTGCGGATCGCCATCTATCTTGCGGCCATTTATCTGTTCCGGGACGATTTTATTGTCGATGGCTTGGTCCAGGTAGGCGCGATCGTAGCGATGACCAACTACAGCAACCGGTTTTGGGGTCCTATTCAGCGCCTTGGCAATATCTGGAACCAGCTTTTGGACACGGCGGCGTATCTGGAGCGTATTTTCCAGGTTTTGGATGAGCCCGTCACCGTAGATGATCGGGAGGACGCTGAGGAACTGCCTCCCATTCAAGGCGAAGTGGACTTTAACAATGTTCTCTTTGAGTATGAAAAGGGCGTTCCGGTTTTGAAACATGTAAGCTTTCATGTCGCTCCCGGTGAGTCCATCGCCTTAGTGGGTCCCACCGGCGCCGGAAAATCCACCATTATCAATCTGCTGTCACGTTTCTATAATGTGACCGAAGGAAGTGTCACCATCGATGAAATCGACCTTGCGGGAGTGACCTTGCGCTCGCTGCGTCAGCAGATGGGGGTTATGCTTCAGGATACCTTCATTTTCTCCGGCACCATTATCGATAATATCCGCTACGGCCGGTTAGACGCTACCGACGAGGAATGTATCGCCGCGGCGAAGGCGGTCCATGCGGATGAGTTCATCAAGGAGATGGAAAACGGGTATTATACCGAAACCAACGAGCGGGGCGAAGGTCTTTCCGCCGGTCAGCGGCAGCTGATCTCTTTTGCCCGGACCCTTCTTTCGGATCCCCGGATCCTCATTTTGGATGAGGCGACCTCTTCCATCGATACCAACACCGAACGTCTGGTACAGGAGGGAATCGCCGCTCTTTTGAAGGGACGGACCTCCTTTATCGTGGCGCACCGCCTTTCCACCATCAAAAACTGCGACCGGATTATGTATATTCTGGGCGGCGAGATCGTGGAAACGGGAAATCACGCCGAGCTGATGAAGCAAAAGGGGCTTTATTACGAGCTTTATATGTCTCAGCTGAACCAGTTGCGTGAGTTGGACGAAGAATCGGCTTAAAAAACCGCCCGTAAGGGCGGTTTTTTTCTGCCCATTAAAAAAATGGAAAAGAGGAAAAATAAGGGTTGACATTTAAGTTAGTTAGTGCTAACATAATGACAGTTAGTTATTACAAACTTTAAGGAAGGAAGCGTTACGGTGATGCCCTTGCCGATGGCTTTGTTACATCAGGAAGCTTCTATTAAAAAGATCGGGGGACAAAGCGAAGTAAAGAAATTTTTGGAAAAGCTTGGATTTGTTCCGGGAGCAAAAGTGACGGTGCCTTCTCATTATGGCGGAAATGTTATCGTAAGGATCAAAGGCTCCCGGGTCGCGGTGAGCCGGGAAATGGCAATGAAAATTATGGTATAAAGGAGTCAGAAAATGAAAACATTGAGGGAAACGGGGATCGGCGAGACGGTGATCGTCCAAAAGGTAAAAGGAGAAGGCGCGGTGAAACGGCGGATCATGGATATGGGGATTACAAAGGGGTATCGGTGACGGTGCAGAAGGTAGCGCCCTTGGGAGACCCGGTGGAGGTAACGGTGCGCGGCTATGCCCTCTCTTTGCGGCCATCGGCGCCATCAAACGGGAGATGAACAACGGAAAATGGACGCTTTTTGCGGTGGGATATCAATGCGTATTTGCCTATGGGGTATCCCTTGTGGTGTACCAGCTGGGCATGCTTTTTACCGGCGGTGGATTTGGAGTGGCAACAGCGGTGGCATTTGCGGTGGCGGCGGTGTTTTGCTTTCTTTTGTTCCGCCCCGGAAAAAAGACGGTTTCCTAAAAGGATAGAAAGGAGACAAAAGGATGAATATCAACTTACCAACGATGGTTATTTTAGTGGTGCTGGCAGCAGTAGTGGGATTGGCGATCGTAAAGCTGATTCGCGATAAAAAGAAAGGAAAATGCAGCTGCGGCTGTGATTGTAAAAGCTGCGGCGGATGCCATCTTTCCATCCAGTCTCTGCCCCAGAATCAAGACCGATAACATCATTTCTCTTCTCTTTTTTGTAAACTCCCGGGCGGTTGGACCCGGGAGTGATTGTCGGTCATTTCATTTGGTATCTCTCATATTGGAAAGGAGCAGATATGAGCGTTGTTATCGTCGGCGGTCATGACCGTATGCACCGTCAGTATAAGGAGATTTGTAAAAGCTACGGCTGTAAATGCAAGGTATTTACTCAGTACGCGGCAAAAATGGCTTCTCAAATCGGTACGCCGGATCTTTTGGTGCTGTTTACCAATACCGTTTCCCATAAAATGGTGACGGTGGCGCTGGATCAGGCGAAACGCTGCGCCGCAACGGTGGAACGATACCATTCCTCCAGCGCCACTGCGTTAGAGGAAGTGCTAAAAAAGCATTGCAGCAGGTGTGATAAACGGCATTGCTGTTTTCAAAAGTAAAAAGCCGCCCCTGTATGGGCGGCTTTTTTATTGCTTCCCAAAGGATGCCATGCTATACTGAAATCAGGAGGGAAACGTATGCTGCGATTGATCGAAGGACCCCCTGGGACGGGGAAATCCACCTTTGCTTTTGACGAGATCCGGCGCCGGATCGGGGAGGGCGCGTCAGTGATCTTAATGGTCCCGGAACAGTTTTCGCTGGAAACGGAACGGTATTATTATGAAAAGCTTTCTTTTATAGAGCAAAAACACCTTTCGGTGTTCAGCTTTTTGCGGCTTTCGGAGGAGATCGGGAAGATATGCGGCAAGGGGGGCGGAATCTACGCCACCGAAAGCGATAAGCTGATTGCCATGCGCCGTACGCTCAAAGAAATTGCTCCGAAGCTCCGCTATTATAAAAGCAGCGGTTATCTCGATTTTTTACAGCGGATGGTTCGCTTTTCCGATGAACTGTACCAAAGCGATGTTGCCCCTTCCATTCTTTTGGAACAGGCGCAAAAGGAGAACCATGCGCTTGGGGATAAGCTATGGGACCTCAGCCTGATTTTTGAAAGCTATCGAACCATTCTTTTGAAGCGATATAAGGATGAAGCCATGCGCTTGATCCAGGCGGCGAAAACCGCCAGAGAAACCTCTTTCTTTGCAGGGAAGATCTTTTATTTTGATGAGTTTAAAAGTTTTACCGCCGATCAGAAACAGCTTTTAGAGCTGATGCTGGAACAAAGCAAAGAGGTCACCGTGACCTTATGCAACGATCCTAAGGAAAAGGAGAGCGGCTTGTTTGATGTGGTGCGGGAGACCAAACGGCAGCTGAAGGCGTTGGCGTTTCAGCACGGAGTCACAGTCAAACCGGACATTCGTCTGACGGAAAATCACCGTTTTCGCCGCTTGGGATTGCTCGCCTTTTCCAACAGCGTTTTTCGCTACCGCTCCTTTGAGGCGGAACGGGAAAACCAGTCGGTGTCAGCGGTCTGCTTCTCGGAGCCTTACGGAGAATGCGAATATCTCGCCGCCAAGATCGTTTCCCTTCTTCGGGATGAAGGATACCGGTATCAGGATATCGCCGTTTTGGGGCGGGATCTTACCGAATACGGGCCTATGCTCCGAGCGGCCTTTGACCGTCAGAGGATCCCGTATTTCTCCGGCGAAGAAACCTCCATAGGAGATTACCCTTTGGTGCGGTTTATCGCCCATCTTCTTCCCCGGCATCAGACCTACCCGGAGCGGGAATGCTGGCTCAATGCCTTAAAATGCCGTTTACTTCCTTTTTCCGATGAGGAGATCTCCGCATTTGAAGAGTACAGCTATGTTTGGAATATAGAGGGAGAAGGGTTCTTTTCTCCCTTTGTCCGCCCCATCGCGGGATATCAGTCCAAAGAAAAGCCCCAGGATCGGAAAAAGCGGCTATGGGCAGAGAATGTTCGGAAACGTCTGATGTCTCTTCACGAGGCACTGTGGGACCGGATCCAGGAGGAACAGTCCATCAGCAGAGGCATCTATCGGTTCCTTTTGGAGGAAGGGATCGAAGAGACGGTCCAAAAGCGGATCCGGTCCCTTTTTGATTTCGGCGAGTACGCAAGGTCCCGGCAGGAAGGGGAGGTTTGGGATGGTGTGATCCGTCTTTTGGACGGGCTTTTGGATTTTCCCGGAGAGGGGGAGACTTTAAACCGGAGAGCGCTTACGGAATACCGGGAGCTGTATCTTTTAGGCGCCAATGGAATCTGTCCCAAAGCACCGCCGCAAACCATAGACAGCGTTCAGATCGGAACGGTGGATCAGGTTCGTTTGCGGGATAAAAAGGTGGTGATGCTGTTTGGCGTCAACGACCGGCTTTTGCCTTATGTTTCGGAGCCGGGAGGCATTTTTACCGAAGCGGAAAAGAGGACCCTTTTGGATCAGGGGATCTCTTTTGGAAAGACGGCGGAGGAATCGTTGATCGAGGAGCGCTTTGTCACCTATCTTGCTGTTTCCGCCCCCTCGGAACAGCTCATTATGACCTATTCGTTACAGGACACCGCCGGAAAGGATCGGAGGCCCTCCGTCCTGATCAGAGATGTGATCAAATTGTTTTCCCAAAGCGCGGTGCATTCGGAAAAAGAGATTTCTCCCTTATTTTACTGCACCGATCCGCTAAACGGCTTTTACCGGTACGCAAGGGAGAAAAACCGCCCCGGAAGAGAGGTATTCTCCGCCTCCCTTCGGGAGGTCTTACAGCAGTATCCGTCTATGGAGAAACGGCTTTCGGCGCTTTCGGCATTAGAGAAAAGGGCCTTTTTCCTTTCCGACGAGACGGTGATCCAGCGCTTGTTCGCCGGAAAAGCGCCCCGGAAGCTGATTCTTGTTAGGGGAGAACGAAAGCAAAAACGCTACCGATTAGAGAAAACGTCTGTTCAAAAGGGGCAGATCCGTCTTTCCCCCACCCAGATCGAAAATTACTACGCTTGCCCTTTCCTTTACTTCTGCCGCTATGGACTAAAGCTTAAGCCCAAACAGAGAGCGGTTTTGGATCCTCTTTCCCGGGGCAATGTGATCCATGCGCTTTTGTTTGCTCTTCTTCGGAAGGAAAACATTTTCGAAGCGGAGGAAAAGACGGTGAAAGCGGTGATCCAAAGGGAATTGGACCGGTATTACGACGATGTGATCGGCAAGGAAAAAAGCGACCGGTTCGCTTTCTATTACGACAACATCGGCGATACCGTGTATCAGATCTACGAGGCGTTAAAGGAAGAATTTGCCCAGTCCCAGTTTCATATCGAAGGGTTAGAGGAAATGATCCAAAAAGGGGGAAGGATCGAGCCGTTTACCGTAGAGGAGGAAAAAAATCTCATCTCGGTGTTTGGAAAGATCGACCGACTGGATTGTTTTACCGATCCCAAGGGCAATACCTACGCTCGGGTCATCGACTACAAATCAGGCGAGAAAAAGTTCGACCTTTCTTCGGTAGCGGGCGGCTTTCATTTACAGATGCTCTTATATCTGTTCGCCATCAAGCGAAATCCTAACGGGCCTCTTGCCCATCTTCGGCCCGCGGGGATCCTGTATATGCCGGCGAAAAACCCCAAAGCCCTTTTACCCAGAGACGCCACCGATGAAGATACCAAAGCGCTGCAAAAGAAAAGCTTTGTGATGAGCGGGCTTTTGCTTGACGACTACACGGTACTGACGGCAATGGAAAAGGATCTTGCGGGACATTTTCTGCCGGTTTCCCAGGGGAAAAGCAGTATGAAGGGAAACTATCTTTTGACCGAAGCCAGGATGGAACGTCTGGAGGCGAAGGTGGAGGAGCTGGTTCGAAAGATGGGAAGGGGACTTGTTGCCGGCGAGATCGCGCCTATGCCCAAAGGAGAGGCCCAGCGCCTTCCATGCCGTTACTGCGGCTACCGCACTCTCTGCGGACGGGAGGAAAAGGATCCCTTCCTTTTGCCGGAAAAGGCGCCTGAGGATTGGCTCGAGGAGGAGAAAACGTGACGTTTACAAAAGAACAGCAAAATGCGATAGAAAGCGGGGGCGGCGGGATCTTGGTATCCGCTGCTGCCGGGAGCGGAAAAACGGCGGTTTTGGTGGAACGGATCGTTCGCCGCCTTTCCGATCGGGAGCATCCGGTTTATGCTGACCGGATGCTGGTCGTGACCTTTACCAGGGCAGCCGCGGCGGAGATGAAAGAACGCATTGAAAAGCGCTTGTCGGAGCTTTTGCAGAAAGATCCGGATGACCTTTTTTTACAGCGCCAGCTCCTTCTTTTGGAGCATGCATCCATTTCGACCATGGATTCCTTTTTCAGCGCTCTGGTACGGGAGTACGCGCAGACCCTTTCCCTTTCTCCCAAGACGCGGATCGTGGACGAAGCGATGCTGCTGCCCTTAAAGCAGCAGGTCATGGAGAACATGCTGGAACAAAAGACAGGGGAGGACTTTTTTAACCTTTGCCGGTATTTCGGAGAGGAAAACGACACGGCGCTCAAAGAGGAGATCCGCTTTTTGAGCGATACGCTGGCGACCTATCCCTATCCCGAGGCTTTTCTTGCAAAACAGGAGGCTTTTTACCGGGATCCGCCCGCTATCGCTTCCTCCAAGGTGGGAAAGCTTTTGCTTGAGGAGGGAAAGACCCTTTTATCCGAAGCGGCAGACGCGCTTCAAAGCGGGGCGGTACTTTTAAGGGGGGATGAAGGGATCCAAAAAGCCTATGGCCCCCATTTTTCCGGCGAGCTTTCCCAGATCTTCGCTTTGCAGGAGGCGTACGAGGGAGAAAGTTATGATACCATCCGGGAAAAGATCCTCGCGCTGACCTTCGGACGTTTGGGAAGGGCGCCAAAAGACAGTGATCCCGGCTTAAAAGAGACGGTGACTTTTTTTCGGAATCAGGCGAAAAAGCTGGTGGATGAAGCGAAAAAGCTTTTCGCCACACCGGAAAAGGCCTTTTTCGAGGATTTAAGGCGGCAGTATCCCCTGATCCGGACTCTGTTTTCCTTAGTAACAGAATACCGCGCCCGCCTTTGGGAGGAAAAAAGGGAGCGGGGGATCGCGGATTTTTCGGATTTCGCGTCTTTGGCGCGGACACTGTTGCTTCGGGAGGACCGAAAGCCTACACCGGTCGCTTTGGATTACCAAAGCCGTTTTGACGAGATTCTGATCGACGAGTATCAGGACACCAACCGTCTTCAGGACGAGATCTTTTACGCCATTTCCCGGGAAGGGACCAACCTCTTTTTTGTGGGGGACCTCAAACAGAGCATCTATCGGTTTCGAAGTGCGACCCCCGCGGTTTTTTCCGAAAAGAAGGAACGGTTTTTTAAGGCGGAGGAGAACCGCTATCCGAAAGTGATCGACTTAAACCGAAATTTCCGAAGCCGGAAGGGCGTAGTGGACGGGATCAACTTTTTGTTTGAGCGGCTGATGAGCAAGGAGATCGGCGGGGTAGATTATACCTCGTCGGAGCGGTTATATCCCGGTGCCTTAGGCTATCCGGACAACGACGATCCTTCTCCGGTAGAAGCGGTTTTTGTAGAGTCAGAGGAAGGCGTCCTCTTTGAGGCGAGAGAGGCGGCCAAAAAAGTGCGCCAGATGCTTCAGGATGGCTTTTTGGTGGCAGAAGGGGGGAGCCTTCGCCCATGCCGGCCCTCCGATTTCGCCTTTTTGCTTCGAAGCCAGAAAAATACCGATGCGTTCTACGCCGCCGCTTTGAAGGAAGAAGGGATCCCGGCGGTGACCGGGGCGGCGGGAAGCTTCTTTTCCTCTCGGGAGATCTCGCTTGCCTTGTCCCTTTTGCGGGCAATCGACGATCCCGCTGATGATATCGCTTTGTCGTCGGTTTTGCTTTCTGTACTGGGGGGCTTTTCATGCGATGCCCTTTCGGCACTGTTATTGGAAAAAGGGGAGCAAAGCCTCTATTCGGTTTTACGGAAAAAGAGCGGCTCTTTTCCCGAGGGAGAAACGTTCCTTTACTGGTTTGACCGTCTTCGGGAAAAGGCGTCCTTTACCGGGGTTGGGGAATTTCTTTCCTATCTTTACGACTCCACCGATCTTTTGGCGCTCGCCGCGGCGGAGGAAAACGGAGAGATCCGGGAAAAGAACCTGAGGCTATTATTGGGGCGCGCTTTGGAATATGAAAAAGGCGGCGACCGGGAGATCTCCGGTTTTTTGCGGTTTATCGACCGGATCCAGGAGGAAAAACGGGATCTGGAAGCGGCATCCTCCGGCGGAGGAGAGGACGCGGTCTCCATTATGACCATCCATAAATCCAAAGGGTTAGAGTTTCCGGTAGTGTTTCTATTAAATTGCAGCAAACCCTTCAACCGTATGGATCTGCGGGGCAATACGGCAGTAGACAGCGAGCTTTGTTACGGGATGCGGCTGATCGACCGGGACCGGCTCCTCAAATACGATACCCTTCCGTTTTTGGCGCTGCGGCTGCTCCAAAAGCGGGAGCTGTTATCTGAGGAGATGCGGCTTTTATATGTCGCAGCCACCCGGGCGAGGGAAAAGCTTTTGTTTTTTGTCACCGTTCCTTCGGTGGAACAGGCGCTTCTCACAGCGGAAAAATATCGGGGTCCCGAAGGAAAGCCTACCCTTTTGGGGATCCGCAGCGGCCAGTCTTTCGGAGATTGGATCGGACGGGCAGCTTTGGGAGTAAAGTCCCAGGCATTTTCTGTAAGCATGGTCACGGGGCAAAGTGAAAAAGCTTTTATGGTTTCAGAAGCCGTCACAAATGACCAGCCGTCCAAGGAGCTTGTCGAAAGGATCCAGGCCCAGTTTTCCTATCGGTATCCCCATCTTTCGGCGACGGTCACTCCGCAAAAGCTCTCGGTGACCGAGATATCCCACACCGATCTTCTGCCGGTGCTGTCCCGCCCCCGTTTTATGTCGGAGGATGGATTTACGGCGGCGGAAAAGGGGACGATCTTTCATAAGGCGATACAGTTTTCCGATCTTGCGGCGGGAAGAAACGACCCCAAAGAGGAGCTGCGGCGGCTGGTGAGAGAGGAGTATCTTTCCAAAAAAGAGGCGGCGGTGATCGATCCCGGTTTATGGGAAACATTCTTTTGTTCCGATTTGGTGGGACGGATCCTTTCGTCTCCCAACGTTTACCGGGAGTACGCCTTTTTCGACACTGTTTCCCCCGAGGAAGCGGGGATCGAAGGGGAAGGAGAGATCTTGCTTCAGGGGATCGCCGACTGTGTCTTTGAAGAGGATGGCGCCGGCGTGATCGTGGATTTTAAAACCGACCGGGGCGTTTATGAAGATACGTTGCGGGAACGTTACCGGCTCCAGCTGTCCTTTTATGAGAGGGCGTTAAAAAAGCTGTTCCCAAAAGGGATCAAAGAGACCCTTTTGTATTCCGTTGCCCTTAAAAAAGTGATCCCGATCGAAAGAAAATAGGACGAGCCCTTTTATTTTCAGGGATATTGTGGTAAAATAGGTAGGACATAGTCTGAAAAACAGATCAAAATGCCATTTTATAGAAGAAATGGAGCGGGTTGCTCCATAGGAAGGATCGATATGGAAAAGGAAAATCTGCTGCTGGTGACGGAGCATTATCCATGCGGCGAGCGGGAGCGCTTTTTGGAAACGGAAATCGATTTTCTTGCCCAGAAGTATCATGTCATCATTTTTTCCACCTATACTGATCATATGATGACGCGTTCCATCCCCAAAGGGGTGACCTTTCTTCGTCCGGCGGAGCGGAGAAGCCCTTTTTTGCGGAAGCTGAGCCGCCTTTTATGCCGGTTCAGCCAGGGCTACCGGGATGAAAAAAGGGAAGCGAAGATCGAGGCGCGCTGGTCGAAGGAGTTTCAGGAGGAGACGCTGACCGCCTTAGTGGAAAGCCGGGAGATCTACGATTATATCAAAGAACAAAATTTTTTCGAAGAAGACCAAAAGCTTGTAATCTACAGCGCCAGTCTCAACCGATATTTTTACGGTCTTTGTGCCTTAAAGGAGTTTTACCCCGAGGGAATTAAGGTGGTGGCGCGCTGTCACGGCGCCAATATGATGGATCCCCGGACGGGAAAACGGCGCAATACCTTAAATTATGTCATCAATCAGGTTGCGGACGAGATTTATTTTGCCACCAAGGAGCGGCGGGATGCTTATTTGGAGCATTTTATGGGTGCGACGGGGGATCCCAGAAAGTATAAGGTGGCTCCTTTCGGCGTATATCCGGGGGAGGAGAGCCGCGCCCTTCCTCCCACCGAGTATTTCCTCAGAATGGTGAGCTGCTGCCCCATCGAGGATGACAAACGGCTTACCCTGATCGCTGACGCCTTAAGCGAGGTGGAAAGCGGCGCCATCGAATGGGTGCATATCGGAACGGGAAGCAGGAAAAATGAGCTTGCCGCCTATTGCGAGGAAAAGCTGGGACAAAAAGAGGGGATCCGGTATAAGTTTTTCGGGGAACTGAGCCGGGAGGAGATCTACGAGTTCTACCGGGACACCTATGTGGATGTTTTTGTAAGCGTTGATCTTTCCGACAGCGTCCCTACGGCGATCATGGAGGCCATGGCGAACCGCATTATGATCTGCGCGGTGGATTCCGACGGGGTCAAGGATGTCTTGGATGAAAAGACCGGGCTCCTTTTGCCTAAGGATATCGACGCCAAACGTCTCGGAAAGATTTTGGAAGGCCTTTGCAAGGTTCCCAAAGAAAAGATCCAAAAGAAAAAAGAGGCCACTTTCCGGCAATTTCAGGACAAATGGGACGCAAATGTCAATTGCCTGGCGTTTTGTGAAGCGATCGGCGTTTTTCCCGAAAAATAAAGGGCTTTTTGTCATGGATTGCTGGTGGCTTTTTCGGCTCGGATATGGTATGATGAGCTACAAGTGACACAATACAACAAAACCGTATACGGGAGGCAGTATGTTTAAAAAAATCGTCCAAAAGATGGAGCGAAGCATCCTCTTTTGCTATAAAGGGCTTTTGCTCGCGATGCTGTTTGTGATCTTTTTTGCCTTTTTCGGCTTTGCGGAGCCGGAGCTGCGCCGTTTTTCCCGTACCGCCGCCATTTCCATGTCGATCTTCGCGGTGGCAATGATCTGTCTGGTGAAGATCTACGGCGGTATCCCTTTGGGAGTGAAAAAAAGTAAGGAGATTGTTTATCCTCTTTTTATCGCCACAGTCATTACCGATTTCATCACCTATTTTCAGATGTTCATTATGCGGTACAACTTTGAAGGCAAAAATTACCTGCTGGATCTGGGGTTGATGGCGGCGGTAATCGTTTTACAGCTTGTTTGCATCTTTGCGATGGTGTATTTCGGCCACTATCTTTATTTTCGCATCAATCCTCCCAGCGCGACGCTGGTAATCTACGGGGATAAAGACGGGCTGGTGAGCTTTGTTTCCAAAGTGAACAAATATAAAAAGCAGTTTGACATCCGCTCTATCTGCGACGTGGAAGAAGAGAATTTGCGGGAGATCATCCGGAAGCATCGGACCATCTTCCTTTACGGGCTGGATCCGGAAAAGCGAAAGGAAGTGCTGGAATACTGCTACAAGCATAACCGTACCACCTACTTTCCCACCAGGCTTTCCGATATCATTGTCCGCAGCGCCCACCATGTCATGGTGGATGATGTGGCGGTAATGAAGTCCCATTTTACCGGACTTTCCATTGAACAGGAGATCGTAAAACGGATCACGGATATCCTGATTTCCGGGGTGGGACTTATGGTGTTCAGCCCCATTATGCTGATGGAAGCACTGGCTATCAAGCTGGAAGACGGGGGACCGGTGTTTTTCCGCCAGCCCCGGGTGACCAAGGGCGGCAAACAGTTTAATGTACTGAAATTTCGCACCATGATCGTGGATGCAGATAAGTATAAAAAGAGGCTGGCTTCCCAAAATGACGACCGGATCACCAAAGTGGGACGGGTCCTTCGAAAGCTCCGTATCGACGAGCTGCCCCAGTTTATCAACATCCTGAAAGGGGAGATGAGCGTCGTCGGCCCCCGCCCCGAACAGGCGGAGATCACCGAAAAATACATCGAAGTGCTTCCGGAGTTCCGTTACCGGTTAAAGGTCAAGGCAGGCCTCACCGGTTTGGCACAGATCCAGGGCAAGTACAATACCACGCCCAGGGACAAGCTGATGTTAGACCTTCTCTACATCGAGCAGTACAGTGTTTGGGTAGACTTTAAGCTGATTTTCCAGACGCTGAAGGTGCTTTTTAAATCCGACAGTACCGAAGGTGTGGAAGGGGATCTTCCTATTACCCTTCCCGAGGAACTGCAAGAGACACAGAAACCGTCGAAAGAATAAAGAAAAACCCAGGCGGAGAGGATCCGCCTGGGATATTTTTTTGAATTCAGTAATGATACTGGCGGCGTTTTGCGATCAAAAACAGCACCGTGATCCCGGCGGCAATCAATTCCGCCGCTACAATGGAGAGCCAAATCCCGTCGATTCCCCAGAAGATCGGGAAAAGCAAAACGGCGGCGACTTGCAGCACCAGTGTCCGCAAGAAAGAGATGAGCGCCGAGATCAGTCCGTTGTTCAGCGCGGTGAAGAAGGAGGAACCGAAGATGCCGATCCCGGAAAACAAAAAGGAGAAAGAGTAGATCACAAATCCTTCCAGGGTCATTTCATAAAGCACCGGATCATAACCCACAAATAATTTGGAGAGAGGACCGGCGAAGACTTCTGCGGACAGTACCATGGCTACCGAGAAGATGCCGATGATCCATAAGCTCTTTTTCCGCAGGCTTCGAAGTTCATCATGATGTTCGGCGCCGTAATGGTAGCTGATGACCGGGGCGGTGCCTACGGCGTATCCAAGGAAGGTGGAAAGGAAGATCATATTGACGTACATCAGTACGCCGTAAGCGGCGACGCCGTCTTCCCCCGCGTATCGGATCAGCTGGATATTGTAAAGCATACTTACCACCGACATGGAGATGTTGCTCATAAGCTCCGAGGAACCGTTGGTGCAGGTTTTAAGCAGCGCCTTTCCGTCAAAAGAGGTCTTTCCCAGACGAAGCAGGCTGCTGTTGGGGCGGGCGAAATAGAGTAAGGGGATGATCCCCCCCACTACCTGGCTGAAAGCGGTGGCAGCAGCGGCGCCCACCAGCCCCAGAGGAAAAACCGCGACCAGAAGGGCATCCAGCACCATATTGGTCACGCCGGCGGCGACGGTCACAAAAAGTCCCAGCTGGGGCTTTTGGGCGGTGACAAAGAAGCTTTGGAACTCGAATTGGAGCATGTAGGCGGGGAGCGCTAACAAGATGACCTTGCCGTAGGTTACACAGTCATTTAACATTTGTCCCTCCGCGCCCAGCAAACGCGCCACCGGTCGGAGAAAAAGAAGCCCCAGCACGGCAATGACTATGCCGGAGGCAAAAGAGATATAGACGAGAAAGGAAAAAAGGCGGTTGGCCTTTTCCTTTTCCCCCATGCCCAGTGTTTTGGCGATCAAAGCGCTTCCGCCGGTGCCGAACATAAAGCCCAAAGCGCCTAAGATCATCAAAAAGGGCATAATGAAATTGACGGCGGCAAAAGGGGTTTTCCCGACGAAGTTGGAAACAAAAAAGCCGTCCACAATGCCGTAGATGGAAGTAAAGATCATCATTACAATGGACGGCAAAGTAAAGCGCAGCAGCCGCCGGTAGGTAAAATGATCGGAAAGTTGAATGTTCATAGGATTCTCCTTTACGAAAGCGAAAAAAGCTTTTCTAAAAAGTCGGATAGAAATTTTTGGGTCAGTTCCAGATAACGGGTCCGGTCCTCTTTGGACCATGCGCCGAAGATCTCGTTTTCCATTTGGATCAGGCGCAGGGTAGTTCGTTCCGTCAGCGCTTTTCCTTCCGGGGTCAGGCAGACTTTTTTCTTTTTCCCATCGGCGGTGACCAGGTAGAGAAGATGCTCCGATTCCATCTTTCGAAGGGCGGAGTTGACCGTCTGCTTTCGCATCCCGGAAAGGCGCAAAATGTCCTGTAACAGACATTCCTCCCCCTGGTTGCAGATGGCGTAGAGGATCATGGATTCACTGTCGGAAAGTCCGAGCTTTAAGGACGCCTGGTGATAGGCGGCGTCGATCTCGGCGGTGAGATAGTTGATCCGCTTGAGTTCGGATGTAGGACCTATGGACATGGTATCGCTCCTTTGTACGAAATCGTACCCAATTATAGTATGATTTCGTACGAATGTCAAGCTTCTTTTTGTTGACAAAGGAAACCGGATGTTTTAAAATCAGGAAGGGAGGGAGAGATCGTGGAAGCGGAGAAAGTGTTTTCTATGCCCTTTTGCAAGGGGTATGCCCTGCTGTCGCAAAAGGCCAAGCGAAAAGGCCGGACCCAGCAGGAGGTGGACGAGATCGTTTTCTGGCTCACCGGATATTCCAAAGAACAGCTGGATCGGATCCTTAAAGATGAAACCGATTATCGGACTTTTTTTGAACAGGCGCCGAAGATGAATCCCAACTGTGACAAGATCAAGGGTGTGATTTGCGGTATCCGAGTAGAGGAGATCAAGGATCCTCTGATGCAAAAGATCCGGTATTTGGATAAGCTTGTGGATGAGCTTGCCAAAGGGAAAGCCCTCGACAAGATCCTCCGAAAATAGCGCTTTTGGTTGACAAGGGAATATAAGCGTGCTATAATGCTTGGTGGAAATAAAGTACCGGCTAAGAAGAGAAGAAGAAAAGCCGCTTTTTTTCAGCGAGGACCCGGTGGGTGGAAGGGTTCAAAGAGCGCTTTTCGGGCCGTCTTGGAGCCTTTGCGTTAATCCGCAACGAGCTTCCCGCGTTAAGGGAAAAGAGCGGCGATTTTTCGCAATTTGGGTGGTACCACGGAGTTTTAGCTTCGTCCCATAAGGGGCGGGGCTTTTTGTTTTGTAAAATTTCAGGAAAAGAAAGGAACGATACCTTATGAAATGGACCGGACTCAACGAATTGAGGGAGTCTTTTCTCTCGTTTTTCGAAGGAAAGGGCCATACCCGTTTGGACAGCGCATCTCTTATCCCTCCCAAGGATGACACCAGTCTTTTGCTCATCAACTCGGGCATGGCGCCGTTAAAAAAATACTTTTTGGGTCAGGCGACCCCTCCCAATGTGCGGGTGACCACCTGTCAGAAATGCATCCGTACCGGAGACATTGAAAACGTGGGAAAAACATCCCGCCATGGCACCTATTTTGAGATGCTTGGCAACTTCTCCTTTGGGGATTACTTTAAGCATGAGGCAACAGCCTGGGCTTGGGAATATATTACCAAGGTGTTGGAGCTTCCCGTGGACCGGCTTTGGGTCACCATCTATTTGGATGACGATGAGGCGTTTGACATCTGGACCAAGGAGGTCGGCGTCGATCTTTCCCGCATCGTCCGTTTGGGGAAAGAGGACAACTTCTGGGAGCATGGCTCCGGTCCCTGCGGCCCCTGCTCCGAGATCTATTTTGACCGGGGAGAGAAATACGGCTGCGGAAAACCCGACTGCGGTCCCGGCTGTGACTGCGACCGGTATGTGGAATTTTGGAATCTGGTATTCAGCCAGTTCGATTCCGACGGCAACGGCCACTATGAGCGGATGCCTCATCCCAACATTGACACCGGTATGGGATTGGAACGGTTAGCCTGCATTATGCAGAATGTGGATAATCTGTTCGAGGTGGACACCGTCCAGAATATCATGAAAAAGATCAGCGAGATCGCCGGTGTTTCCTACCATACAAACGAAGCGTCGGACGTTTCCTTGCGGGTCATTACCGACCATATCCGTTCTACCACCTTTATGCTGGGCGACGGCGTTTCCCCTTCTAACGAGGGAAGAGGGTACGTGCTGCGGCGTTTGCTGCGCCGGGCAGCCCGCCATGGACGGCTTTTGGGCATCAACGAGCCTTTCCTTTACAAGGTCGTGGATACGGTAGTGTCGGAGAACCAAGGCGCTTATCCGGAGCTTTCGGAAAAGGCGTCCTATATTAAAAAGGTCATTAAAAATGAAGAGGAAGCCTTTAATAAGACCATTGGAAAGGGCATGGAGCTGCTCCAGGAACTGATTGGGGAGGTCAAAGCGGGCAAGCTTGCAAAGATTTCCGGCGAAGACGCTTTCAAGCTGTACGATACCTATGGATTCCCTCTGGACCTGACCATGGATATTGTAGAGGAACAGGGCGTCGAGGTGGACGAAGAAGCGTTCCAGCTTTATATGGCAGAGCAGAAGAAGCGTTCCAGAGAGGATTATTTGAGTAGAGGCGGCTCCTCCTGGGAGACCGAGGACCTTCCTCTTCCCAAAGAAGAGACCAGGTTCCAAGGCTACGAGTGCACAGAGGTCAAAACGACTCTGGATGCGCTTTTAGTGGGAAATGAAGAGAAGGAAATGGCCACCGAAGGGGAAGAAGTTTTGTTCCTCTTAAAAGAAACGCCCTTTTATACCGAAAGCGGCGGTCAGGTTTCTGACACCGGTGTGGTTTTGGGAGAAAACGGCGAGATCGTCGTTACGGGAATGAAAAAACTTTCCACCGGCCAGACGGTGCATCACGGCTTTGTCAAATCGGGCACCATCTCCCAAAAGGAAACGGTGGCCGCGAAAGTCGACGAGGCGCGGCGGCGTTCCATTATGCGAAACCATACGGCGGCTCACCTGCTGCAGGCGGCGCTGCGTCAGGTGCTGGGTGATCATGTCCATCAGGCAGGACAGCTTGTAGACGAAAAGGCGGTTCGGTTCGACTTTACCCATTTTGAGGCGCTGAGCGAAGAACAGATCCGCACGATCGAAGAGATCGTCAACGAAAAGATCATGGAATGCCTTCCGGTGGACAATTTTGAAACCTCTCTTGAGGAAGCGAGAAAACAAGGTGCCATGGCTTTGTTCTCGGAAAAATACGGTGCTACGGTCCGGGTCGTGAAGGCGGGAGATTTTTCGCTGGAGCTTTGCGGTGGTACCCATGTCAAGAACACCGGCGCGCTGGGACTGTTCCGGATCATTTCCGAAAGCTCGGTGGCGGCGGGCGTACGCCGGATCGAAGCCTATACCGGCTTCAACACTCTGTCGGAGTTTTCCCACCTGAAAACGACGGTGGATCAGGCGGCAGGTCTGCTAAAAACCACCCCTGGGGAGCTTGCGTCCCGCTGTGAGGGAGTGCTTTTGGAGCTGAAAGAAAAGGATCGGGAGATCGATCGCCTTAACCGGAAGATCGCGTCGGCTCAAACGGGAGACCTTTTGGAGCATGCGGTGGAGGTCAAGGGCATTACCGTCGTTTCCGCCACCTTTGAGGAGCTTGGCGCCGATATGCTCCGGGCGATGGGCGATAAGCTCAAGGATCAGAATCCTTTAATCTGCGCGCTGTTTTGCGGCGGCAAGGAGAAACCCAATTTTTACTGTGCGGCAGGCGCCGAAGCGGTAAAGAAGGGGATCCATGCCGGAAAGATCATCAAGGCGGTTTGTGAAAAAACCGGCGGCAAGGGCGGCGGACGTCCGGATTCGGCTATGGGCGGAATCAAGGATCCGGCGCTGATCCAACAAGCCTTCCAGGCGTTAGTGCCTTTAATTGAGGATATGGTGAAAGAATAAGTTCAAAAAGGAAAGGAGCATTGGCATGGATTGTTTATTTTGCAAGATCATCGCCGGAGAGATCCCTTCGAAAAAGCTCTACGAAGATGAAGACGTGTATGCCTTTTACGACATCGAGCCGCAGGCTCCCGTCCATTTTCTCGTCGTTCCGAAGATGCATATTTCCGGACCGGACCAGATCGATGAAAAAAGCGAGCGGGTGGTCGGCAAGATCTTTTCGGTGATCGCGATGCTGGCCAAAGAACTGAAGCTGGAAAAGGGGTACCGGGTGGTGACCAACTGCGGCGAGGAAGGCGGCCAGACGGTGGGACACCTTCATTACCATGTGCTGGCGGGAAGAAATCTTTCCTGGCCTCCCGGATAATTTGAGCGGAAACAGACAGAAAAAGGAGTCTTGATTATGGAGTATTATACTCTTGAAGTAGCGGGATTGAAGCGGGAGCTTCCCCTTTGCGCCGTAGATGAACATATGGACATCGCCGCTTTCATTATGTTTTCCGATGTGGAGCTGACGGTGGCTTGTGCAAAAGAGCTTTTGGAAAAAGCCCCCGAATTCGACGTTATGATTACGGCGGAATCCAAGGGTATTCCCCTGGCGTACGAGATGGCGAGACAGAGCGGCAAAAATTATGTGGTAGCGAGAAAGAGTATCAAGGTATATACCATTGATCCCATCTCGGTGGAGGTCAACTCCATTACCACCCAAAACAGCCAGCATCTTTATCTCGGTAAGGATGATCAGGAGCGGCTGAACGGCAAACGGGTATTGATCGTGGACGATGTCATCAGCACCGGCGAGTCACTGAAAGCGCTGATCACCTTAGTGGAACGGGCCGGCGGAACCGTGGTCTGCGAAGCGGCGGTATTGGCAGAAGGCGATGCGGCGGACCGAAAGGATATCGCTTATCTGGAAAAATTGCCTCTCTTTTTTAAGTAAACAAAAACTCCGGCAGGGATCCCCTGCCGGAGTTTTTCAATTCAGCTCTTCGATATGGTAGATATAATCCAGGGAACGGATGGCTTCCACAATTTCCCGATGGGTCTTATATTTTTTCAGTTCCGGACTGAATACCGTCAGCGTGATGGTGTAGACGCTCAGTCCTGATCCCCGATATGCCTGGTTGGCTTCCATATCGTCGATGCGAAGCCCAAGCCGCCGGATGACGGCGATAAATTCCTGAAGGTAACGGCTGTCGGTCAGCTCCAAATGGATCTCAAAATGGTTGGAGCGGTTTTTCAAATAGGTCTCAAAGGATGGGAGTCCTGCTAAGATCGATAAAAGGAAGGCGAACAGGATCAGAGTTACGGTGTAAAGACCGGCGCCCGCGGCGAAGCCTAAAATGCTGCAGCTCCAGAGTCCCGCCGAAGTGGTAAGCCCCTTGATTTGTTTGCGGGAGCTGAAGAGGACGGAGTTTCCGCTCATTAACGCGGCCGCAACAATGGTTGCCGCAGACAGCATCGGCACACCCAAGGAAAATGTTTGGGCAAAAAAGAGATCCAAAAGAGTGACAGTAGCCGATGTAAAAGAGACGAGTACAAAAGTCCGAAGGCCGGCCGAGTGGCGTTTGCTCGCCCGTTCACATCCGACAATAGAGGAAAGGACGATCACCAAAGTGATCCGGAAAAGAATGGAAAATACGTTAAGCTCCTGGGACCAGCTCCCAAGAAAATCAGCAATAGGGTCGGTGATGTGCGCCAACTGTAAGATATTCATTGGTGGGTACCTCCTTTTCGGCTGGGGTGAGTGAGCATTTGCCGCATCAGGCGGTATTGCTCCTGCGCCGCTTCGGTAAAGGCTTTTTCTTCGGGAGAAAGGAAAGGCTCGCGCCTGGGGAGCTCCTTTTGGATGGCCTGGATCCGCTGGATCAAAAGCTCTACCTCGTTGGGCACGCCGGAAGGATCTTCGCTTGGCTCCAGAGGAACCAGATCTTCTAATTTATCCGAATAGGCATGGGAACGAAATAAAGCCAATTTGGCACAGGCTGGCCCGATCAATTCGTATAAAACGCTGGATGCCAGGATGATGGTCTCCAGCGCGTTCCCGGTTTCACCTCCCAGGGTGCGGGCGCCGATAGCGGCTAAACCGATGGCGACGCCGGCTTGAGGGATGAGCGCTAACCCCAGGTAATTTCGGACCGGGGCGGATTTTTTCGCAAGAAGGCATCCCAAAAACGCGCCGGCATATTTTCCGAGGATCCGGACGATAAAGTATACCACTCCGATTACGAAAAGAGAGATCCCGCCGACGTTTCCCGAAGGGTGAAACAGTGCATTTAAGTTAAAATTCAATCCGGAACGGACAAAAAACAAAAGGAGAATGGGCGGGCTGAAATAGTTCAGCTGTTGGAAAAGGCGCTCGTCATCCGAAAGATTGATATAGACCATACCCATTGACATACAGCCAAGCAGGGGCGAGACATCCAGCAGGGCGCAAATGCCGCAAAAAGCGAACAGCATCGCCACCGAAACGATGAGGCGGTTGTCGGTGGAGCGCTTTTGGAGAAGCAGTTTCAAAAACAACCCGAACAATCCTCCCAAAAGGAAAACAGAGGTATTGACCAGTAGAGGGAGAAGGATGTCCCCGGCATGGAAGCTTCCTGTAAGGGATGCAGTCGCCGCTGAAATAGCGATGCTGTAGGCAACAAGTCCGACGACATCGTCCAATGCAACGACCTGTAAGAGAGTATCTACAAAATCGCCTTTCGCATGGGTCTGGCGGATGGTCATTACGGTGGATGCCGGTGCTGTTGCGGATGCGAGGGCGGCAAGGACCACGGAAAAATGAAGGGAAAGCCCCATGCCCCAGAAGGTAACGGCAAAGATCAGCACCGAGGCGAGACAAGCTTCCAGCACCGTGATTACAAGGACTTTGCCGCCGCTTTTCTTCAAAGTGGAAAATCGGAAAAATTCGCCGGTTCCGAAAGCGATAAATGCTAACGCGATGTCGGCGATGAAATCCGTACCCTCTATCATGGTGTCGGGGATCAGATGCAGGCAATAAGGTCCCATCAAAATACCTGCCACAATATAAGCAGTGACGTTGGGAAGATGAAGCCGTTTGGTGATCCGTGTCGCCGCAAATCCGCCAATGAGCATTAAGGATACAGAGATGATGATAGAAGAAACCGGATTGGATGTCAATGGATTCGAAAGCTGCTGAAGCAAAGCTGTCATAATATTCTCCCTTTCTGTTGTTTCTTAAACAAAAAAGAAAGCAGCGGTGCTGTTCCCTTGAAAAAACGGTACACTTATGATATACTTTTCTTTTGATAAAATCCAATTATATCCTTTTTATATAGTATAAATAAACGGAATGGTGATTGTATGCTGGACCATAAAATAGAAACTCTTTTGTCAGTAGTGGAGCATCAAAATTTTACCAAAGCGGCTCAGTCGCTTTCTATGACACAGCCGGCAGTGAGCCATCATATCCGCCAGCTGGAGGAGGAAATCGGCGCGCCTTTATTCGTTCGGGGAAAATCGGGATTAAAGCTGACTTCCAAAGGGGAGATCGTCGTTAAATATGCCCGGCGGATGAAGTCGTTGACCACCAAAATGCAGCTGGAGCTGGAAAACTCGGAAAAGCATATTTCGGTGCTTCGGGTAGGGATCACCCATACGTCGGAAAGCAATTTAACGGCGGCTGCTTTGGCCAAGTACAGCAGTCAGCACAGCGGTATTCGGATTATACTTTTTACAGATACCATAAATAATCTTTATGATATGCTGGAAAATTATGAGATCGATTTGGCAATTGTTGACGGTGCTTTGAATAACCCTCATTTTTCGTCTATGATTTTGGACACCGATTACCTGATGTGTATTATGTCAAACAGCAATTCTTTGGCCAAAAAGGGAGTAGTTACATTAAATGAATTAAAAAAGCAGAAAATGATTTTGCGAACCCCTTCTTCCGCTACCCGGATCTTATTAGAATCGGCGTTAGAGAGCAATAACGAATCGACGGCAAATTTTAACATAACTTTGGAAGTAGACAATATTGCCACCATCAAGGATCTGATCCGGAAAAATCTGGGAGTTTCGATTTTGCCGCGAAGCGCATGTATGGATGAACTGAAAAAAGGGAAGCTTACAGCGCTTCCCATAGAAAATTTGAGTATGGTCCGGGAGACAAAAATCGTTTATAATAAAGATTTTTCTCATTTGGACGTTTTAAATGAGATGATGAAGATTTATCGGAATTCAGAATTTTAATTTTTTTGGTTACAGACAGCAAAGCCGCCCCTTTCGGGGCGGCTTTGCTGTTTCGAATCAAAAATGTTCCGTTTTCCTTAAAAGGTAATTGGTGACGATATCGAGAAATTCACAAACCGTCGGTTTTACAAAAAGGGTCCTTCCAGCCATGACCTCCAACAATTCCCGGTTTCCCTGTTCCCAGCAGATCCGGACGGCAGTGCGGATATTTCGCTCCACATTCTCCCAGGTGGTTTGATACTGTTTTGCTACCGGAAGATAGACGCTCTTTTTGATCGACGACAGCCGCGTCGGATCACTGACGGAAAGCTTTAACGCGGCGGCGCTGTACCAAAAACCCCGATAACGGGCGCCGATACCTAAGTCCCATAGCAGCTGTTCAATGTCTTCCATAGCGTATCCCTCCCCACCTTTTTTCCATATTCTACGCCATAAAAGAATATTTTTTTCAAAATAAAAAAGAAAAGATATTTTTTCGACACAAAATTCACACTTTGTATATAAATGGAGTGGTTAAATCAGTAAAAAATAAACTCCCGGGGCAAACGCCACAGGAGTTTATTTTGTGGGTCAGTAAATGGTTATAAAGAATGATCCTACCCGATTCGCTCGAAGTCTTCGGCGCCATGTTTACATAAGGGGCAGATAAAATCGGCGGGAAGGGTATCCCCTTCATAAATATAGCCGCAGATTTTGCAGACGAAACCTTTCTTTTCTTCCAGCACCGGAGGCTTCGGCTTGATATGATCGAAGTAGTACTGGTAGGTGGCGCTGGGGGTGTCGGCGAGAAGCAGCGCTTCGGTCACGTCGGCGACAAACAGGATATGAGTCCCGTAATCGTAGCTTTGGACCACCGTACCGGCCAGCACTGCGTTGACGCCCTCTGTCACATAGCGAACGCCGTTATTCGCCCGGACCTCGGGAACATTCTGGAATTTATCGGTATCTCTTCCGCTGTGGAAACCGAACCGCTCAAAGGGCTCGAAGGTGGTTTCGGTAGAAAGGATGGAAAGGGTAAAGTCCTTTCCTTTTTGAAGCTGTTCACATGTCAGGTTGGAACGATTGACGGCGAAAGCGATCCGGTGGGGCGCTTCGGTGATCTGGATCGCGGTATTGATGATGCAGCCGTTGTCCTTCTCCCCGTCTTTGACGGAAAGGACAAAAACACCATAGGACAGTTTAAAGAAGGCATTGGAAGAAATTTCGCCCGCGGGCTTTGTGATTTCCTCTTTGGGGAAGGTGTCCGCAATGGCCTTTGCCAGAGCATCCAGGCTCTCAGCACCCTGTGCAGTCACAGCGGAACGGATAGAGACCGGTTGGTCCATAAAGGTCATATTCTTGCATTTTTCCAAGATCTCCCGCATCAGCTTTCCGCTGGTGGGCGCCCAGGAACCGTTTTCGATCAAAGCCACCGTCCGGTTTTGGATGTTGTGGGCGGCAAGATCGTGAAGAAGGGTTTCCATGGTCACAAAGATCCCCGCGTTGTAGGTAGGAGCCGCAAAAACAAGATGGCTGAACCGGAAAGCGGCCGCTACGATCTCGGAAGGATGGGTCACAGACACGTCGAACATCACCGTGGGGATCCCTTTTTCCCGAAGCCGGCAGGAGAGGATGTCCGCGGCGTTTCCGGTGTGGCCGTAGATGGATGCATACGCGATCATAACGCCGTTTTCTTCTGGAGTATAGGTGGCCCACTTAACGTATTTTTCGATAAAATCGCCCGGGTTTTTCCGCCAGACGAAGCCATGGAGCGGGCAAATCATCTTAATATCCAGCGTCGCAGCCTTTTTTAACAGGGTTTGGACCTGGGGACCGTATTTTCCGACGATATTGGTATAATACCGTCTCGCTTCATCCAGGTAATCCCGTTCAAAATTCACTTCGTCGGCGAAGAGAGCGCCGTTGATGGCGCCGAAGGTGCCAAACGCGTCGGCGGAGAACAAAATGCCGTCCGTGGTATCGAAGGAGACCATGACCTCCGGCCAATGAACCATGGGTGCCATTACAAACACCAGATTGTGCTTTCCGGTAGAGAGGCTGTCCCCTTCTTTGACAAGATAGAGACGGTCTTTTTGGTCAAATCCAAAAAACTGGTTCATCATACCTGCGATTTTTTCGTTGCAGACTATTTTCGCTTCCGGATAACGAGATAATACTTCGGCCACCGTCGCGGAATGATCCGGTTCCATATGATGGACCACCAGGTAATCCAGCGGCCGCCCGTTCAAAGCCGCGGTCACATTTTCAAAGAAAACGCCGCTTACGGCATGGTCTACCGTATCGAACAAAACGGTTTTTTCATCGGTAAGAAGGTAGGAGTTATAGGAAACGCCCCGGGGGATGGGGTAAACCCCCTCGAAAAGGGCGAGGCGGCGGTCGTTTCCTCCCACCCAGGTCAGATCGTCGGTAACTTTTCGGATGCAGTACATAACCATTCCTCCATAATATTGTCCTTTTTTACAGGTTGTATTTTATAATTATTATAAAATATTGTGATTCTTTTGTCAATCTTTTTTTGAAAAAAGGACAGATTCTTTTTTATTGAAATAAAAGCTCCAGCAGATGGACGGCGTCGGCTCCCGCCTGCTTTAAACCGTTCAGGCAGGAATTGCAGTAGCAGACGATCTTTTTTCCGGCATAGGGCGCGGCATGGGCGGCCAACCGCCGTTTTTGCTCTTCTTTGTCACATGGCAGTAAAAACGGCTTGACGTCGCCGTCAAAATAGCCGGGGGCGATCTCCTTATTTTTTTCCAGCATTGGATTGAACCGGAAAACGCCGCAAAATTCAGTCAGGTTCCGGTTGAGAGGCTGTTCGATGATCTCGATATTCATCCGCCGCAGCACCGTTCGGACGGCGTCAAAAAGGTCGTCGCACCCTCTCGCCTTAAAGCAGTCCTGAACCACCACAGAGGCGCCGGTATAATCCGGGTAGGGAAAATCGGCCAGGCCGGCGATCAAGGAGACCAGATTCATTTCCTTGATGTCCTTTCGGGTCTCCCGCAGAATAATCCCACAGGTGGTACAGACGGTAAGGGCAGTATCTCCCGCGGAGGGCTTTTGATGCCCCGGGCGGCAGCAGCCTGCAACGGATGCGGAAAAATTCTCTCTGACGTACCGGACGATCCGTTTGCTCAATTCGGGATGATCGGCGGTAAAATTACAGCTGGGAAAATAAAACAGCATAGGCACCTCCTGGAATTATTTTTCCCTTTTATCTTAGCATATCCCCGCTTTGGATTCAAGGTGGAGAAGAATTTTCTTTCCCGGGGTGAGGATGGTTGAAATTTTTGTTGGATTTTTATATAATAGAGGAAAATATTACTTGCGAGGGGAATATGAAAAAGAAAATATTGGCTTTATGTCTTTTTGTGACTTTATTGTTCAGTGCATGCGCTTTGCCCGAATTTTCTCAGCCTGAAGATAAGGGTTCTGCCTTTTCCGGGGAGATCGTAGTGGGCTATCTTGAGGGGGATACGGATCGTTTGGAAAGGGACGTGCTGTCGCTGACCACCGGTTTGGCGACTACCGTCAAAGGAACAGACGGGCTGTATAGTGTAAACGCGGCGGCGTGTTCCAGCTTTACCACCGCAGAAGGTCAAAACGGGGAAAGGACCTATATCTTTACCCTTTTGTCTGACCTTTGTTACAGCAACGGCGAGCCGGTAAAAGCGGAGGATTATATGCTGTCGGTGGTTTGCGCGGCGGAGTATGACCGGTATTGCAGACAGGAAGGAATTTCCAATACCCTTACCCCGGATTACAGTATGATCATGGGGTATGATGAATATGTATCCGGCGAGAGCGATTGCTTTTACGGCGTTTGGACCAGCGGCAACCGGCTGTATCTTCGGATCCGAAGCGAGGACCTTCCCGATTTTTACGAGCTGTTTTATACCAGCGTTTCTCCTTTGAAGTTAGGCGAGATGCAAGCGCCGGTGGAAAATACCGCGGACGGCGCCAGACTGACGATGGAGTTTGACCTTTCCTGGATCACGTCGGTCACCCAGCGTTCGGTGACCTGCGGCGGATTTTATGTGGAAAGCTGCACCGACAGCGAGGTGGTTTTAAAAGCGAACCCCAACCGAAAGGAAAATCTTTACGGGGCGGAGTATCTGATTTTAAAACGGGAGCTGGTGACAGCAGAAGCTCTGCTTTCGGGGGAAGTGGATCTGATTCCGTCAATCGAGGAGAACGACGCTCTTTCGGCGGCAACTGCAGAGGGAAAACTCCATTCCGTTACCGTTTCCAGCGGGACGGGTGTCACCGTTACCTTTTCCGAGGACGGACCGTTTTCTTCTCTCGCCCTGCGGAAGGCATTTTGCCGGCTCTTGAATTATGATGAATATGGATTCGGCGAAGCGCGAGGATATGTGGACCCGGAGGGATATCCGGTCACGCGGGATGATGTTTTGGGATTATCCTATTACGTTTACGATTATGACCAGATCGCGGCTCTTTTCGGTGAAGAGGGCTACCGTTTTGTCCCTGGAATTGGGACTGTCACCGGCGAGTTTCCCGACTATGAATATTTTACCGCCACTATTTCCGGCGATTACGAGCTGGCGAATGAGACGATATACCTTTTAGCCAACGGACCGATGGGGATCGTTTTAGAGTATGTGGAAAACCAAGAGGAAGCCGATATCGTTATAGAGAAGGAGAGCCTTTCGCCCCAGTTTTTTTTCAACGAAGAGAAGAAAGTCTTCTCGGACGAGGAGCTGCATTTGGCTTTGCGCCTGATGAATGAGCGGGGATATTACGATACCGACCGGTATTTGGAGCATTTTATTGAGTTTCAGCGCCTGTTTTATGAAAAGGCGCCGGGGAAACTGATTGGTGTTATCACCGAGACCGATTACTACTCTCCAAGGTTAAAGGGCTTTACCGGAGATATGGGCGACTGGACCAGCCGGATCGCCGGCGCGACTTTGGTGGAGCACCCTTGACAAAGGGGAGCGCCTGTCGTACAATAAAAAAAACAATGAATCGGGAGGCAATTATGGAAGAGCAAATGGGCGGCGCCAATCTCTATACGTTGGTGGATGAAGAAGGAAAAGAACAGGTTTTTGAGATGCTGGATTCCATGGAAGTAGACGATAAGGTATATTATGCCCTGACGCCCTATTTTGAAGACCCCAAGGAGCAGCTGGACAGCGACGGCGAGCTGGTGGTGCTGGTTGAGGAGGAAGTCGACGGGGAAATGTATATGGCTACCATTGAAGACGACGCGGAGTACGAACGCATCGGTGCTTTGTTTATCGACCGCCTCAGTGCCATGTTCGACGATGAGGACGAGGACGAAGACGAGGACGAGGAGTAATTTCCCAAAATAACTGATTTCTTTGACTTTGACAATTTTCTGGCAAAACTGTTGAAAAAAACGGAAATGATTTTGTAATAAAAAAACTATTGACAATTCATTTTGTTTTTGTTATACTTGCTACAAGGTTAAACCCTATCTGCCTTGTTCGAATCAGGACGGCTATTTTAAATCCGAACATGAATAAAACGGGATTTTATCTCCGAATGTGGACTGCAGACCTCCCGCGCGGACGCAAGAGCCGCGAGGAAGAAGGGAGCGAGAAGCGTTTGGGAAAAAACCCACCTGCTGAGAAGCGGGTTTATTTCGCCGTCCGACGGCAGGGTGGAGATGTTTAAAGAACGGGGCGCTGTAAGAGGAATTTCCTTTTACAGCGCCTTTTGCTGTGTGGAGGTTTTATGGACTGGCTTTCGCGTCAAAATCTTTTGATTGGAGAGGAAAATACCAAAAAACTGAAAGAGGCGTCGGTGGCGGTGCTGGGGCTTGGAGGGGTCGGCGGCGCTGTATGCGAGGGGCTTTGCCGGTGCGGTGTGGGAAAACTGATTTTAGTTGACAGCGATGTGATCAGCGACACCAACCGAAACCGCCAGCTTATCGCCTGCATAGATTCGGTGGGACAAAAAAAGACGGATGCATGGAAAAGAAGGCTTTCCTCCATCAACCCGGATTGCGAGATCGTAACCAAGGATGTTTTTCTTTCGGAGGAGACGGCGGACCGGTTATGGGAGGAAAACCCCCAATATATCGCCGACTGTATCGATACGGTCACTTCAAAGCTTTGGATTGCCCAAGAAGCGGCGAGAAAAAAGATCCCCCTTTTGATGGCGCTGGGTACAGGCAACCGGCTGGATCCCACCGCGTTTTGCGTGGGAGATATCGAGGAGACGGCAAAATATGGCGGATGCGGGCTTGCACGGGTGATGAGAAGAGAACTGAAAAAAAGGAATCTTTTTCATCAGCCCGTCGTCTATTCCAGAGAGCTTCCCGCCAAAGGCGTCGTTTCTGATTCCGGAAGGTACGCCCCGGGAAGCATCTCTTTTTGTCCGCCGGTAGCCGGATATATCTTGGCCGGCGCGTTGGTGAAAAAAATAATTTGGGATTGCTGGAAATAATTGCAACATACCTGAGCGAAAGATCGTATCTTGCTTGGGAACAAAGCGGTATATTGTAACCCGCCTGTAATTGACACTGTGGAAAAAGGTAGGTTATGATAGAATGGGTACCATAAATTGGGTACAGAAAGGAGGAGAAAATATGAGTCTCATATCGGTGCGGGATATCCGAAAGGTGTATCGGATCGATAAGGAGCGGGTCGTAGCATTGAATCGGATCAACTTGGAGATCGAAGAAGGGGAGATTTGCTGCATCCTTGGCACCTCCGGTTCGGGAAAATCGACGCTGCTCAACATTATGGCTGGATTAGAGAAGCCAAGCAGAGGAAGCGTATGGATTGCGGGAAAAAACATTACCGCAATGAACGAAAAGGAGCTGGCGCTTTTCCGTCAGCAGAACATAGGCTTTGTTTTTCAGTCCTATAATTTGATCGCGTCTCAGACGGCGCTTGAAAATGTAGCGATGCCTTTGCTTTTTAAAGGAGTCTCCCGGTCAAAGCGGGACAAGGAAGCCAAAAAGCTTTTAAAAGCGGTGGGGCTTAAGGATCGGATGAAGCACCGTCCCACTCAAATGAGCGGCGGTCAGCAGCAGCGTGTAGGCATTGCCCGGGCGTTTGTGGCGAAGCCCAAGCTGGTTTTTGCCGACGAACCTACCGGAAATCTGGACAGCAAAACCACCAGAGAGGTCATGGAAATTATGGTGGGGATGGCCAGAGAGCATGGAGAGACACTGCTTTTGGTGACTCATGACCAGGAGATCGCGTCTTACGCCGACCGTATCGTTCGGATTTTGGACGGCAATATTCAAAGCGATGAAAAGAATGAAAGCATTTTCCCGGCGGCGGATGTCGCTGAGGCAATATAACGGGGAACGGAGGATATGCTATGAAAAGGAAAAACATAGGGGTAAAGTGGTTTTCACTGCTGATGGTGTTTGCGGTGCTGATGGCGGCTTTGCCCTTTGGAAAGACGGCGGTCGCAGCCGGAGAAGCGGAGGCGATGGGGAGTGCCGCCGGCACCATCACCAGCTCGGCGGTACCGGCTTTAACACTTACGGTTTTACATACGGACAACACGTTCCAGTCTGCGGGTACGGTCTCTGTGACCGCATATGGTACCGGAGGCCTTAGCGGCCAGTATCAGGGGAATACTTCTTATACAGTCAGCGGAACCACCGCGACTTTTACCTTTACCATCCCGGCGAATATGCTTCATTATGCCGGTCGGGGCACAGCGGGAGTTTCTTTTTCCGCATCTTACAGTAACGGGGTTGTAGCCACCGGCTCTTACAGCGGCTTCGCAGTGATAGAGGATGATACTTCCTCCAACGACAGTCCAGACCCCGGTCCCAGCGGCACCGGAAGCACTGTTTCCATCAAAGGAGATACGGCCCTTCCGGAAATCTCCGCCGGAGAGAGCAAAGTGCTGGAGATTCCTCTTGTAAATAGTGGGGGAGGTACTATGCGCAATGTAAAGATCGCGGCGAAGCTCCCGGAAGGCATTTATTTCAACACCCTTTCTCCCTCACAGGATTTCGGATCGGTTGGCCGTAATAAGGAGATGCTTTTGAAATTAGACGTTTCGGCGGGAGCGGAAGCGGCGAGCGGCGTTTATCCGGTGGAATTGACGGTAACCTACGATACTTACACCCAAAAGGGGCTTACCGAATCGTTAAGTTTTAACCTTCGGGTCAACGGCGGAGACGGCGGCGGCAGCGGAAAGCTGATTGTGGCGTCTTATACCGTCAACCCCAAAACGGTAAGCGCGGGATCGGCGTTTACTCTGACGCTTCAGATCAAAAACAACGGGAGCGGCGATGTTTCCGACGCTTTGGTTACGTTAAACGGCCTTTCCACCGAGGGGATCACTGTAAACGGCGGGTTGGATTCCCGGACCCTTTCCAAGATCGCTCCCGGCGCTACGGTGAATGTGACCTATAACCTGCTGGCGGCGTCCGGTATGAGCAGCGGCAACAGCATTTTGGATGTTTCCCTTTCCGGCGGAGGCGGGGAGAGTGCATCTAAGGTTTTTATCCCCGTACAAAGCACTGGCGGCACGTCGTCAGAGGCCGGTGACAGCAAACCCTTGATCGTCATCGAAAGCTATGATTTTGGCGGCGAATCGGTAGAGGGCGGTTCCACCTTCCCCTTGACCATTCGGATGAAAAATACGGGAAAGACCGCTATCGAGAACGTCAAGATCGTGATTTCCTCTCCTGCCAGCGGGACGGACAGCGGCGCATTTACACCCGCAAATTCCAGTAACACCTTCTTTGTGGAGAGAGTGGCAGCCGGCGGCGTTTTTGAAGAATCCATCGAACTGACGGTACGGAGCGACGCGACGCCCAAATCGTATGGTATCGACTTGGATTGTACTTATGAGGCGGTGGTCAACGACACCAGAGAATCCATCAATGCAGTTGAAACCATTACCATCCCGGTGACCCAGCCCGACCGTTTTGAAGTGGGCGATGTCAACGCATGGGGCCCCATTTATATGGGCAATAGCGGATATGTATCCATGTCCTATACCAACAAAGGCAAGAGCACCATTTATAATTTGCAGATTGAGCTGATAGGCAACCTTACCACGGCGGAATCCAGCGTATATATCGGAAATGTGGACTCCGGCGCCGGAGACAGCTATGAGTTCGAGTTTTCTCCCACCGAGGTGGGTACCTTGGAAGGGCAGCTTAAATTCACCTATGAGGACGCCAATGGACAGCAAAAAGAAGTACTTCAGGATTTCTCGGTGGAAGTGCTGGAAATGATTATGGATGAACCGGTCATCGACGATATGCCGGTAGAGCCTATGCCGGGGGAAGGCGGCTTCCCATGGTGGGGCTATGTATTGATCGGTGTTGCGGTAGTTGGTACCGCTGCGATCATGATCGTGGTGATCAAAAAGAAAAAAGCAAAGAAAGCGTTGGAAGCGGACGAGGATTACGACGACTAAAAACGGGGGCAGAACATGAAACTGAAAGATATGCTCTTGATGGCTCTGTCGAATCTTTGGAAACGAAAGGTGCGTACCCTTTTGACGGTGGTCGGTGTGGTAATCGGAACCTGCGCTATAGTGGTTATGATTTCATTGGGCATTGGCATGCAGCAGGCGACCGACGCCGCTTTGGCACAGATGGGGGATCTGACGCTGATCACCATCTATAACTGGAGCGGGAACGCCGACTTGGATCCACTTGATGACACCATGCTGGAAAATTTCAGGAATTTAGAGGAAGTGACCGCGGTCATGCCCATCTACAGTACCTATGTTTATTCCGGCGGCGGTCAATTTGCTTTGGAAAGCGGCAAATATATTTACGACGGCCAGATCTATGGTGTGAATATGAAGGATC